>CALGND010000012.1 GCA_937958675.1 uncultured Granulosicoccaceae bacterium
ACGTTTGTGCCAAGCGATGGCGCTTCTGGCTTTAAAGCGAATGATAAAGACAAAACAGTTGTTGACCTGTTAGTCGGCTTTACTCAAATTATCAATCGCCGCTCGTTGGTACAAATTAATTACTCAGCCTCTGTGTTTGACGGTTATTTAAATGATCCCTACAAGTTTATCAGCGTATTAGATGATAACGGCTCGTTAGAAGCCGCTGGTGGTGGTGCAGGTGGTTTGTATCGTTTTGAAAGCCGACCAGATTCGCGTACGGGTCATAACCTGTACGTTGAGTATAAATATCGGTTTGATAAGTCGATTGCTAATTTGGCTTATCGTTATCACACGGACGATTGGGGTATTGATTCCCACACACTTGAAACACGATTTAGGTGGTTAATTGATGCTAAGCAATGGATAGAACCTAACTTTCGAATATATAGCCAATCAGCGGCTGATTTTTATGTCCCGTTTGTGTTTGATTCTAATCTGCCCAATCAAGCCAGCTCAGATTATCGCTTAAACGAATTTACTGGCGTAACAGTTGGTTTGTCTTATAAGCGGCAGATCAGCAGGAACAATACCGTCGGATTTAGTTTTGACTCCTACAAAACAACGGGAGCCGATGCATCAGTTACCTCGCCAACAGGTGAGATAGTTACAGCTAATTCAAGCGATTTAACCGCGTCGATATTCAGGGTTAACTATTCGTTTAAATTTTAACGCTGCACCCAATGCATCACATTCACTTCTTTTAAATAAGCCTCAGTGTGTTCACCTTCTAGCATGGCCATAGTTGCCAGCAAGCCGGCTTGCACGCAATTGGCCGCCGCTACTGTAATGCTGCGAGGTGCATTCTTTGCAGGCCAACCTGTGGTGGCATCCAAGACATGTGAATACCGCTGATTGTTATGCAATAAGAAGCGGTTCTCATCACCGCTTGTTGCTATGGCGCCTTGTTTGATATTGATCACGACATCCGGCGTGCCCTCTGTACGTATGCCCACTGTCCATTGGCCGCTCTTAGGGGCGTTGGTGGAAATCAAATCTCCACCAAAGTTAATCAATACGGCGGTAGAAGTTTCTGCGGAGAGTATCGCGGCGGTTTGGTCGACTGCGTATTCTTTGCCTATGCCGCCTAAATCGATTTGCATATTGGCTGGCATGGAGAATTCTGGGATTTGCCAATTTACTTTGTTCCAACCTACACGGCTTAAGAGCAGTTCGACCGCTTCAGCTGTGGGAATATTGTCGGACCCATCAAACGTCCAGGCCTCACGTAAAACACCCGACGTGATATCGAACCTGCCTTCGCTGGCCGCGTATGCCGTATCCGCAAACACTAGTAGCTTTGCTAGCTCTGCATCCACACTGACTACCGCGCCATTGGCATTATTAATTTCATGAATCTGGTTGTCATCCCGGTAACGACTGAACTTGTGATCAATACGGATCGCTTCGGTTTGGGCCAACGTTGTTAGATGCGTGGCAAGATCCTTATCGGAGCTGTCTACTAGGATTTCACATGTGCTAGCCATTGCCTCAAACTGCCCAACGTAGCTGCCGTCTGGTGTTTGTGATATCGATATTTTGCTCATGCCTCATGATAACGCGTTTGGTCTTAGAATTAGGTTAATTGCAGGTAAAAAAGCTACACTGTTTCTAATGTGGAAAAGTGCGAAAGGTGTTAAATGGGTAACTTTCTATGACGACTAAAGTGCTCGTACCGTCAGGTGTGTTGGGCCTGGGGTTCAGTGAGCGTGCGCTAGCACAAGGCTTGCAATTTAAGCCTGATATTATTTGTATTGATGGTGGTTCTACTGATAGCGGGCCTGCGTACTTAGGAACTGGTACAACGAAATACTCGCGCGCTATTTGCAAGGCCGAATGGAAGCTACTGATGCAAGCGAGAGATACCTTGGGGGTTCCACTTGTCATTAGTAGCTGTGGCACTTGCGGTACAGATTCAATGGTTGATTGGATGCTGGAAATTACGCGAGAGATCGCGGAAGAGCTACAGCTGCACCCCAAAGTGGTTTCGCTATATACAGAGCAAGAGCCGCCGCAAATACTGGCTGCGCTTAACGATCGTAAAGTTCATGGCTTAGAGCCTGCAGTCCCGTTAAACGAAAGCATTGTTAACGAATGCAGCCATATCGTTGCACTAGCTGGCCGTGAGCAAATAATGCAAGCGATAAACGCGGGTGCAGATATCGTCTTGGCTGGCCGGGCAACTGACACAGCTGCTCTATGTGCCTTGCCTATCGCCAACGGTGAGCACGAAGGCGCTGCTTGGCATGGTGCGAAAATAGCGGAGTGCGGTGCTTTTTGCACGACTAACCCTTCTTCAGGTGTGGTGTTGCTTAGCGTTGATCAGCAGGGTTTTACCATCCAGGCAATCGCGGATGATGCTTTTTGTACACCACATTCGGTTTCCGCTCATATGTTGTACGAAAACGCCAATCCTCATCAACTAGTGGAGCCGGGCGGAACACTGGACGCATCAAATGCGACATATACGGCTATCGATAAGCAAACCGTGAGGGTAGAAGGGTCGAGCTGGACTACCGCCGAGCAATATACAGTCAAGTTAGAGGGAGCGCGTTCGCGTGGTTTTCAGACGACCATCCTTGCACTCATACGTGATCCACATTATGTGAAAAACGTCCATCAATGGGTTGATAGACTGCAGGCATTTTTAGTTGCACAACTGCAAACAAGGCTAGATATCGCGCCGGATCAATACACCATGGAATTTAGAGTCATTGGCAGCAATGCTACTTTTGGAGCGTTAGAAACCCAATCCGAGGTCGCTGCTGAGGTTGGAGTATTGGGAATAGTGACCAGCACTACACAAGCCTTAGCTGATGACATTATGCGGTTCGCTAATCCCTTTGTTTTACACTACCCATTAACTGATGATGAGCCAATGCCGAGCTTTGCGTTTCCTTATTCGCCAGCTGAAACTTCAAGAGGTGAGGCGTTTGAATTTTGTTTAAATCATGTGATGGAAATAGATGATCCCATGCGCGTGTTTAGACTAGAGAAGGAAGTACTCTAATGACCCAATTGTTAGGCGATATCACAACAAAGATTCGTTCAAAAAATGCCGGGCCTTATTGGATTACGATTGATATTTTTTGCGGTGACACCAAGCGATACAACGTGGTCATTGATGTACTACAAAATGAGCTGATTGCTGACTGCTTGCAACTGCCGGTTACCGAACTTCGTCGGTACGACATGCCAGAACTATTCGCTATCAAAATCAGCTTCGCTCGCCCGATAGTGCAGGGCAGTGCGGGTGATCGAGATATGCACGGTGCTCAGTATGCGGTATTGATCGCACAGCTGGAGGTAGCTTAGCCGTCCACCTAATGGGCTATCAGCAAATTGGCAGCACTATTGCACATAACTTGGCTTATCGACCAATTGCTCTGAGAATTTCCTCGTGATAATAGCGCCATTCTATCGATCCTCTCCACGTACTGTTTTGATGTTTTTTCAGATAGCCGTCGTGATGTTTTTAGTATTTATGATTTACTTAAAACACTTTGAGGATGAATTGCTCAGCGAAGGTACAGAATCTGCAACGGTGATCGAAGTTCAAGACTCTAACAGCAACGCTGTTGGGGTGGAATCTGTTCGCGTTCAAGTGCAGCTTGATGATGGTGCCAGAGCTAATACTTTCTATCGAATGAGTGTGCCTGCTGTTGGGCAGTCAGTGCAAGTTAAAGTCAGAACCTATGAGTCGGGTAAGCGCAATGTCTCAGCAGTGGAGTTTTAAAAGCACTTCTTTACCTCCGGTTTTGTAGACTCAATACCAAATGCAAGCAAATGACGCAGATGGGTATTTATTAAAGGCGATAAATTAACAAGATAGGTATACACTTTGAAAAAAAGAGTGTGCCGTATTGCAGGCGCTCAAATGTTTATTCCTAAAGCGCGAATGTAGTTTTATGCCTCCTACCATTGCTTCACAGTCCTACCGCCGCGGCGTTATCTACCTTGTGTTGGCAGGGGTATTTATGAGCTCCAGCGGGATCCTTGTAAGGATGATCGAGCAAGCTGATCCCTGGACCATTCTGTTTTATCGTTCCGCCACATTTTCTATTGTCGTATTCTTATTTATGCTGCTGCGCAGCGGCAAGTCGGTTCTTGCTGATTTCAAAGGTTTTGGTTATCTAGAGTGGATAGTGGCTTTGAGTGTAGGCTTAAGCTTCATCGCCTACCTGTTAAGTCTTTTTAATACCTCCGTTGCCAACACCGTGATCATAATTAGCTCTGGGCCGCTGTTTGCAGCTGTACTGGGTTGGTTAGTCCTTAGGGAAGTAGTTAGTATCAGAACTTGGGTTTCCATTGCGCTGGCGATAGGCGGAATTTTTGTGATGTTCACGGGCGATGTCAGTTCCAGCGATATAAAGGGGATGGGATACGCCTTGATCGCAATAGCAGCATTTGCGGTAATGATTGTGGCGATACGTCGATCAACTCGCCCGGACATGTTGGCAGCAACTTGTTGCGCTGGTTTAGTAGCAGCGCTTGCGAGCGCGATTATGATGCCTAGCTTTGAGCTTTCAAGCCATGATTTGTTGGTCGCAATAGGTCTAGGCTCTTTTCAAATTGGCGTTGGTTTTATTCTTATTACCTTAGGCTCGCGCAGCGTGCCTTCGGCTCAAGTCCCAATCCTATGCCTTCTAGAGACGGCGTTAGCCCCCCTATGGGTGTGGCTAATGATTGATGAGACGCCTGGTTCTACTACCATCTTAGGCGGCGCCTTGGTGTTATCAGCAGTGGTTTTTCAGGGAGTTACTGGTATCCGGAGGCGACAAAAAGAGAACTTAGCTGTCTAAATCACACATTAGTCTGACTACCTTGTCTAGACTATCACCATGGTAGATAAAACTGATTCTAATATACAGCTGGCTCCTGTGCCCCTCTCAAAAGTGGCATTCGCTCCTTTCGGTAATGTGATTGAAACTAGCGGCAGCGATTCCTATTTAATCAACAATGGAAACTGTGCACGTTTTCATAACCTAAGCCAGCCGTCGGTGGATAGCAGCGGGGTTGCTGGCATTAGCTTGTTTGAAGCTCAAGCCTATGCTTTCCCAATTACATTAAGGCTGCTCGAGCGTCACCCCTTGGGTAGTCAAGCATTTATTCCGATGAGTGACAAACCCTATTTGGTTATTGTTGCAGCCGATGACAATGGCAAGCCAAGCAAACCGTTGGTGTTCATCACTAACGGTAAGCAAGGCGTTAACTATTTTAAAAATACATGGCACGGTGTGCTCACGCCGATTGATCAAACTGCCTTATTCGCTGTGGTGGATTATATTGGCGATGAGAAAAACCTCGAAGAATATTCATTATCTTCCCCTTACACCATTATTCAAGCTTAGCAGCCAGCACGAAAACTAACGTTATGAACACTTACAAATACCCAAAGATGCACGGACCGGTTCCGCCACAAGACACACGTTTGGATACTCGCGCTATTGTTACAGAGGCTTATACGTTTATTCCGGCGGGCTGTCAGACCGACATCGTTAGTAGCCGCTTGCCGTTTTGGGATAATACGCTTGCTTGGGTTATTGCTAAGCCCATGGCTAGTTTTGCATCGACGTTTTCGCATTATTTGGTAGAAGTTGCCGCGGGAGGTGGTAGCGACAAACCTGAAACGTTCCCGGGTGTAGAGCATGTGCTGTTCGTTACTGCGGCTGTGCTAGAGGTTACTATTGACGGCAAGGCGCATAAGGTTGAGTCGGGTGGTTATGTGTTTTTGCCACCCGGTGCTGTGTGGTCAGCCCATAACACCGGCAAGGAAACGGCTCACTTTCATTGGATACGCAAACAATACGACGCTGTGGATGGCCTTGATCATCCAGAGGCATTTGTTACCAATGAAAACGACGTAGAGTCCATCCCCATGCCCAATACCAATAATGGTTGGTTAACCAAGCGGTTTGTAGAACCGGATGATCTACGCCATGATATGCACGTCAATATCGTCACTTTCCAGCCTGGCTACGTTATTCCATTTATGGAAACTCATGTGATGGAACACGGTTTATATGTGCTAGAAGGCAAGGGTGCGTATAAGCTTAACCAGGATTGGGTTGAGGTTGAAGCCGGTGATTACATGTGGCTGCGTGCCTTTTGCCCGCAAGCGTGCTACGCCGCTGGCGACAGTCCGTTTAGATATCTACTGTATAAAGATGTTAATCGGCATATGCCGTTTGTTTAAGGAAAATCTATGTAACGATATGCTTTGAGCGTTAGGTTAGATGCGACATATCTAAAGCGATATGTCTAAAGCGATATATCTAAAGTAATAGAGCTTAAAGCGGTATTTTTTAGACGGTTTGCTTACAATGAAGTGGACTGCCATTGGAGCTATTCTATGAGTGTAACTAATCTAAAAACTAATATGGATCACTGGCAGCAGCGGGAAGATCTGGCCGCCGCGTTTCGGTGGGCTGCTCGTTTTGATCTGCATGAAGGTGTTGCCAACCATTTCAGTTTGGCGGTTAACGATGACGGCACCCAATTTTTGATGAACCCTAATCAATGGCATTTTAGTCGGATTAAAGCATCGGACATTCTTGAGATTGATGGAAATGATCCCGAGACGCTAAACAAACCTGACGCGCCAGACCCAACTGCTTGGGGTTTACACGGTGGTGTGCATAGGCATTGTGCTCATGCCCGTTGTGTTATGCACGTTCATTCTGTCTACGCTACCGTTCTGGCTAGTTTGCAAAACAGCACTTTGCCGCCTATCGATCAAAACTGCGCAATATTTTACGATCGTATCGTAGTTGATGAGCAATATGGCGGTTTAGCGTTTGAAGATGAAGGTGAACGTTGTGCACAGCTCTTTACCGACCCGAAAAAGAAAGTGATGGTAATGGGAAACCACGGTGTGTTAGTTATTGGCAGTAGTGTTGCCGATACGTTTAATCGTTTGTACTACTTCGAGCGTGCAGCCCAAACTTATATCAAAGCGTTACAAACAGGGCAACCTTTGCGGGTTATCCCACATGATATTGCGGAAAAAACCGCACAACAGATAGAAGCCTATCCGGAGACGGAAGACAGGCATTTTCAGGAGTTACGTGCGATATTGGACGAAGAGAAATCTGATTATTCGTCTTAAACTATAGTTGCATAATCCAGTTTTATCATAGTCGCGAATGTCTCAATAAAAGGAGAGTATCTATATGGCAACACAATTAACAAAGCATAATTTACTCACTACGGTTTTTACCATAGTGGCATTTTTCACAGTCGTTATAATGCCGTTGTCGGCAACGGCCAATGTGCCAGTAGGCGAAGACGGTTTGCATAAGCCAGATTGGTTGTCGCTTAGTTTTCGTGACATCACTGAAGACGTTGCAGAGGCATCTGAAAAAAATAAAAGGCACATTATTCTGTTTGAACAACAAGGCTGCATCTACTGCGATAAAATGCACGAGACTGTTCTCCAAGATCCAGAAGTGGTTGCTTATATCAAAGAGAATTTTGTCGTTGTGCAATACAATTTATACGGCGATGAAGAAGTCACGGATACTGATGGCGAAGTGCTTACCGAAAAAACAGCATCAGAAAAGTGGAAGATTAATTTCACTCCAACTTGGATGTTTATGCCAGAGAAGCTCGATGGCGATCTGCACGCAGCCGACGCTGCTGATGGCAATATGTACGGCGCGTTCGGAAAAGGCACTTTTCTTGACATGCTGACTTGGATTAATCAAAAAGGCTACGACAGCGACGAAGGTTTTCAGCGTTTTCATGCACGCCGGATCGGTGAACGACAAGCCGCAGCGGGCGAAAACGCAAGTTCGGTACCCACTGATTAATCGCCCACTGGGTGTATTTAGAGAAGTTTAATTGCCGTCTAAGTGAAGTGACCCTCGCCTTCGCGGGGATGACAGCTTGCGCCGACTTGACTATCTCTACTGTCCCTCAACTGGCATCCAAATCAAGGCAACGTCATCAATACTAATATCGGCTTTCTCCAAACCGATTGTCACGCTTTCAATGTTGGGGGCTTTCTCTGCCCATTCGCTTTGGATTTCAAATAGATCTTCACCGATTTGATCTTCAAGCTCTTCACGATTTTCCATTAGCTCGTTGTAACGGTTTTCTGCTGTTTTTAAACGCTCTTCGGCTCTAGCTGCCATGCGGCCTTTACTCTGACTGCGCCTGATGCCTGTGGTCACCATCGAGCGGGTGCTGCGTCGGCCGCCGAGCAATCCACCGAGTAAACCGCCTGCTATATCGAGTACTTGGCTAGTGCGCTGATCTTTCTTGCGGCTGGCGGTATCAAATTCAAGCTCGCGTAGTTTGTCTTCCGCTTTTTGAATTGACGCATTGATACGGTCGGTTTTTTTGGCTAACACCTTTCGAAGCTTATCTGCGTCTTTATCAGCGCCTTCGTCGGCAATAACTTCGCAGCGCATTTCGAAGTCGTCTTTGGATTCGCCAACATGTGAGTAGGCTTTAAGGTCTGGGTTAAAAAACAGCTCGAGCTCTTTGTTGCGATAAAGGTGATCTTTTATTGCCTTTTGGGCTTGGTTGAAATACGTTTTGTTTTTAATTTTTGCGTCAGGCAATATATAGATTGGGTTGTCAGGTTCTTTCTTGGAAAGATCTCTGTCGTCGTAGTCAACAATGATGGCATCGTCAGCATCAACTGGACCATCTAGTGGTGTGATGATCGCTTCCCATTCTGTTTGGTGGCGCAGCTTGGATTTTGTATCGTCAAACAACATTTCTACTCGTACTGCTAAGCCCGCCCTTAAGCGATTGCTACCAGCAGTTACTCCTACAGCTTCAGCATACTCCACGGCTGGGTCTAAATAACGTACCACCACATTGTCAGCTATTTGAGGCAATACCTTACTTTCGTTATCGGCTAGAGGCGCTTGTTCAGCAGTGGTAGCACTGCTAGTGCCACCGCTATCAATAGCGGCTGTATTTACAGCTTGCGCACTTGCCGCACTCTCAGCTCGTTTTTCAGAGCTCGTTAGCCGGGTGATTTGGTCACGCGTTAACGGCCCAGCTAAATAAGACATGGCCCAGCGCGTAGAAAATAGTAAAGGCGTTGAGTTTTTGGTTGAGTGCAAAACAAATTGGCGTTTGTCCAAATTCGAAATTGTATCGCCAATGGCTTTGATATCAACTGAGCCATCTGATTGACTCATGCCGTCGAGTAAGCGTTGCTTATCTTGTTCGGTTTGCAGCCGACCAATCATCCATGTGCCGGCGTTTGATATGGCTTTGTAGTCGATATCGACGGGATTTTGAGTCGACATGACTAAGCCCACCCCAAATGCACGTGCTTGCTTGAGTATGGTCAATATTGGTTTTTTAGAAGGTGGGTTACCAATCGGTGGCACATAACCAAATACTTCATCCATATACACCAGTGCGCGTAAATCAGAGGTACCGGCTTGTGCACGCATCCAAGTCACCATTTTGGATAGCAGTAGAGTGACCACAAACTGTCGTTCGTCTTCGCTTAGGTGTGCAAGCGAGACAATAGCAGCCTGCGGCTTATCACCGTTGCCGTAAAGCATATTCTGAATATTGAGTTCAGGCCCTTCTGTCCAGCTTGAGAACGAAGGAGAAGCGGCAAGTCCATTGAGTTTCATCGCTAGCTTGACGCGATCAGCTGGTGGGAAAAATGAATCTAAATCGATGACGCCGAGTTTACGCATCGGAGGTTGTTGCACTAAGCCAATCAGCATGCCCAAATCAAGGCTCTTACCTTTAGACCAATACCAATTAAGAATATTGGAAATTAGAATGTGTTCGCGGCTACTCAGTGGATCGGACTCGATACCGACCATTGCCAGTAGTGATGAAGAAAACCCTTCAATCTCATCTTGTATGGTTTCGGGATCAGTGCCCGGAGCTGGCGCGTTAAGTGAGCCGATGACATTTAGGGGAATGCCTGCACTTGAGCCTGGCGTGTAGATGGTGAAGTCAGCGGTGTTGTGTAGTTTTTTAATCCGCTCTAGTTCGATGCCTGAGCGTTCTAAGCCAGACTTCCAAAGTTCTGCTTTTTCAACTGCCGCCTGCGCCGGGTCACCACCAGCTTCTGATTCGCTGATCCATGGCATAAAGTCTGTGGGCAACATGCTAGGAAAGCTGAGCAACAGATTGCCCATGTCACCTTTAGGATCGATGATCAGAGTAGGGGTGCCGGATGCCAAGGCCTCTTCGAGTAGGACGATGCCCAAGCCTGTTTTGCCTGAGCCTGTCATACCCACAATGACACCGTGTGTGGTCAGATTTGCCGATTTATAAAATAATGGCTCATCGTTTTGAGGTTGGCTGCCGAGGTAAAACTGGCCTGCTGGTGCGTCTGTCATGGTCCGAACTCGATTTTGTTGATCAAATGACTATAGCACCGGCCTGCGGGGGTTTCTTAGTTGCTCGGTAGGTTTTGACGTTCTTTTGCCCACTTGCAAAATCGACTGACGGCAGTATTGGCGCTGGAGTTGCCCTTGTGTACCAGATAATAGCCAAATCCGGTTTTTACTGTCGCGTTGGTGGGTGTGGTTAATTCACCGCTTTGCAGCAGGGAATCAACCAGATATCGCCAACCCAAGGCAATGCCATGGCCGTTGCGTGCCGCATCAATCATCAATGGATAGCTGTTAACTTGAAACCCGCGATAACCTTTAGGCAAGTGCATATCGTTGTGGCTGAGCCAGGTTCGCCAGTTCATCCAATCCCAATGGTTATCATCTTGCTCTAACAGCGCTTCGTCAATCAATTGCTCTATGGGTATCGAGCGTCGTTTGTTTAGGTAAGCAGGGCTGCACACCGGAAATATTTCTTCTTCAAATAACTTTTCAGCTTGGTAGGCCGGCCAGTCTCCTTTGCCATGAATTATCGCGATATGAACGTCAGGGTGAAGACAGTCTGACTCGTCATCTGATGCTATCAAGCGCACGGCGATATCGGGAAATTTTAATTGGAAGTCTGTTAAGCGGGGCATTAACCACATTGATGCTACCGATTGATCTGCTGCAATCGTTAGTCGCGTTCGAGTGGCTGGTGTTTTGATATCGTTTGCAGCACTGGCCAGCTGGCGTAGCAAACCAGAAACTGTGTGTTGAAACTCTTTGCCAGCGGGCGACAAGCGAACACTGCGGTTAGCTCGGATAAATAAGTCCACGCCTAAAAAAGACTCTAGATTGCGTATCTTCTGACTCACTGCAGCCTGAGAGAGGTTTAGTTCTTTGGCGGCCTTGGTAAAGCTTAAGTGGCGGGCTGCTGCATCAAACGCCACACAAGGCTCAAGCGGGGGAAGTTGGTGTCTGATCGTATTCATAAGTTCAGCTTATCAAAATAGGCCTAAAAATATCGTTTGAGTAGGGGCATAGTTAAGAATATCCTATTTATTTACTAAGGTTACCGATGCGATATGACCCAATCACCGATCGACAGAGCTGAAAATGATTCGCCTTTCAGTAATGATCCCAGCAGTTCATTCACCATGCCTGCTCGTTATTACACCGATAACGCAGTGTACGAGAAGGAACGTGATGCGATCTTCTTTAGCAACTGGTGGTACGTCGGGCACAGCAGCCAATTGGCGAGTTCAGGCGAGTACATCACCGCGGCAATTGATAACCAAAATGTGTTTGTGGTA
The DNA here is from genome assembly GCA_937958675.1 of uncultured Granulosicoccaceae bacterium. Taxonomy (GTDB): domain Bacteria; phylum Pseudomonadota; class Gammaproteobacteria; order Granulosicoccales; family Granulosicoccaceae; genus Granulosicoccus. Next base: position 11,660 of record CALGND010000012.1, read on the forward strand.
GCAGATGAAGACGGCGAACTGCGTGGGTTTTATAACGTCTGCCAACACCGTGGCCATGAGCTGCTAGCCGGTGCCGGCCAAACTAATATGATTCGTTGCCCCTACCATGCTTGGGCTTACGATCTAAAAGGTGCTCTTCAGTCAGCGCGCAATACGCGCAATGTACCCGGGTTTAATAAATGCGAGTTTTCATTAAAGAGTGTGCGAGTCGAAAAATTTTGCGGCATGGTGTTTGTGAATTTAAACAATGAAGCTGAGCCATTAGCATCGCTAGCATCGGAACTTGAAAAAGAAATACGCGATTACTGCCCAGATGTTGACAACTTAAAGTACGCGCAACGCGATACTTATCATGTGGAATGCAATTGGAAGGTGATGATCGATAATTTTTTAGAATGCTATCACTGTCATCCTGCGCACAAAGATTTTGTTGACCTAGTTGATATGGATAGCTATCGATCAGTTAGCAAGGGTATTTATTCTAGCCATATTTCCAAGGCGGTTAATAACCAAAATAACAATGCGTTTAGCTTTGAAAAAGGCGATGTGGATTTTGGTTATGCAGGCTGGTATCTGTGGCCCAATCTAACCATATGGGCGTATCCCGGCGAAGCGAATTTATCTATTTTGCAGATGAATCCAAACGGAGCGTCGAATACGCTTGAGTTTCAAGATTGGTTTGTCCGTGACGGTAAACCCAGTAAACAATTGATGGAAGCGATGGCTTATCAAAAAGATGTACTTCAGCCGGAGGACATTACATTGTGCGAAAGCGTGCAGCGTGGATTGCAATCGCGCGGCTACAATCAAGGACGTTTTGTTGTCGACGCTGATCGCAGTGAATTGTCAGAACATGCAGTGCATCATTTTCAAGAGATGGTAGTCAACGCCCTTGGCGCAGATTTAACTTAACGCGAGTTTTATTTATGATTTTTAAATCCAGTGATGGAAAAACCCGTGACCTAGTAAGCTCTATTGATGGGGCAGGTTGGGATTTCGGAATCAACCGTCACCCCTACCACGAAATAGAGCGTCCGTTTGGGCCGTATTACACTGTGTATAACCGCCGTTTAATGGCTTGTTGTTTTGACAAGATTAATACTGTTGAGGGCTATTGGTTGCTACGCCAAAAATCAGCCGTTTTACACACTGGTGAATACCCACTCGAATTTAAAGGGCCAGATGCTCAGCGCCTTCTAAATATGCTGTTTACCAAAGATATCTCCAAGGTGCGACCAGGTCGATGTGGTTATGGTCTTGCCTGCTATGAGGATGGTGGAATGATTACTGATGGGGTTTTGTTACGCTTGGATCAAGAAACATTTTGGTACGCACAAGCTGATGGTGATTTTTATAGTTGGGCAAGGGCACACGCCGTGGGAATGGATGTAACCATTTCCGACCCAGAAGTGTATGTATCGCAAGTGCAAGGACCGACTTCACTTGATGTATTGGCTGCCGCTAGCGATGACGGCGTGCCTGATCCATTCAACTATTTTGGCATTGCGACTGTACGGTTTGGTGGCCAAGAAGTCGTGATAACTCGCACGGGTTACACCAACGAGTTGGGCTGGGAGTTTTATACCGAACCGCACCATGACGCTGACGCCTTATGGAGCCACTTAAAAACTAAGGGTGAGCCGTTCGGATTGAGCCTATTTGGTTTAGATTCGATGCATATTCGTCGTATTGAGGCAGGTATCCTTAATGCCGGGTCTGACTTTGATCGCTTTACCACTCCCTATGATGTGGGCTTAGATCGTTTTGTTGATATGGATAAGGTTGATTTTATTGGCAAGCCAGCATTGGCTAAACTCAAACCGGCCAATCGGCAAAGAGGTTTGTTGTGCGACGGCGGGGAGCCGCACATTGGTGCTGACATAATGCTGGGTAAAAATAATATAGGTAAGATAACAGCCGGTGCCTTATCGCCTTATTTACAAAAGGGCATTGGCATTGGTTTGCTTGAGTCCGCTGAGCATAGTGTCGGTACTGACGTAAAGATTAGGTGCATTGATGGCCAATTACATAACGGCACCTTGGCGACGTTGCCGCTTTATGACAAAGATGCTGAAATACCTCGAGGTAAGTTGGTTGATATTCCAGAGCGTAGTTAAGCGCAGCGAAATAGCATATTTAACATAATAAAATAGTGGCGCAATGATTCGAGTCGTCATTCCCGCGAAGGTTGCCATCCCCGCGAAGGCGGGCATCTAGTCATATTTGCGTGAGTTCCAAGTACGTTGCCAAGTCATGCGCCCAGTATCTAGATTCCGGGACGCCGCCTGTAGGAGGATGACTGTATTAACAACGTTGTCGAAATCTAATATACCAATACTGTACTAATAAGCGCTAATTTAGAGATATTGGCTCTATTTTTCACTAATGTTTGTCTCTCTAGAGCAAAGGTGGTATTTTTCCTCAGTGCATTCCGAACGCTATTACAGTGGTTCTTGAGGCCATGGTTGGTGCGTTGATTCAACACAGCTAAATTTGGATCCGCGCGCCTTTTGAATCTTAAAACAAGGGGATTTTATGAAATTACGAACACCTAAGTCACTGCGAACATTAGCAGTGGCGAGTGCTATTGCACTAACGTCATTTACCGGTGTTGCTAAGGCCGCTGATAGTACTCAACCAATAGTGATCCCAATTCATAATTGGTCTAGTCAGGTTGTAATGGCTTACGTGCTGGGTGGCATGTTTGAGAGTATGGGCAATAACGTTGAATATGTTCCTGCCGACTCTCAGGCGGTATATGAATCTATCCGTAATGGTGACGTAACGCTTTCTCATGAAGTATGGCAATCAACGTTTGGTAAGTCGTTCTACAACGCTATGGCAAAAGGCGGTGTGATCGACGCCGGTACGCACTCTGCTACCACGCTTGAAGAAATGGGTGTTCCAACTTGGGTGATCGAGCAGGACTTGTGTCCTGGCTTACCAAACTGGGAAGCACTGAAAGATTGTCACGAAGCCTTCGCTACCGCTGATTCTGGCGGCAAAGGCCGTTGGTTAGAGGGTCCACAAAGCTGGCACGGTAACCTAATGCCTGAGCGTCTTGAAGCACTTGGCCTTGCAGACAACTGGACTGTGAAGTTTGCTGGTGGCGCTGATGCACTTTGGACTGAACTCGCTTCAGCAAAGAAAGAAGGGCGCGCTACAATTGTATTTAACTGGACGCCTAACTTCACTGATGCAGAAGGTTTTACATTTATAGAGTTTCCTGAGTACACACCGGGTTGTCGTAAAGAAGATGGTGGTGACGGAAAATGTGGTTCTCCGAAAGGCTGGTTGAAAAAAGCCGCTAACTACAAATTCCCTAAAACTCACCCTGCTGCCTATACGGCATTCAGTAAGTTGGATTTCACTACGACTCAAATCGGTGAAATGGCTGCTCTAGTTGATATCGAAAAGATGGATCATAAAGACGCTGCGGCAAAATGGCTTGCAGACAACGAAGCTGTTTGGATGCCTTGGGTCAAGTAAGGTTTATGCCAGACAATAATTTATCGGCCGTCTATGGTGTTTAAATTATTGGACTAAGCATACGTTGAGAAGTATTAAGCCTCCTGGTTCGTATCGAGTCAGGGGGCTTAATTTGTTATGGATGGGCATAGTATGCCTTCACCATAGTTCTGAATTTCAAGAATAGAGTTAGCAAAAAATTATGTCATCCGAAGCCTCGAATTCAAACGATCCCGTTATCCGCTGCGAAAACGTTTTTAAAATTTTTGGTGATAATGCTAAACGGATGATGAAAGAATCCGGTGGTGAAGTGGATGCAGCCAAGTTTCAAGAACAGGGCTGCATTGTTGGTGTTAACAACGCATCGTTTGACGTGCATCCCGGTGAGCTACTTATTATTATGGGCCTATCAGGCTCGGGGAAGTCAACGCTATTGCGTTGTATATCAAGGTTAACCGACGCAACAGCCGGCAAGATCTTCATCGAAGGTGAAGATATCTTAAAGATGAACAACAAGCAGTTAATCCAACTGCGGCGTAGCAAGATGGGCATGGTGTTTCAGAGCTTTGCGTTGCTACCTCATAAGACTGTACTTGAAAACATAGCGTTTCCGTTACAGGTAAAAGGCGTTAGCACAGATGACAGTATCAAACGTGCTGGCGAGATGATGGAATTAGTTAGTTTGTCTGGCCGTGAAAATTACTTTCCTCGCGAACTCTCTGGTGGGCAACAACAACGTGTTGGCATCGCTCGATCGCTAGCTATTGAGCCGGATATTTGGTTTCTTGATGAGCCGTTTTCTGCACTCGACCCACTTATCCGTAAGGAAATGCAAGACGAATTTTTGCGCTTGCAGGGCGTGTTAAGTAAAACCATACTGTTTGTAACGCACGACTTTGATGAAGCGCTGCGCTTAGCAGACCGCATAGCTATTATGAAAGATGGCATTATCGAGCAACTCGATACGCCAGCCAATATTGTTCTCAACCCAGCCACTGAATACGTGCGCAAATTTACTGAAGAAGTGCCGCGAGAAAAGGTACTAAAAATTGAAACGGTGATGGACCCTGTCAATCCAGCGGATCCAGTAAGCGATATAAAAGTCTCTAAAGACGCAATCATTGAATCGGTAGCGGAAGTCGTGCTGAACTCAAGCAAACCGGTGTCGGTGATTGATTCAACAGGCGCAATTGTGGGTGCGGTGCATGCATCAAAAGTGGTACACCTGCTGTTCGGAGGGCATTCGAAAGAGACATCAGGGCAATTGTCATGATGGAGTTGCTTCGAGAGCATAAGTATTTGCAGTTTATGCTGCTGATCGCTGTGTTTCTTCTGATGTGCATGTTTGTTCCGGCCACCGACGGCAGTTGGCTTTGGCGTCTGCCCCCCTTATTCAAACAATTACCGCTAATGATTAATAACTCGGTCGATTTCTTGATGTTTGAATGGTGGCTGGTAGATGTGTACGATCCTGATATTGAAGAGTATGAAAAGCAGCCTGTTATGCGGCAGGTGACTCGCGGAATATCAGGATTTATATTATTCCTGATTGAATTTGTTAGAGAACTGATACTGGGTGGTGTAAAAACCATCGTTACGTTTACCAGTTGGGATTGGGCGACGGAAAACCCATGGGCTCGCTGGCCGGGATTACCTTGGACGGTTGTTGCCGGTGGTGCCGCCATTCTGGGTTACCGTTTGAGCGGTATTGGCTTAGCCTTATTCGCAGGCTTTACGTTTGTGTACATTGCCATTTTTGGTCAATGGGAGCCATCAATGCAAACTTTGTCTTTCGTTCTTATTGCTGCGCCCATGGCAATACTGATCGGGCTAGCGCTGGGTGTATGTGCATATAAAAGCAAGACTGTCGAAACAATTTTAAATCCACTGCTTAACATTGCGCAAATTATGCCGCACTTCTCATACCTGATACCTGTCATGGTGTTTTTTGGTATTGGTGATCATGCGGGTGCGATCGCTACTATCATATTTGCTACGCCACCGATGGTGCGACTAACCTTGTTGGGGCTGAAAAAAGTATCGCCTGAAGTAGCGGAAGCAGGGCGAATGGCCGGTTGTACTGATCGACAGTTGATGCGTCGAGTGCTAATACCCACAGCACGCAGAGATATTCTTATTGGTGTCAACCAAGTCATCATGCAGTGTTTGGCTATGGTTGTAATCGCTTCTTTAATTGGGGCGAAAGGTCTGGGAAACGATCTATTGATCGCACTAAATCGGCTGCGTATAGGCTTGGCGTTGGAAATTGGTGTTTGCATTGTATTAATCGCAATTGTGCTTGATAGGCTTTCGCTTGCCTGGGCAAATAAACAAACTGACTATTTCGCAGATCAATCATTTAAGCAAAGGCACAAACATTCAATTTGGTTTATGGGGGTATTCCTTGCCGGTGTTGTTTTAGCATGGATTGGTTCATTAGTTTTTAAGGAAGGTTTTAACTATCTCTACTTGATTCCGCACAACAAAGGTCTAACCACTGGACCATTTTGGCAGGCAGGTGTTGACTGGTTGTGGGATACATTCTTTTATACGCTTAAAGGGTTTAATGAGTGGTTTATTGTCGACGTGCTGATACCTGTTAAAACAGCATTTCTGGCTATGCCGGTGGTCGCAACGTTTACTCTGGCGATGGGGACAGGGTTTATAGTTGGTGGCATACGCTCAGCGTTGATTGTTGGGGGCTATTTGTTGTTTATCGCACTAACGGAATGGTGGGATCGCGCGTTGATTACGTCATATTTAATGACAATGGCAGTGTTGATTTCTGGTCTTATTGGGATAGTGGCAGGCACCTTGTGTGCTCAACATCCGAGAGCTGCGCGATGGTTGTTAGTTTGGTGCGATACTTTTCAAACGTTTCCCTCATTTATCTATCTGATTCCAGTGATGATGTTGTTTGGCGTTACTGATACCTCAGTGCTGATTGCCATCGTTGTATACGCAACGATTCCGGCAGCGCGCTACACGGTAGTCGGGCTGCAGAGTGTGCCCGAGCAACTGCATGATGCTGGTTCGATGGCGGGTGTCAATCGTTTCCAACGATATCTGTCGATCGAGCTACCCATGTCGTTTCCACACATGGCGCTTGGCATCAATCAAACTGTTGTATTTGCGCTGGCGATGGTTATTATCGGTGCGCTTATTGGTACAGATGATCTAGGTCAGTTGATTCTTGGCGCAATCTCAGAGAAGCAAGGTGTAGGAAACGGATTGGTACTGGGTTTCTGTGTGGCGTTTATTGGCTTGGCTATCGATCAGATACTACGCACCTGGGCGAATCAGCGTAAGGCGGCTTTGGGGCTAGAGTGATTGAGTTCCTGAATCCCTGCATGTAGCTGCGCGATTCCTAGCGTTCGAATCATATGCAACTTCTATCGCAGCCGTGATACTTTCGTGATTTTTTAAATATCTAGATGGGTCGACAGCGGAAATCTCTATTTCTTACTTCTGTTGCGAGAGGCGAACTACCTGATAAAAAGTGTGTCTATCACTTTGTTACTTTGTGATAGGTAACCAGAGAACTAGAAGTCAGTTCTACTGAGTATTACCACTTTAAATCAATTATAAATTTGGAAAATCTGACATGAAAAACAATAACGCTACTCGCTCTAACGTAAACCCTGTTGCACTTGCCCTATCCTTGGCTTTTGGAGCTGCTGGAGCCGTAGGTACTGCTATTGCAGCCTGCAATCCATGTAATCCCTGTGCTGCGAAAAAAGCCATTGCAGAATGCATAGCGAATGCTGCTGATCCCTGCAATCCCTGTAACCCATGCGCACTGAAGGCCGCTAAGGCATGTGAAAACCCATGCAACCCATGTGCTGCAAAAAAGAGCTAAGCTAAGCCTGATCGCCTACTTTGTCTACACTTGAGGGTCGGTTTTCGCCTCGTTAGAATTAACGGTATAAGCGCAAGCAGCTCTTTAAAACGTGCTGCTTGCGTTCAAGTAATTTATATAACAACGTCGCTACTTTCTCGTGGTAAAGATTCCAGTTACGGCGACGGAATGATGAAACAATGACGCAAAAAAATCCACTTCCAGTAATTGTATTCGACTCACTCTCATTGGCCGAATTGCATCTGATGAAGGAAGGTGCTGAGCAGGTTAACGACGCCCATCGTACTTTAAAAAAAGGGAGTCTGAATGTAGTGGGTGAATGTTTAAAAAATCAAGGACAGTTTTTCGAAATGGAACACTACCCCAAAGGTGATGTTTTTGACGCTGACTCTTTCGCACAGTATTACTACCACGCGCACCGAGAAGACCGAGAAGAACACGGGCACTTCCATACATTTATGCGAGGCGGGGGTATGGATGCAGGTATGCAACCCGTACCATACGATGGTGATGTGAAATGGGAAACAGGTGCCGACGCCGTATCTCAAGTTATCTGTATTTCAATGAACAACCCCGGATTTCCTATTGGATTATTTGCTACCAATCGATGGGTTACTGGTGAAACCTGGTACAGCTCGAGTGACGTAATATCCATGCTAGATCACTGGTACATCGATCACGCATTTCCAAACCTTGCGGTGAATCATTGGATTACTGGCATGATGAAGCTTTTTAAGCCCCAAATTATTGCGCTATTGGAGCACCGAGATGTGGTGATAGATGCTTGGCGGCAACGATATCCGGACCAAGATGTTTTTGAAAATCGAGAGCTAGAGGTTACTGGAGAATATGATATCTCGGTTGACGATCAGTACGCTAATGTATTGAAGGCTATTGACAAGCATAATGCCGTAGGCGAATCAGCGTAAGGCAGCTTTGGGGCTAGATTCATAGAGTTTTTTCTTCGCAACAGCTGGTTTCTTGTCTAGCGGCATATTTATAACCCAAGCTTTTGTGTCGTTGCACTCCAACTCTGCGGCTAGCTCAAATCCGAGATGCCTGTAGAGTTCAGCCTTCGATTGATCGTATGTGGATACTTGTATGTATTCGTATATCGGAAAAGCCTGAAATTTATTGGTGAGTTTTTCCAGCATGCTGCGTAGATGGCCTCACACAAAATAAAAGATTGCAAGAATACTCACAACACAAACCACCAGTCCGACAAGGCTAACCTTGTTGTCTGATTTCTTTGAGCTTCTAGGGCTGATAAATTCCTTTGGGTGTTTTCCTAGGGTTACAACCTTTAAAAAACTGTATCCGACTAAATAAAGAACCAAATGAAAAATTATGTCGAGAAATACATAGATAAGAATTCTACCCACAGCAGGTAACACTGCTTCAATAACGACTTCGAATACCATTGCATAATCCTCGATTTATTTTGCAAAATTATCAATAAGGAATGACTAGGCATGTAGAGCAGGCTTCAACGAGCCAAGCATATCTTTAGCCAACGTTATTTTTTGCGCTTTACTCAAATCATTACCTACGGGCCCGTCGATCAGTAAGTTGGCAAGACCATGCACAGAAGACCATGCGAGTAACTCAGTAGTGCTCAAAGAACTTGCATCATCATCTTTTAGTGAGGCAGCAAAGCCGCCTTTTATTGTACTGGTTAGCTCTGATATAGCCTCCATGTAAGCATCATCTGATGTATAGATGATTTCCTCACGCCACATGGCTCTAAAGAACGCGGGTTTTTCTATAGTGAATTTAATGTAAGCAAGGCTTACAGCTAAGAATGCGTCTTCATCTTTACGCAGGGCTGATTTGTTTGCGCTGGCTAAGACGGTGCTGAGTTGCATTAATGCACGTGTCGCGAAGGCTGTTAGTAGTGCGCGCTTGTCTGCATAGTGCCTAAAAGCCGAAGACGGTGAGACGCCCACAAGCTTTGCGCAACTGCGTAGGGTCACTGCCTCTAAACCAAATTTAGTGGCTAGCTCGTCCACGGCGTTTAGCAGCGATTCTGCTAAGTCCCCATGGTGGTAGCTGGATTTTGGTTTCTTCATAAACTTTCTCAAATGCTGGTGTAAGTCGCTTTATTCGCAGTAATAACGAAATTCGCATACCAAAATGATAGTTAACGACACTAATGTGTACAGTGTTAACATATTTTTTCGATTTTGCTTGTATTTCCTGCCAAATCAGGTATATTAAATGCGAACAGTGTTCACATACTAACACTTTACTGGCTCAGAACGCTGTTTAAGAGCCAGAAAATTGGAAATAGGGGATAACAAACAATGACATCGTCCAGTAATAATGATCTTGGCCGTTCGGCTGGTGGTCGGGCCAATGAATATCGTCGTGCCCGAGCTTGCAACGGTAGCAAATGGTCCGGTACCAATATTGTCGCGATGGTACTGGGTTTCGTGTTTTTTTGGCCCGTAGGCTTGTTGGTTCTTTTTTGGATCCTCACTGGACGCAATGCAGTGGATTTGCCTGCTGCCATTAAAGCTAAGTGGGTAGCATTAAGAAGTGGTGCTGATATTGATCTGAACTTTAAGTTTGAATCATCAAGCGACAACGTTGTGTTTAATGAATACCAGCAAACTCAATATGACAAGATCCGTGAGATTAAACACGAGATCTCTGAACGCAGTAAGCGGTTTAATAACTGGCGCGCAGATGCACAACGTCGCGTTGATGAAGCCGAGTTTGAAGCGTTTATGAAGGGTGGTTATTAGCAATTTCGTCATCCCCGCGAAGGCGGGGATGACGGTTGACGCCTGCGTGGGGATGACGCTATTGCAATATCACAGTAGCCAACAAAGAAGGGTTCTCCCATGCTTGGTCGCTGCCTGCCGGGTGATGCCAGCCCCATTTAGTATCGCGTGTTTCGCCATCATCGTCATCGTTAAGCTGTAGTTCAAACCCAAATGGTTGACCAACTATGATATTTAACTCGGAGAGTTTGATGCGTATCTCGTAGATATCGCTGCGGAACACGCGGTCATCAAATAAGGGACCACGTTGCAGACCCACAGAGAATGATAGGTCGGCCGGTAGGGTCGCGGAATTCACAGCTTGGTAAAGCTTTTTTGATTCGCCAAAACTATTATTGCCTTGGCTTGTAACAGGGTCAATCAAATTGATATGCATATGAAAATCATCAACCCCATCGTAGCTTGATAACAAACTGTTATTTCCATCGAAGTAGATTTCTAGGTCATCATCCTTCCATGGCTTGCGAATCTCTTGTGTATCAAAGCGATATTCTCCGTTATCGTCGGATATCACTAATAGGTATAAATAAGTGCCATCATGCAGTGCTGCCCATCGATGCCCTGTGCCAGCAGTTGTATTGACGCCATTGCTTTCCATCAGTGAATTTATGGTCAGTAGCTGATCTGATCTGTCTGTTTGAACAGCTGACTCCCATTCCCCAATAAGCCGGTTGGTTTGCAAATCAATATCAACTGTTTGCCCATCTATAGCAGGTGGGCGGCCATCAACAATTCTTGGGATAGAGACTAATGCGTTTATGTTCGGCAAAACAATGTTTGCGTCAGTTTGAGGTAAGCCGTTGTTTGGCTGGCCTGAATTGTTTTGATCGTCGACGTTAAGGGCGGCAGACGTTGTTTGCTCGTCATTGATGATTGATTGTCCCGAGCTTGTTATGGGCTGATCTTGCTCTACAGGCAAATCGATGGATGGGCCGCCGCCAGTGCAGGCGACTAAGATTAAGGTGCTAAATACTGAGACCCATTGAATAGATCGTTGCGGCATGTTGTGTTTGCAGAGTAGTAAAACCTGCAATAAGGGTAAGAGCTTGAGTTAGTAAACCCAAGCTCTTACGCGTTTCTAATTGTGAACACTCACTTTTTGCTTTAATGAATTTTCAATTAGTTACGTTGCCAGGCGCGAATATAGTCTATCTCCATCACTGCCGATGTAGTACTGGCATCAGGTGATCCAACCCATGCGCTACCCATAACAAGCTGTGCGATGATATTCATTGGCTCATCAGACACTCTCGGGCCGGTGACACGCCGCACTTCGATGTCATCGATATACCAAACCATGAGCTCTTTTTCCCACAATACGCTGTAGGTATGATAACTCTCGCTTAGGTTGCCCGTGTTGGTTTGCATAGTCGGTGAAGAGTGGCTTTCGCCACTAGCCCAACGTGTTCGATTGCTGTCGAAGTAATGATAGGTTTGATTCGCGACGAAAGGGTGCGAGCCGTCATATTCAATGATGTCAATTTCGGGCTTGTTGTCGTCGAAATTTTGGTTGAATAGGTAAAACGCTGACAATATGGAATTACCAGCAGAAAGTTTTGCATTCATCTCCACATAGCCGTAAGTCATTTCAAAATTATCCGCGCTAGTGATAACGCCTGATAAAAACGGTTGATTGTTTGACTGAGCCAAAAGATCTGGTGGTGTACGGATAGCGGTGATGGCTAAGGTGCTTCCGTTTAGTACAAAGGGATCATAAGCTGGCGGGGTGCTTCCAAATATGTTGACTAGGAATTGTTCTTCGCCATTGATAATATCGTTGTTCCAAGGCAGGGCGGTTTTCCATTTGCTGCGATCCAATGTGCCTTCATCAAACTCATCTGAGAAAACTGTTGAGTAGTTGCTCAAATCAACTCTTGAAGATGATGGCGTGACAAGTTGAACGTTAAGTGGCGCTGATGGAGCTGAGCGCATGTTTTCGTTGTCAACAGCGACAACCGTTAGGCTGATTGACGAGCCTGGGCTCGGTTGGTTGTTTCTGCAGCTGGCATTGCGCGTGTAATCACAATCCATATGAGTGGTTGTAATCCATGATCGGTAATCTGGATCACCATTGTCACCACGTATTGTGTAAACAAGTGAATTGTCTCGATACACTTCATAAGCTTCGACTGATTGATCATCAGCAGAAGGTTGCCAGCTAATTTCCACCCAGTTAGAACCGATGAGTAATGCTGTTAAACCCTGTGGAACAGAAGGTGGTCCGGCGCTTCGATTGGTGTCTTTAATAAACGGCCCTTGCAGCGATAGCGTTTCTGTCAGTGTTGGGCTGTCGTTGTCGCCACCGGATACATCAACCCCAGGCGGAACGACGTAGTCGCTGCCGTTAGTATCAGGTGAGCCGGTAGCGCCATCGGTACCGCCAGTATTGGTAGTGCCTGTGTCAGTGCCACCAGTGTTAGTAGTGCCTGTGTCAGTGCCGCCGGTGTTAGTAGTGCCTGTGTCAGTGCCCGCTACGTTATTTCCGTCGTTTTGAGTGGATTCATTGCCACCGTTTTCAACCGCTGGGGATCCATTACTGCCACTGCCGCAAGCACTGAGGGTAAATGCCAACAGTGCGACTGCAGACATTGCAGTCAGATTGTGATCTTTTCTACTAGTGAGTTTGCTAGGTAATTCGTTTAGTGATTTGCGCTGTAGAATTCTGTTAGCGAAACAGTTGTCCATAATTGTTGCCGTTTGAGTGGATGCGTGTTGGCAGCAATGATATCACCCCTGAATCGCAGAACAGTGCTCGATCTGGCACAATTATCAAATCACAATGAAAGGGATTGTCACATGAATAGCGTGGTCGTGAACCAGCTGGCACCATCCGGCGTGCTAAGAGCAGGCATCAATATGAGTAACTTCTTGCTGGTTACTGATAAGGCTGCAAACGGCGATCCCATTGGCGTATCGCCCGATATTGCCCATGAACTAGCGGCAATACTGGGGGTAGACGCTAAGCTCATCTCGTACCCCGGACCAGGTGAGCTGGCCGATGGTGTTGTTGAGGATGCGTGGGATATCGGTAATATTGCCGCCGAGGCGGAACGGGCAAAAACGATTCAGTTCTCAATTCCGTATTGTGAGATACAGGCCACATTTTTGTTGCCTGCTGGCTCTGCCATTCAAACAATTTCAGAGGTGGATTCGCCGGGTAATCGTATTGTAGTGAAGCAGCGTAGCGCCTATGACTTGTGGCTAACTGAGAATATTAAGCATGCCACGCTGCTAAGAACGGATAGCGTTGACGCGTCATTTGAATTATTTGTGAGTGAGAAATTGGAGGTGTTGGCTGGGTTGCGCCCCAAATTGATTGAGCAGCAAGCTCAATTAGAGCATTCCAGACTATTTGATGAAAGCTTTACTGCTGTCCAACAGTCAATCGGATGTTCGCACGGCAAAGCTGACGCGGTGGTGTTTCTTAATGAGCAAATTGGGAAATGGATCGATACTGGATTCATTCAGTCACTGATTGATAAGCACGGAGTGAGTGGCAAATTGTCGGTAGCCAGCAAACCTTATTAAGCTATGATTAACATAGAATTAAACGAACTGCACAAGGGTTGTCTGATCCAATGACTACACAGGTTTCAATATTCAACGGGCCAAATCTCAACTTGCTGGGGCAACGGCAACCCGAGATATACGGTAGCGATTCTCTACAGGACGTCGAAAATAGCTGCAAGAGCATGGCTGATTCAATTGGCTTAAAAATCGACTTTCGTCAAACGAACTACGAAGGCAAATTGGTTGATTGGATACAAGAAGCTAGGGGGGTATCTGCAGGCATCATTATTAATCCTGCTGCCTACTCGCATACATCGGTAGCAATCCTAGATGCACTGAATGCCTTCGAGGGGCCAGTAGTAGAGGTGCACATCTCTAATATTCATAAGCGAGAAGAATTTCGTCATCATTCTTATGTGTCAAAACGTGCTGATGCGGTAATCGCTGGTTGTGGAGTCGATGGTTATGCCATGGGTCTGCAGCATATGCACAGGCTACTGAAATAGATTAATAACGCGGCTTACGTATGAAAGCTTTTCGACTGGAGACTATTGAAACCTTCGTTGTAGGCAATCCGCCACCACGTCATGGCGGGCGCTACTTTATTTTCGTTAAGCTTAAAACAAGTTGTGGGATTGAAGGCATAGGCGAAATCTACAACGCTACGTTTAGCCCAGATTTATGTGCCCTTATGGCGAAAGATATGTATGGCCGAATCTTCGATGGTGAAGATCCACACGATATCGAAAAACTCTGGCATCGGGCGTACGGTGCAGGGTTTACTCAACGGCCCGACGTTACTGTTATGGGTGTGCTTAGTGGTCTGGAGATGGCCTGCTGGGATATCATCGGCAAAGCAGCCGATCAACCGGTTTATCAATTATTAGGCGGTAAGGTGCACGAGCGGCTGCGCAGTTATACGTATTTGTATCCGGCGTCAGGGGATGTCTATCCAAGCCCTTCAGAGCCTAACGTGTATAACGATCCCGACATGGCTGCTGAAGCTGCGGCGCGTGCGGTAAAGCAAGGTTTTACGGCAGTTAAGTTCGATCCAGCTGGGCCTTACACAGTGTACGACGGACATCAACCCTCTATGGATGATCTTGACCGCTCAGAGCAATTTTGCAAAAAAATACGCGCAGCAGTCGGTAACGATGCAGATTTATTATTTGGTACACATGGCCAATTTACTGTCTCGGGTGCAAAACGATTAGCTAGGCGAATCGAAGCATATGATCCACTATGGTTTGAGGAGCCCGTACCCCCAGATAATCCGAGCCATATGGCATTAGTGGCAACTAGCACATCAATACCCATCGCAACAGGTGAGCGTTTATGCACAAGCCGTGAATTTGCCAATGTGCTTACTGCAGGTGCAGCGGGGATCATTCAAATGAACTTAGGAAGAGTGGGGGGGCTGCTTGAAGCTAAAAAGATTGCAGCGATGGCGCAAACGTTTTCTGTGCAAGTTGCGCCGCATCTTTATTGTGGACCAATTGTGGCGGCAGCCAATATTCAACTTGCCACATGCTCACCAAATTTTTTGATTCTTGAATCTATCCGCACCTTTGATGGATTCTATAGTGAGCTACTTGAAACACCCATTGATTGGGAGGGCGGTTATGTTATTCCCTCTTCCGAACCAGGTTTAGGGGTGTCTCTAAACGAGGCTGTAGCCCTGGCAAACCCTTATACCGGTGCTGAGCTTCACCTAACAATGTCACACGATCCGGTTTAACAGCATGCCGATTTTGATGCATGTTGCAAAGTGGATTTTAATTCTTGCGGCGCAACTGCTCGATGGTTACCGGCACTGGTGAATTATCCGAAGTGTGCCGAAAACTTGCACGTATACACGGTGCGAAGGTAATGGCCTTAGACGGGATCTCGTGCCCCATAAATTCCTCTTGTACTCGTACAGCGCGAGTAAACGCTGATTCATCTTCTCCATCTGCATCTGTACAAGCTGTTATTGAGTAAACATCGTTAGGCTGGTACTCGCGAGCTAAAAGGCTAATAGCGCGCTTGTTGCCACGTCCCATGATGTTCGTGGTTCGGGTATCGAAGATCAACACAGCACGACGCATTCGTGTGTAATCGTTTATGTTGATACTCGCGACTGTTCTGCCAAGTTGTTGCTTGCGTGTGTTTCCCAATAGTATTTGCTGGGTAGTGCGTTTATCGTCTGGTGTTAGATCATAGTCCTTAACCTGTACTGTTTTTATTTCCGAGCGTTGACTGGCATTGTCTGTTTCTACTCCGGAGATGAACAAGTCGTTTCCGCCTTGTTCCGTGAATATACTGTCATCTAGTACTACCGTACTTGCCGATTGTGAGCCAACAATAGACATTAAAGAGGATGGGAAGATGCCAGATCTATTGGTGATGTACTCTCGTCGTAGTGTCACTTTACCAATCGATAAGTCGTAGTCCACAACAAACCCAGCTTCGGTTTCAGAATTGCGTTTCCCGTAGCGCACGTAATTTAATCCTTGATCGGCGCTTACGTGTTGCACACTATAGCCAGCTTCTTCGAGTGCTCGAATCATGAGGTTGCCAAATGCCGTGCCTGGTGTTGATACCTGAAGTGTTGTTGTAGAAGGGTTAGTTTCGCGCAGTTGAAGCAGAGCAGAAACAAGGTTAGTTGATACCAGTTGCAAATTATCAAGCTCGGCTTTTGACATTCCGGCCATTGTGTCGGCAGTAGAATTTATTCGCGGTAGGTAGGGTTCGACGTCAGGCGTTGATTGACAACCAAACAGTAAAGCCAGTATAGGCATTGTTAAAAATACGGCCGCAATCTGTCTGCGAATGTTGTTCATGTTTCGCTCCGCATTAGATCAATTACCACACCTCTGTTGGGAAAATCCACGCCAGTGCTGTCTTCTGACCAACAGGCATCATCAAGGATGCTTCGATTAGGCACACCTAATGTTAGTAATTCTTCAGTTATGCGATTAGCTCTACCCAACGCTAGGCCTTCGTTGCCGATGGCAAGCCTGGTAGTACCATTACTGCAACCAATTACATTGATCAAGTCACTGGCTTCAGAAAATTGATTGAGTAGCTTGTTAATACGTTGCTTTCCTTGTTCGCCTAGTCGCATTGAATCATTTGGAAAAATAATAACCTCACGTGCGACACGCTCACGATCGTTAATAAGGTTCGAAAAAGTACCGGCAACGTCATAAAATCGGTTTTTAACTTCTAGTTTTGTTGAGTTGATGCTGGTTAGTCCAGGGGCAGTTGTTGCTTGGTCTACCACGCCTTGAATGATGTCATTAGAGAGTAAGGAGATTGTTGGTATACCGCCATCTATTGGCGCAATGGATGTGTATTCAACATTGTTTACTATGGCATTGTTAGAAACAGTCGAGCCTAATAAGCTTAGAGCTGGGTTGATGGTAATTCGTGTGCCCGCTAGTTCAAAAGGACCTGCAGGGATAATATTGCCATCTTCTGTGGCATATACCCGAGTGACTTCGAGCTCTCCAATGCTGACGCGCATTGTATTAATGCCTGCTTCATTTTTAAATTGATTGGCGATAAAAAAATTAATGCCTTGATCCGCTGTAACGCGCTGAATACCATAGCCAGCTTTTGCTAAGGTTCTCGCTGCAATGATGTCAAGTTCATCTACATTGGGACCAAACTGAATAGAGTTTAATCGCGGTTCAATTAGTTGAGGCATGACTGATAACACGTCTTCGAGCATCTGATCCGACAGTGGCGCTAGAGTATTATTTGCATCAGCGTTGGCGTTAGCGCCGAGATTTGGTGCAATACTGCTACAAGCAGAAGCCGCACCAAGAAGTAACAACGCAGCTGCTATTACTTTATGTTGAGCGCCAGCTAAACGTTGGCTTAGAGGTAGTGTTTTTATCATGTTTGCCTTTCCTTGCTTGGAGCGTCGCTTTGGCAAGTTTCTCGGTATTGGATAGGCTAAATGTTATCAGTCAGTGTTATCTGCATACCGCGACGAGTTCAAAAAGTCGACTAGTCGTTTAGTCTTGTACCGCCCATTGTTTGGTTTATTACCTTGAGTGTGAAGCTAATCAAGTACGCCCACAAAATCTGGCAGTCGGCAAAGCTTGAAAGCAGCCAATATGGGCCTCGTATGTGCTATTTTGATCGATTTAGGGCAATACCCTGTCCTCGGTACTAGAAGCACATTGAAATGTTAAAAAAATCAATTATTTACAGTATCGTTGTGATGCTCAAGTTGCTTGCCATCGGTGCGTACGCGGCTGAGGGTGATCACATTTTGCTGCAGTCCACCACATCCACTCAAAATTCTGGTTTGTTCGATCACATCCTGCCGCTCTATCGGCAGCAGACAGGTACAGAGGTGCGCGTGGTTGCAGTTGGCACGGGCCAGGCTTTACGCAACGCGATGAATGGCGACGGAGATGTTTTGTTTGTGCACGCCAAGGAGGCAGAGGAAGAGTTCATTGCAAACGGCCATGGAGTGAGCCGCGCTGATGTGATGTATAACGATTTCATCATAGTGGGGCCGCCGTCTGATCCGGCTGATTTAAAAGGCATGAACGATGTGTTGGAAGCGCTTGAAAAAATCGCTGAACACGAAGCGCTGTTTGCTTCACGAGGTGATGACAGCGGTACTAACAAAGCTGAGCTTAAGCTTTGGGCGTTGACCGATATTGACGTCAATGCTGTATCGGGCGGTTGGTATCGAGAAACTGGCTCTGGCATGGGAGCAACCCTTAATACCGGCACCGGCATGGGTGCTTACGTGATGACTGATCGTGCCACTTGGATCGCGTTCGGAAACAAAGGTGACTACCAAATTGTGGTTGAAGGCGATGAAAGGCTTTTCAATCAGTACGGCATAATTTTAGTTAATGTTGAAAAGCACAGCCATGTAAAAGCAGCTTTAGGACAATCGTTTATTGATTGGTTATTATCAGAAGCGGGTCAGCAGGCAATTGCATCTCATATGATGGATGGTCAGCAACTGTTTTTCCCAAATGCAAAGTAACCCACTGATACACTAACAGTTTCACATTTGCAGCGATGGCTATCGATTTATCAGCATCAGTTTTTCGGTGATGGCCTTATCACGTCCAACCAATCCAAAGCTATCAAGCACTCGCTTTCGAGCCTTCTCCTGCTGGCCAGATGACATCACTGCGATATCGCTAGTGTGATCAGAGGCTTTTGGAGTAGCGTTCGATTGTTGTAGCTGATGAAGCGCACGACGAGCAACGGCTTCGGCGGGGTCAAGCCAATCAACAGGCCACGGTGCGAGCTTGCGCATTTCGTTAACAAGAAATGGGTAATGGGTGCAGCCCAAGGTGATGATATCTGTCTTGCCTTGCGCTGATTCCACAAAGCAGGGTGCAATCTCGTCCTTTAAAATAGCGCTATCTATTGCTCGCCCGAGCATATATTCCTCGGCTAATCGTGCCAAACGTGTTGCCCCAACCAAATTAACACTGCAATCAGTAGCAAACTCTTCAATCAGGTCTTTTGTGCTCTGACGCTTAACCGTTGCCGGGGTTGCCAATACGCTAAATAGACCACTTGCCGAGCGTTCGGCTGCCGGTTTGATTGCAGGCACAATACCGATAAAAGGCGTGGTGTATCGCTCGCGCAGTGCGGGCAAAATTAGCGTTGAAGCAGTGTTACAAGCCACAATCACAGCATCGGGATTGTAGTGATTCATTAATACATCGAACAAGGACATGATACGGGCTAGTAGTGGTGCTTCTTGCCAGTCGCCATAAGGGAATCCCGCATCGTCACCCACATAGATGAATTGCTGGCCGATAAGCACTGCGCGTGCCTCTCGCAGAACGCTCAAGCCTCCCACACCTGAATCGAATATCAGTACTGACATGTCTGTGAGTATAGAGCAGTGTTCGCAAGACTGGCGCTGGTGTTGAAGCGCGTTGAGCTATCTAAAGAGCACAACCGGCACTAAGCAAGTGCGAAGCATTTCTGTTGTGGTTGAACCAATTAACATGCTTCTGATCCTTGAGTGGCCGTAGGCGCCCATAAATAATAGATCGATATCATTGTTTTCAACGTGGTCGGCAATGATTTTTTCAACCGTACCTTCTTTTGCAGTTGATTTTACGGTGTAGCCTGATTCTTGTAAGCGGGCTACTGCGTCCGTGATGAGTTTATCTCTAACAGGTGCAGGTTTGCCGACGTACAATAGCTCGACTTCTATATCGGTAAAGCCTTCGTTGTTAGTAAGCATATTGATTGCTCGATTACAGCTTGGGCCACCGTCATAGGCAATCAACGCTTTATTGATTGGTTTGAATGCGCGTGATGTTACTAACATAGGGATATTGCTTGAGCGCGCAACTCGTTCTAGATTTGATCCTATATGCATGGTGGCAAAATCAGCTGATTGGCCACGCTTGCCAATCACTATGGCATTGGCGTAGGTTTCGAGCTCGTTCACTGTGTCGGATAGTTCATCGTGTCGTAGCACAACGGATACTTGTTCAACACCGCCTTGTTCGATATGCAATTTTGCATCTTGCAATAGTGCACGTCCGTGCTCCATTGCAATCTTCGCTCGTTTGCTATCGAGCTCGCTAAGCTCGTCGAGTAATGTACTGCGTGCGCCTACACCTATGCTGCCACTTAAATCGTGGTCGGAGTCGGGTTGATCGCTGCGGTCGATAACATGAATAAGCTCGACTTCGCTTTTGAGTCGATTTGCTAACCAAGCGGCGTGATCGCACACGCTAGCGGTGTAGCTTGATCCGTCAATTGCAGCAAGAATCTTGTTCATGGCGGTTAGTGTCCCAGCAAGCGTTCTAGAGCGCCTGGCTTGTCGTGAATACCGAGTTTACCAACGATAGTCTCACTTGCCTTGTTTAGTCCAACTATTTCTACTTCCGCGCCTTCACGGCGGAATTTTAAAACGACCATATCCAATGCTGCAACGCTGGATAGGTCCCAGATATGGGCATTATTGACATCCAGAATCACTTTATCCAACGCTTCCTTAAAATCGAATGCAGCCATAAAATCCTCAACTGAAGCAAAGAAGAATTGTCCTTCCACTTGATAGGTGCGCACTCGACCGTCATCGGATAAGGAGCTGCGTACTGCAAAAATGCGAGATATTTTCCAGGCAAAGAACAGCCCGGAGAAGAGTACGCCAACACCCACGCCGATCGCTAAATTATGTGTGAAGACCACTACCAACACCGTTGCAATCATGACGATAGACGAGCTGGTGGGGTGATCGCGTAGGTTTTTAAATGAAGCCCAGTTAAATGTACCGATACTCACCATGATCATGATCGCAACCAGCGCGGCCATTGGAATCTGTTTTACCCAGTCGCTTAAAAAGACGATCATGATTAACAAGAATATACCGGCACAGAAGCATGATAAGCGGCCGCGACCACCCGACTTTACATTAATAATTGATTGACCGATCATCGCGCAACCCGCCATACCACCGATAAAGCCGGTTGCTGTGTTGGCAATACCTTGGCCAATACACTCACGATTTTTATCACTCTTGGTGTCGGTTAGTTCATCAACGATTGATGCAGTCATTAATGATTCGAGCAATCCGACTGCCGCGACTGCAAGAGAGTACGGCGCAATGATTCGTAGCGTTTCAAAATTAAGCGGGATGTCTGGCATCAAAAAGATCGGCAAGGTGGAGGGCAGCTCACCCATATCGCCAACCGTGCGGATATCCCAACCGAATGCCATGCTGGCAATGGTTAGGGCAATAATGCAAACCAACGGTGAGGGCACCGCGGATGTAAATCGCGGGAGTATGTAAATAATTGCCAAGCCGACCGCAACTAAAATATAAGTCAGATTAGGGACGTCGATGAGCTCAGGCAGCTGCGCCATAAATATCAAAATGGCGAGTGCGTTGACGAAACCTGTCATAACGGAGCGCGATACAAAGCGCATCACATAGCCTAACTTAAGCAGGCCTGCGACTATTTGGAATAGTCCTGCCAATACGGTGGCAGCCAATAGGTATTGCAAGCCGTGCTCTTTGACTAGCGTGACCATCAACACCGCAGTTGCTGCAGTAGCGGCTGAAATCATACCCGGGCGTCCACCGGTGATCGCTACAATCACAGCAATAGAGAACGATGCGTAGAGGCCAACCTTGGGGTCAACTCCAGCAATTATGCTGAATGCAATGGCTTCAGGGATAAGCGCCAGTGCGACGACCAGGCCGGCTAAAATGTCAGCGCGAGTATTTCCAAACCATTCGCTTTGCAAGCGTGGCAATGTGTCAGATTTCAAGCGTGTTCCTATGGACTGCGTGGTGGTTGGTTTGCTAACGGATACTAGACGCTCTCACGCCACAAAGGAGCCTCTAATTCGGCTATCGGCGGAACGAGACTTGTGATTAGTGTTAGCGGTGAAATTTGTGCACAGGTTGGGTGTTAATTGTAAGGCAGGCCATTAGCACCGGCCTGTCATCCCCCCAGGAATGCCTGTCATCCTCGCGAAGGCGAGGATCCACGCACGAAATCTATATTCCTGCCCTCACGCAAAGACACAGCTATTAAAGGCTAAGGATCGCCAGCAACCCCATAACTCGGCGCAGCCGTTGGGTTAATCGCACGATTAAGGTAGTCGGTCATTTGAGGCTCGTATTGAGTCCAGAGTTTGCGTAGAGCCACTACTGGGTCGTTCTCGTCCCAATCTACGCGCAAATCTACTAATGGGAACGGCATTCTCTCAACCACATATAGGCTAGCAGAATGGGTGGGGCCTTCTTCGCCGCCTGCGGCTACACCAGCTTCGAGACCTGCCAATAGACGTTCGGCTATGTGATCGTCTGGATTAGAGCTAAAGCCGTCTACCATGGCTTGCGGCACCTTGGCTGTGGATAGCAAATTACCAGCAGCCACGCAATTGTCGCCCTCAACAACATTATTGGTGCCGAGTATCTCACTGCCCGTGAAATGAGCCGTGGTGCCTTCATTATCAATGACAGTGAGCTGACGGTACTGAATATGTTCACGGTCTTTGATGACCTTTTTAAGCGCGTCTTTTGCTGATTCTCCGCCTTCTAGTTGCTTAAGAATCAAAAGGCCCAGATTGGGATCGGTAATATTTTGAGTCGCCACTGCACCACAGCCTGCTCTGGCGTGTGGGCATCGAGATCCTACGCTGATTGATGACGTCGTAATGGCAACGCCAAACATCCCCGTTCTGGTGCAATGGCCGGTAATTGAAAACGTCACGTTGGATCCTTTGGTGTTTTGGACTGAAGAGTATAGCTAACTTCTATAATTCACTTCGATCTAACGCTTTATCATCATTATCTGATTACTTAGAAAGACGATTAGCGAGGTATTGTTCGAAGTCGTGGATTGATCTTTCCAGCCAACTCAATGGGCCAGGTGTAGCGTATTCTGACTTAGAACCTTTAAAGATGCCCTCTACAACCTGGCGATCTTCTTCGTTAACCTTATCAAAAAATTCGATAAGTTCTTTGACTGATTGTTCGCGGTTTTCAAACGAGTGGTAAAGCTCCGGCGCGAGGGACACACCAAATCGAACATCAACTTGCCCAACGCCTCTTGGCCTTAGGGTTAGATACCACATATGATCTGGAGCACAAACATACATATGGGAAGGAAACACTGTCGGCATAACTGTCGTATAGCGCCAATGTTCTTTTAGTGTGGTGTTGTCAGCATGAGCCGTGCCGTAGGTAGCGCCCTTTGCTTTTGTAAAGGTTTGGTAGGTAAATGATTCGTATACTTCATCTGGAAACACGGTGTCGTTCAGCCCAACCCATGCGCCGACAGTTTCTTTATGGGCGACCGGCAGGTGATAGCCTTCCATGAAGTTTTCTGTTAGTAATTTCCAGTTTGTATTCCAAGTGTGGTCCTGGTTAACCACTGGAATGTAGTTTGCCATATCATAGCGTGCCACCTGATCCTCTAACGGTGTGAGCAGCTCTTTCACGCTTTGGGCATCTTTGTTTAGCGTGACATAGATGAATCCATGCCATATTTCGGTACGAAACTCAGGTAAACAAATTTTGGCTTTTTCAAACACCTTGCTTTGTTGCATTTGGCCGGCGACTACAAGTTTGCCTTTTAGGTCGTAGGTCCATGCGTGGTAGGGACAGGTAATACGTTGGCTATTGCCGCGACCCTCTAACAATTGCATCATGCGATGCCGACAGACATTAGAATAGGTGCGGACGCTGTTTTTTTCATCACGAATGCAATAAATGGCTTCATCGGCAACGCTATAGGTGAGGTAATCCCCAGCATTGGGTATTTCGGCCGCGAGGCCTGCACAGACCCAATCGCGTTTCCATATGTTTTCGTGTTCAAGATGCGCTATGCCAAGATCCCGACAAAGATTCGGTGGCATATTGGTGGCATCTTCAAATTTACATGAAGCAACCGCTACAAGATGACTGAGTAAGCGTTCTGTTTCTTCAGTACAACAATCTACATTAATTCTGTCCATGTTGAGCTCGCATACGTCTTTATTCAGGAATGACTGCCGTTACTTCGATTTCAACAACCCACTCTGGACGTGCCAGAGCCGGTATGACGATGCCGGTAGAGCAGGGGTGAACGCCTTTCAACCATTTGCCCATTTCTTGATACACCGCTTCGCGATAACGAATGTCGGTTAAGTAAACAACTATCCGACAGATGCTGTCCATAGTGGTGCCGGCTTCTTCAAGCAACATCTTGATGTTTTGCATGGTTTTTTCGGTTTGCTTCGCGGCATCACATTCATGCAGCGATTCGCGTGTGTCCAAGTCTTGTGATACTTGGCCACGTAAAAAAACCATCGTCCCTTTAGCCACCACCGCTTGAGATAGATCATTATCTAAGTTTTGCTCGGGGTAGGTCTCCTTTGTGTTGAATGGCCTAATCCGTTTGTGCATTGTCATAGCGATGCCTTACTTGTTATAAACATTATCTGACAAACCAGCGGCTCGATGTGCCACCTCTAGTGGCCCACTCCAGTCGAAGTTACGGTACACCGCGGCGCTTTGTGCAAAAGGCGGTGATTGTGCAAAAAGCTGAAATGTTAAGCGGTGTCCAGCGTAATCTGAGTTTAATAGATCACGAGCTAAAGCTAAAAGCTTTCTTCGATCATCTGCCATCCAGTTGTCGTTAATAGAATAGAATTTGTCCATCCAAGGCTTGGTGCCAGATGCCTGGAAGGTAGCAGCGTCTGGTGTCACACAGATTTGTCCACCACAGAGCTCACGCGCTTTGTGCATCATTTGCGGCAGATTGTTGAGCGCGTGGCATCGGCCAGACATTAACATCGATTGATTAGGCATCAATAGGCCATTAGGGCTTTTCTCACCCATAGCAATCGCAGCCGTTAGGTGAGCATTGATACCTTCACGCCACACAGCCAGTTCAGCCAGTTTCTCCTGTACAGCTTGCTGCTTTTCAAGGCCAGTTTGTTTAACGTTCCAAAGGGCAGCGCCAATAATTAAATCAGCATATGAAAGGGTTCGCTGTACATAAGGGAAGGCCGAGTAACGGTGTAAGGTTGTGCGAATAAAAGACGCAGCCTTGGTGTGTTGATAAAAAAGCACGTCTTCCCAAGGTATCAGTACGTTGTCCAAGATCATTAGCGTGTCCACTTCGTCGCAGCGATTGGACAATGGATAATCATCTGCACTGGAGCGTCCAGCAAAACCTGCGCGACATATATGCCTGACCCCTGGCGCATTCATTTTAACGATACACCCCAGGGCGTAATCCGATAGCTCGGCATTACCCCAGTTAGCGATAGTGGGTTTTAAAAATGCCTGATTAGCATACGCTGCGGCGGTTTCATACTTCGCTCCGCGAATAACAATGCCTGCATCAGTTTCTTTCACTACATGTACCAACATGTCTGGGTCTTGATCTTGTGGGGCTTTTGAGCGATCGCCTTTTGGATCGGTATTCGCTGATACGTGAAACGTATCGGTTTTAATCACCTCCTTAATATGCCGTTCGATGTTGGCAGAAAATCTTGGGTCAATTTCGTTAAGGATATCCTTGCCATCCCAAAGCGACCACATCTCCCCAACGGTTTCATCGCCCATGCGAGTCACCACGCCGCCGATGTCTTTCATGACGTGGTCTACTGCATTACGTTTGTCAGTCCAATCTTTTGCTTCGTAGGGTAAGCGCGACCCGATAGCAAAGCGATCGCCATCTTCTTCGTAGGTCATCACTGACTGTGAATCTTGCTCGTGCTGCAGATCGTAAATACGGGCGCGTGCGTCAATAACTGGCTTAAACGCCGGGTGGCATGTGACATCTTTTACTCGCTCGCCACTGATCCAGACTTCACGATCATCTTGTAGGGATTCACGATACTGCTTACCTGTTTTGATCATGCTAAGTGCCTTGCCGGAATACGGTCTTTTGGTCAAATTAGCTTATAGAATGGTTCATTTCATAGAATAAATAAAATAGATTGAATTTGGCATCTAAATAGGGTTAATCTATTTAGATGTTACGCTTTACGCTACGTCAGCTGGAATACTTGATTGCCTGTATCGATACTGGGTCGTTGGTAGGCGCTGCCGCTCAGCTAAACGTATCTCAACCGACCATCTCGGCTGCTATCGCCAAGCTTGAAAACCAATTGGGTGCTCAACTACTGATAAGGCACCATGCTCAAGGAGTTGTGCCGTGTGCTTCAGCTCAAGTTCATATAAAGACGGCACGGCACCTATTGCAACTGGCCGCAGAATTCCAACTCGAGTGCGATTCTAGCGGGAGTGAGCTTACTGGCGTATTGTCCCTTGGGTGTTTCGCACCCTTAGCGCCTACCTACTTGCCCGGGCTAATTGCTCGCCTAAACGATCAGTATCCCGATGTAGAGTTGAAGGTGTTTGAGGGTACGCAACGAGAAGTAGCCGAAGGCTTACGTGCTGGCACGCAGCAGTTGGGCTTGGTTTATGATTTGGATTTGCCAGAGGGCTTGTATAAACACGAGTTGTTAAGTGTTCAGCCGCAAGTACTACTACCTTCTAGCCATAAGCTTGCGGCTAAAAAACAATTATCCCTTCAAGAGCTTGCAGCCGAACCAATGGTCTTGTTGGATGTCTCACCTAGCAGAACATACTTTACTGGCTTGTTTCAATCACAAGGGTTTAATCCCGTGATTGCTCACCGTTCCTCATCGTTAGAACTTGTGCGTGGTTTGGTAGGCAGAGGCTTGGGCTATTCAATTTTGGTAACACGACCAGCGGGGGATACCACCTACGATGGACAAAAGCTCGCGATTCGTCCATTACGTGACAGAGTCGAACCTAGTCGTATTTCACTTTGTGGTTTAGAATCGTCTCGACCAGGCAATATCAGTGAAGCGTTCAGACGGGTATGTGCTGACTATTTTAGTCAGCTTGCAAGTTGATTCTACTCGCAGCGACCCTAAGTTAGTATCGATAGATGATATCAACAGTAAGCCAATACCATAAGTTGCCTTAACCAATGTTGGGAGTAAACCGTTGGATTATAAAAAAACAGACGAAGCCATTGCTAAATTAAGCCCAGAAGAATTCAGAGTCACTCAACAGAGCGGTACGGAGCGGGCCTTTACCGGTAAGCTTAATGACAATAAAGAGCCGGGCATTTATGTTGATATTGTTTCTGGTGAGCCTCTGTTTGCCAGCAGCGACAAATTTGATTCGGGTTGCGGTTGGCCTAGCTTCACTAAGCCCATCGTTACTGAAAACGTACAAGAGCTCAGCGATAACACCCTGGGTATGCGCCGGGTAGAAGTGCGTTCGCAACACGGTGATAGCCATTTAGGCCATGTATTCCCTGATGGTCCAAAAGACCGTGGTGGTTTAAGGTATTGTATTAATTCAGCTAGCTTGCGTTTTATTCATCGAGACGAAATGCAAGCACAAGGCTATGGCGATTTCATCAACCAAGTTGAGGAAGTATCATGACAGAACGAGCGGTTTTAGCAGGTGGTTGTTTTTGGGGTATGCAGGATTTGATTCGCAAGATACCTGGCATTGCAGAAACTCGAGTCGGGTACAGTGGTGGTGATGTGCCTAATGCAACTTATCGCAATCACGGTACGCACGCTGAAGCGATCGAGATCATGTTCGATCCATCAGTAATCAGCTACAGAAAACTGCTGGAATTCTTTTTTCAGATACATGATCCGACCACTAAGGATCGTCAAGGTAATGATCGTGGAAAAGGTTATCGTTCTGCTATCTATTACACAAGCGATGAACAAAGAACGGTTGCGGCGGATACCATTGCTGATGTTGATGCATCCAAAATTTGGCCAGGCTCCGTGGTAACTGAGCTTGAACCTGTTGGTGATTTTTGGGAGGCTGAGCCTGAACATCAGGATTACATACAGCGCATTCCTAATGGCTATACCTGCCATTTTATTCGACCTGATTGGGTGCTGCCTAAGCGTAAGGCAACTGCATAAAATTAGTGTCTCGTTTAGTTGTACGCAAAAATGGATAAAACATGACAACGATTTCGTTAAAATGTCGTTGCGGTGAAGTGCAGGGCAGTGCAAGTAACATCACGCCTGCTAGCGGGAATCGCGTGGTGTGTTGTTGCTCGGACTGTCAGGCGTTTGCGTCATATTTAAAAGCCGATGCAGACACCCTTGATGAGTTTGGAGGTACTGAAATATTTCAAGTATCCCAGGCGCAAGTTAGTATTGAGCGTGGTCACGATAAATTACACTCGCTGCGTTTAAAGCCAAAAGGCCTTCTCCGCTGGTATTCAAGCTGCTGCAATACACCCATTGGGAACACCATGAGCGCCGGCATGCCCTTTGTAGGCGTTATACACACTTTCATTGATGAAGCTAATAGAGAGGATGTGCTGGGACCAGTTAAGGCTGTTGTGCAAACCCAACATGCCATCGGTGAGCCAGGGTATGCCAAGCATTCGGCAAAGTTTCCCCTAGGCGTCACGGCAAGCATCATAGGCAAAATGCTTGTTTGGAAGTTTCGAGGAAAGCATAAGCCCAGTGTTTTTTTTGCTGAAGACGGCCGCCCGGTATCAAAGCCCACTATTGTAGATGACGCAATCGCCGAGTGAGGGCATCGTATCGGTATCGCTCAGGGATGGTATTTTGAACGAGCTATCACTCGGTTTCGGTGGCGGTTGTCATTGGTGTACAGAAGCGGTATTCAATGCTCTAATCGGTGTGAGTAAAGTTGAGCAAGGTTTTATAAGCTCAATTGCACCTGCGGATGCTTTATCAGAGGCAGTGCAGTTAAGCTTTGATCCAAACAAAATCCCACTTGCAGTACTGATAGAAATACATCTACGTACTCACTCAAGCACGTCCAATCACGTGCTTCGTGCCAAATACCGCAGCGCGATTTACACCACAAGCGATGAATTGAGTATCGAAGCGGCAAAGATTATAAAAGTGCTGCAACCCGAATTCTGCCAGCCACTAGTTACTCAAGTGCTGCCATTGCTTAAATTCCAATTATCGCCAGAACATTACCAGCAGTATTATCAAAAAAATTCACTTGGCGCGTTTTGCCAGCGCTATGTTGATCCAAAGCTTGCCTTAATTCGTGAAAGGTTTGCTGAACAATCGCTCACAAACTAAATGCTTCTAATTTTGGATAGGCCTGCTACATACGCTCCATTAAGAAGCGCATGATAAGTGATTCAACCCTTATATCGACTGAACTCGATATTGGCAGAACAACCATTTCCCCCAATGGACGGAAGGTATTGGGAATATCTCCCTTTTGGTTTATCACCGGCCAGACTACCGGAAAAAACGTTTACAAATTTAGAGTTGCCTGGCATCACTCCACGCGACGAGCTACCTTCGCCACCGGTTAGATCCAAGCGAAAGCTTCCCTTTGTGGAAATGTATGCTTTGTCTTTTACTTCATTTAACTGAACTGTGCCATCTTTTACGTTCAGAAAGATACTGAACGGTTCCCAATTACAGTTCATAAACCAGTTACCTGCTAAGTCCACACGTTGGGCTCTGGGACCACCGACATTGCCTTGCCACACGCCAGCGAAGGCACCCGTAGTATCTCGATTGTCTGCGCTTGTTTTGGGAGTGGCACAACCGCTGATTAGCGTTAGAAGCGCGATCGTGGTTGAAATTTTCAGTAGGTGTTTCACAATATCATCCTCGTTGATTATTGATGGCTCCAAAAAACGGAACTTCCGCAAGGGAGTGTAGTGTATTACGTTAGTATGTCGCATTCAGATTGTTTTGAGAACTCATTTTATTTAAAACGAGCGTGGTAAATCAAGGATATGTTCTGCCACATAGGAAAGGATCAAGTTGGTGGAGATTGGTGCAACTTGATATAGCCTCGTTTCGCGGAACTTGCGTTCGATATCATATTCCGTCGCAAAACCATAACCGCCATGAAATTGTATGCAAGCATTCGCTGCTTCCCAAGACGCATCAGCTGCCAGCATTTTTGCCATGTTTGCCTGTGCGCCACACTCTTGGTTTGCGTCAAAACGTTTGCAAGCTTCGAAGCGCATCAGGTTGGCGGCTTCTGTATTAACAAAGGCTTTGGCAATCGGAAACTGCACGCCTTGGTTTTGGCCAATTGGACGATCAAATACTATTCGTTCTTTCGCGTAGTGAGAAACCTTTTCTACAAACCAGTAGGCGTCTCCAATACATTCGGCTGCTATCAGCGTTCTCTCAGCATTTAAACCATCCAGTATGTATGTAAAACCTTTGCCTTCTTCACCAATTAAGTTTTCTGCTGGTATTTCCAGCTTGTCGAAAAACAGCTCATTGGTTTCGTGATTAACCATATTGCGGATAGGACGAACTTCCATGCCGTTACTTATAGCATCGCGTAAGTCGACGATGAAAACAGAAAGCCCTTCTGATTTTCGTTTGACTTCTGTAAGTGGGGTTGTGCGTGCTAGTAGTATCATCAAATCTGAGTGCTGAACGCGACTTATCCACACTTTTTGACCATTGACGATATATTTATCGCCTTGTCGGGTAGCTGTTGTTTTAAGTTTGGTAGTGTCTGTACCGGTTGAGGGTTCCGTAACCGCCATGGATTGTAATCGCAGTTTGCCTGCGGCTATCTTGGGAAGGTAATACGCTTTTTGTTTCTCTGATCCATGACGTAATAACGTACTCATGTTGTACATCTGCCCGTGGCAGTGTCCGGCATTGCCTCCGTTACGGTTGATTTCTTCCATGATGATTGACGCTTCGCTTAGGCCAAGCCCTGAGCCTCCAAACTGTTCGGGAATCATCGCGGCCAACCAGCCAGCATCAGTTAAGGCTTTAACAAACTCGTCTGGGTAGGAGTTCGATTGATCGTGCGCTCGATGATATTCCGGGCCGTACTCAGCGCATAGCTCCCTTAGCGCTAACCGCAATTCCATATGATTGTCACTGATACATTGCATGGTTGCCTTTGCCCTTACTCCTGATTAAGCCGATAAGCTCGATTGAATAGCATCTGTGCCGGTTCCTGACAACAGTCGCCCAGCCGATAACTGATGCCTGCAATACCAGTGTAGAGCGTTGTTGTCGTAAACAACACGGTTTGAGCGAGTAATGTCTTAGCTGTGCATAACTATTGGCCCGAATTAATGGTGTAAGAATGACAGTTTGAAGTTGTATTGACAACTTGTCTAATTTTGCCGTATCCTATAGTCATTAAACTCCAGGTACGCCCCTTTGGCTCTAAATGCTCAATCGCCCATTCCGTTGTATCGCCAGCTCGCAGACGTGCTTTCGTCTGAGATTGATACTGGTGAGCATGCTGTGGCGACCAAGATTCCGTCTGAGCACGAGTTAGCTAACCGATTTGAGATCGGTCGGCCGACTGTCAGGCAGGCGACCGACCTGTTAGTTAGGCAGGGTCGATTGGAGAGGCGAAGAGGGTCGGGTACTTATGTACTGCCGCCCAGTCATTCTATTGATTTATTCTCACTGGCTGGAACCAGTACTGCCTTACGCAAAAGTAATAAGAATGCTCAATTGCTTATGATGTCCGAGCCTGTGAGTGTTAATGGGAAATCCTTGCTGGCCAGTGGCATGTCGGTGCAGGGCAGTTTACAGATGGAGTGGGTCAGGCTTGAGCGCCAAGCGATGGTTAATGGAGAGCCTGTGTTGTACGAAACGCTTTGGTTTGATGCTGATGTATTTGCAGGTGTTGAACAACAACCATTAAAAGACCGCTCAATATCAGCACTTGTGCGTGATGTGTATTTTCTAGAACCCAGCTCGGCAGATCAAACCTTTAGTGTTATTAGCGCAAGCGCATCGATTGCTAAGAAACTGAAGGTTAAAAAAGAGACTCCATTATTACGCGTACAGCGGCATTTACATTTTAATCAAAACAAAAATGCACTATTGGCAGAGATTATCTGCCGCACTGATCACTTTGAATTTTCACAAACACTTTATCCGAGTCAAGTTGCTGATGCTGCGTTATAGCAGCTGATGTTTGAATAAGACATGGCTAAAAGTAGACGAATAGTAAACAGGATAGGCAGATGAAAAACAGCGGTTATTTTAGCCAGTTTGGTGGGGCATTTATCCCGGAGATACTGGTACCCACATTTGATGAACTCGAAACAGCGTATCTCACTGCAAGGGATGATCCCGATTTTTGGCAGGAGTACCTTGATATTATGTCGACCTACTCATGTCGCGCAACGCCCATCACCCGCTTGGATAACCTAACAGAGCAGCTCGGTGGCGCTAATATTTATGTTAAGCGTGAAGACCTAAACCACACAGGTGCGCACAAGGCCAATAATGTTATGGGCCAGGGGCTATTAACTAAGCGCATGGGCAAGAAGCGAGTAATTGCTGAAACGGGTGCTGGGCAACACGGTGTCGCCACTGCCACGATGGCGGCAAAATTTGGATTTGATTGCACTATTTATATGGGTGCACACGATGTTGCACGCCAGCGGCCGAATGTGTTTTGGATGGAGCAGATGGGCGCTACGGTTGTTGCGGTAACTGAGGGCAGCCAAACACTTAAAGATGCCATCAATGAAGCGTTTAGAGATTGGGTGACCAATATGGATGATACCCATTATGTGTTGGGCACTGCCTGTGGGCCGCATCCATTTCCTGAGATGGTGAGCTGGTTTCAATCAATCATTGGTACAGAAGCCCGAACACAAATGTTGGAACGCACCGGTAAATTACCCAAGCGTGTATACGCCTGCGTGGGTGGTGGTTCAAATGCGATGGGTATCTTTAGCGGTTTTATGGACGACAACGACGTAGAGCTTGTCGGTGTAGAGGCGGGTGGCCGCGGTAAAGGCATGGGCGAGCATGCAGCGCGCTTAGCATATGACGACGCAACGATCGGGGTTGCCCAAGGTTACAAAACTTACTTTTTACAAAACACCGATGGCCAGATGCAAGATACGCATAGTGTTTCGGCTGGGCTGGATTATGTGGGTGTGTCGCCTATTTTAAGCCATCTACATGAATCCAAGCGCGTACGCTTTGAAGCGGCAAACGATAAAGATGTAGTTGAGGCGATGCAGCGAACAGTGCGCAACGAAGGCTTGATACCGGCGTTAGAGTCATCACATGCGTTTGCTCAAGCCTACCTTGAAGCACCGACGCTAAGCAGTGACGATGACATCCTGATCAATATGTCGGGTCGCGCGGACAAAGATATATTCACCGTAGCTGATGCTGTGGATGATCCAAAATGGCGCGACTTTATTATCGACAAAGCTGAAGCCTATCGCCAGGAGATGAATAATGACTAGAACACCTACTAAGCTAGAAGCGTCGATCCGCCAAGCACTAACGCAAAAAGATCTATTGTTGATGACTCACATCGTGCTGGGTTATCCATCCTTTGACGATTCATTAAGAGTGGTTGAAGATATGGTAGAGGCTGGTGTTGATTTGATGGAACTTCAAATACCGTTTTCAGAGCCCATGGCTGACGGCCCAGTTATATTAAGAGCCAATGCGTCTGCTTTAGAGCGTGGCGCTACTGTTGATCAAAGCTTTGAAATGGCTGAGCGGATTACTAAGGAGTTTGATATTCCATTTTTGTTTATGACTTATTACAATATTTTGTTTTCGCGTGGTGTGAGTACCTTTGTGGAGCGTTGTGATCAAATCGGAATACAAGGATGTATCGTTCCGGATTTACCCCCGTCGGAAGGGCAAGAGTATCTAGACGCTATGGGCAAGGCAAAACTATCTCCGGTGCACATTTTTACCCCAAATACGCCAGAGCCACGTATGCAGGAACTCAGCGAAAAGAGTGCAGGCTTCATCTATAGCGTGGCACGCAAAGGTGTCACAGGAAAAGACACAGCATTCTCAAATGACATTGCTGATTATTTGGCGCTGTGTAGATCAAATACTGATTTACCCTTAGCGGTTGGGTTTGGTGTTAAATCGCGAGATGATGTCGATTTCTTACGAGGTAAAGCGGATATTGCCGTGGTCGGATCTGAAACGATTCGAGTGATGGAAACCGAGGGCGTGAACGCGGTGAAACCATTTATCCAGAGCTTGGTGGCTTAAACCGACATCGCTAGGATAGCAAGACATGCAGCAGCCAATTGTTGGTTTCCATAAGGATGAACTTGATGACTGGGTTGCCCATCTTGCCTGTGGGCATACGCAACATGTGCGACATAATCCACCATGGCAAAATCGTCCTTGGGTCGAAACGGCTGAATCTAGGCGTGAGATGATAGGGTCGGCTTTGGAGTGTAAATTGTGCGATTCGGTAACTGATACCGTTCTCGAAAAAGATCAATAGTAATAAACTTATTTTTAAGGATTGGCGTGGCTGAATTAAATTCTGAATTGTTAGAAAAGGTGCGTAACAAATTTGCACAAGTTGATACCTGCCCAGTTCAGGGCGAACGTGTGTTCTTTGAAAACGCGGGTGGTGCGTTAACACTAAAAAGCGTTGTCGAAACCTCTACACAATATGCAGCAATACCGGATAACCAGGGCAGAGATAATCCCGGGTCGCACGAGCTGGTTCGAGTGATCGACCAAGCTATGAAAGATATGGCCGAATTTACTAACGCACCCGGTGGACAGTTTTTTGTAGGCGAGAGTGGCACTGAGTTATTATTTCGACTGATTTCCAATGCTTGCCTTGGTACAAAGGCTAATGGTGTTGTGCTAGGTAGCACCCTTGAGCACCCGGCCACTCGTAGTGCTTGTGCGCGTTGGTCAAAGATTGCTAATCAAAGCCATGTTTTAATTGAGCACGATGATGCGAGTGGTACGGTATCGCCGAGTGCGTACGCAAAAGCCGTTACCAACGATACTGTTGTCGCAACGATATTGCATACATCCCCCGTCACCGGAATGGGCGTTGAGCTTGCGCAAATTGCGGCAGAGATTCGTAAGGTTGCACCGGATTGTTTTATAATTGTTGACGGTATTCAACATGCAGCACATGGTTCGATTGACCTTACTAGCTATGACGTAGACGGCTACGTGATATCGCCTTATAAAATGTTCTCACGGCATGGGTATGGTGTCGCATGGATATCAGATCGGCTAAGCGCTTTGCCTCACGATAGTTTGCTTGATGGCCCAGAATTTAAATGGGAGTTAGGCACACGTGATACAGGTAGCTATGCAACGCTATCTGATGTGGTGAACTATATCGACTGGCTAGGCAGCGAGTTGGATCCAGATGGTGATCGACGAGCACGGTTTAAGGCGGCGGGCACTGCAATTGCTGCGCAAGAAAAATCACTGACTGATGCCATGATCAATGGTACGGGTAATTTAATCGGCTTAAGCAAAATAAAGGGCATGAATATCGTTGGTGGGATTGACAACCCGGCACGCGAAGGTTTAGTTGGCTTTTGGATCGATGGCGTTGATTCCACCGATATTGTTAAGCACCTTAACAACAATGGCATTCGTACACATTTACGCAAAGCCGATTATTACTCGAGCAATATACTCACCCCATTGGGGCAGACCAGCTGTGTACGGGTATCGACTTGCCACTACAACACCACAGAAGAGGTTGCGAAATTTTTGCACGTGATGCAGAAATTTGCTTGATGCTGTTTAAAATTCGCGTTAAGGCTCTGAATTTAGTAATTCATCCAATATTTCATCAGTATGTTGGCCGCAAGCAGGCGGCGGCCTGCGGTAAGAGACGGGGGTTTTACTAAACTTCACTGGGTTTCCAATGAGCTCAACCTTGCCCGATTGCGCGTGGTCGTCATCCATTGAAATTTGCATATCTCGAGCCGCAACCTGGTCGGAGGCCAGCACTTCTGGCAGCGTGTTTATCGGGCCGCCAGGCACACCTTGTTGTTCGAGTATTTCCTCTAATTTAACTTTACTGTGTTTTTTGGTTTCGCTTGTGAGTATCGGTACTAAGGTTTCGCGATTAGCCACACGTAGGGCGTTGGTTATGTAGTCAGGGTGTTGCGCTAAGTCATCTCTGCCTAGGCCGACGCACAGTCTTTGATATTGAGTGTCGTTACCTGCTGCAACCACCACGTGTCCGTCGGCCGCTTCAAACACTTGATACGGCACTATGTTGGGATGCTCGTTGCCTAGGCGCTGTGTTGCTTTGCCAGAGCATAAGTAGTTAGTGCCAGCATTAATGAGCCACGCCACTTGTGTATCAACTAAGCCGATATCAATGTGTTGCCCTAAGCCAGTTTGGTCACGGCTACGTAGGGCTGCGAGGATTGCCGTACCGGCGTATAAGCCGCAGACTACATCGGCAATAGCCACACCCACCTTCATGGGCTCGCCGTTTTTATCGCCCGTTAGACTCATGATGCCGCCATAGGCTTGAGCTAAAAGATCGTAACCCGGCTTGTGAGAATTGGGGCCGGTTTGTCCAAAACCGGTAATGGAGCAATACACAAGATTCGGGTACTTTATGAGCATGGCTTCATGATCAAGACCATACTTTTTTAAGCCACCGGTTTTAAAGTTCTCGATAACAACGTCGCATTTACCTGCAAGCTCCAAAATCGTTTTAGCACCTTCCTCAGTAGTTAAGTCGATTGCAAATGAACGCTTATTACGATTAGCCGAAAGATAGTAAGCACTCTCTGCAGTCGGTTCGCCGTCTTTACCTGTTACATATGGAGGGCCCCAAGATCGCGTATCGTCACCTAAACCAGGTTTTTCAACCTTGATGATGTCAGCGCCGTAATCACCAAGTAGTTGCGTGCAAGTAGGCCCTGCCAGTATTCGAGTTAAATCGAGAACACGAATCCCTTTTAATGGCCCTGTCGACTGAGTAGAGGTATTGCTCATCTGCTTGTTATTGTTTGGCTTTGGCTCAACGACATGGTGCCAAATAATGCATGGTGCGTCAGTTTTTTCTAGAAATAAGCGGGTCTATAGGCATTGCGGTAGGGAACGTTTGTTCGCATCTGTGTATTATTGGAGGTAACATTTTTCGTAACCTCACACGATGATTACCCCTACAGACCTTATCGCCTATATCGTAGCGCTTGGTGTAGCCGCAGCCATTCCTGGCCCAGGCATGACAGCCCTTGTCGCACGAAGTGTGGGCTCAGGTGCTCGCGCCGGTTTTGCAATGCTCACAGGTTTAATTGTTGGCGATCTGCTTTATCTTTCTTTTGCTGTATTTGGGTTGGCAATTATAGCCAATAGCTTCGCAGCTCTTTTTACTTTTATACGATGGGCGTCCATCGCCTATTTGTTGTATTTAGCTTGGCAGTTTTGGACAGCGGAGCATCACGAGATGTCTGTTACGGCTCATTCGCGACATCAGTTAGGCGTTGCGGCTGCCTCCGGCCTGGCAATCACAATTGGCAACCCTAAAACGATCGCTTTTTACCTTGCGTTGTTGCCTTTGGTTCTTGATCTAAATAGCATTTCGTTCTCGAGCTGGGCAGGTGCGTTGGTGCCTCTGACAATATTGGTGCTATTAGTGGTCGGTAGCGTATTTATTCTTGGGGCAATTGCTGTTAGGCGAATACTTTCAAGCTCGCGAGCGCAAAAACGTTTGCATCGTGGTGCGGCCGTCGCCATGGCGGGAGCCGCTGGGACGATGATCATCCGGGAGATATAAGGAGCCACGCAGCTGATCGGTGATTTCAATATAGAATACTATATTGTTTAAATTTCTTAAATAAACACAGGTAATGGTCAATGGATATTCAGGGTAAAAAGGCGTTGGTTTTTGGTGGCACTTCCGGTATTGGTCTAGCCACTGTAGAGCAACTAGTTGAACTTGGCGCAACCGTGGTGGCGATGGGGCGTGATGCGGCCAAGGCAGAGGCGTTGCCTGCTGGCGTAAGCTTTCAACAATGCGATGTTCGTGATCAAGACGCCTTGCAAAAACTCTATAGCGAACACGGCCCATTCGATATTTTGATTAGCGCAGCTACAGGTGGTGATCGCGCCATTGGCCCATTTTGTGAGATGGATATGGATGGCTATCAAGGCTCATTCGCTAAACTTTGGGGTTACGCTAATGTTGTGCGATATGGTGAAGCTCATTTAGCTGCTGATGGTGCAATTGTGTTGGTCAGCGGGTCGCCAGCTCGAAAATGCGGTAAAGGCCAGGTAGCCTTGTCATCAGTAGGCGGAGCAGTGGAAGCCTTGGCGCGAGCTGTTGCAAAAGAGATCTCGCCTAAGAGAATTAACGTTATGTCACCAGGGCTTATTGATACCCCTATGGTGGCGCTCAAGGGTGATGATCGAACGGCACATTACGAGCGTTTGACTGGCAATAACCTGATTCCCCGCCCGGGAACCGCAGCAGAATGCGCCAAAGGGATTATCTTCTTGGTGCAAAACGACTTTGTCACTGGCACCACTCTGGACGTAGATGGAGGCATATTGTTGTCATAAGCAGCATTTCCACACGATTTAAATACCTGAGGCGAGATACTCTTCGCATTCAAAGGCACAGTTAGGCAGGCTTAGGGCGTATAATTGATGCCCTAAGCGCTTCCTTGATGTTGCGTCCTGCCTCGCAGGCCTCTACTGGCTTTGTCCCAATCACCAGGCTCTTAGGATAATTACAGAATAATTATCGAGCTAACTAGCGCCCGCTACCACTGTAGATGCGCTGATTTCATTTTTACACACATATTTATTGATCAGACATCTTGAGTGCTCTCTAGCATCATCGAGATGCATTGGAGTTTCACGAATTGTCTCAATCACCATTAGGGTTTGAATCCCTGGGTTTATCCGCGCCTTTGCTACAAGCAATCCAGGAGTCCGGCTATACCCAACCCACACCCATCCAACAAAAATCGATA
The DNA here is from genome assembly GCA_937958675.1 of uncultured Granulosicoccaceae bacterium. Taxonomy (GTDB): domain Bacteria; phylum Pseudomonadota; class Gammaproteobacteria; order Granulosicoccales; family Granulosicoccaceae; genus Granulosicoccus. The sequence goes on from CALGND010000012.1 coordinate 50,509, forward strand.
CCCGTTGTGTTGGAAAGGCGCGATATCCTCGCGGCCGCGCAAACGGGTACGGGCAAAACCGCTGGTTTTACGCTGCCTATTTTGCACCACCTAGCCGAAACCCGCACTGTAAAACCAAAACCTGGAAAGCCACGGTGTTTAGTGTTGTCACCCACGCGCGAATTAGCAGCTCAAATCGGAGCATCTGTGCAGGTGTACGGTAAGTACGTGCCTGTTCATTCACTGGTTGTGTTTGGTGGGGTTAATATTGAACGCCAGATACGTTCATTGAAAAAGTCTGTTGATATCGTTATCGCGACTCCAGGTCGTTTGATCGACCTAGTCAATCGACGGCATATTGATTTATCACAGGTAGAAATACTCGTGTTAGATGAAGCGGATCGCATGCTCGACATGGGTTTCATCCATGATGTTAAAAAAATCTCTGCAATGATGTCTGGCAAAAAGCAGACGTTAATGTTTTCTGCGACTTTTTCAACGCAAATACGGTCGTTGGCAAAAACACTATTAAAGAATCCAGCTGAAGTCTCTGTGGCTAAAACAAACGTCACCACCGAACTAGTCAAGCAAAGCGCTCATCTCGTTAATAAAGGCGGTAAGCGTGCTTTGTTGTCTCATTTGATCCAAACAAATAAATGGGAACAGGTTTTAGTATTTACGCGCACCAAGCATGGTGCTAATCGACTGGTTGAGCAGCTGAACGACGATGGTATTCGCTCAGAGGCGTTTCATGGCAACAAGAGTCAAACTGCTCGAACAAAGGCTTTGAATAATTTTAAAAGCGGTAAGGTTCGCGTATTGTGCGCAACTGATATTGCAGCTCGTGGCATTGATATCCACTTGCTTCCGCAAGTAGTAAATTTTGATTTGCCACTGGTCGCTGAAGATTACGTTCACCGTATTGGCAGAACAGGCCGAGCGGGAAGTAATGGCCAAGCCGTGTCTCTGGTGGGTGTGGATGAAATTAAGCTACTATCTTCTATTGAAAAACTGATCAAACAGCCTATTGAGATCGTCGAGGTGGACGGGCACACTGGCCATACAGATAAACCGTCGCCAGCTGAACCACGCAAACAGCGGCCAAAAAGATCAAATGGCAAAAAACGTGCTGCTAGTGGCCGGGCGGCTAGTGGTAACAGTAACAGTAACAATAAGAAGAAGGCATCAGGTTCGCGAAAGCCCTCCGGAAGTAACCCACGTAGTGGGCACGCCAAGGGAAATAGTGATGGAATGAGTGCTCCGCGTAGAAAGCCTAACGGTAATCGAAAGACTAGGTCATCGGCAGCTTAGTTTAACTGAGTTCTCAGCGCCTGGACCCCGGCGACTGGAGCCCGGATTAAGTCCGGGATGACCAAACACCGGCAACCTCAGGTGTCTTATCGATTAGGAGGGCCAAGCGAACCTCGAATAATTACTTCAGTCTCAAATTGAATGCTTCGGGGTTGTTTTTTGGTTTTGACGTATTCCAGTAGTAGGCTAGCAGCTGATTTGCCCATTTGTTTTTGTGGTACTCGAACAGTGGTTAGCTGTGGCTCTACCACCGTTGCTAGGTTGATATCATCGAACCCAGTGATGGATAGATCGGCTGGCACTTTTAATCCAACTTCTTTAGCTCGATTAATTGCTCCGGCAGCGATTACATCGTTACCGCAAATGATGGCAGTGGGTTTAGTTGTTCCGTTCAGAAGTTTGTCTAATGCCTGTGCGCCATCTTCAAGCGAGTAGTTCGATTCTATTACTGCTATCAACTGAGCGTCTTTACCAAAGTCGTTTATGGCTTGAGTAACGCCGGCGATGCGATTTGCGGCGCGATCATTGTCATGTGATTGGCCTGCAATCATTGCAATCTTGCGATGCCCGGTGTTCAGTACTGTGTTTGTTATTTGAGCAGCTGACTTTTTATTATCAAAACCTGCATAGAGTTTGTCTGACTTCGCTTGATAACACCACGAAATGACATAAGGAATTTTTCGCATCTCCAAAAATTCTAGTGTGGCGGCTGGCCGCTCGGTACCAATCAATAGTAAGCCGTCTGCGCCATGGGATAGCAATGTTTGAATTTGTTCGAATTCGTCTTTGGCGTTGTATCCGGAGCTTGCCACCAACAACAGCATGCCTGAGCTTGCCAGCTCTTGTTGGAATGCTTGTATTCCACTAGCGAACATAGCGTTAGCCATAGTAGGAATGATCGCACCTACTGTATTACTTTTGTTGGAGGCTAGTATTTTCGCCCCAAAATTTGGGGTGTAGGCTAGCTGGACAATTGCCGATTGAATTTTCTCTCGGGTGGCGTTGGCAACCTTGTCAGGTTCGTTAATAGAACGCGAGATGGTGGCGGTCGATACTTTAGCAAGCTTGGCGACATCTTCGAGGGTAGGTTTTTCGGTTTTACTCATGGTTTCACAGCATACCTATTCGGTGGCCAGTACTAGGTGCGTAGCAGCTAATCCGAGAGGTTTTTCTCCGTTTATGAGAGTGTACCGATGTAAGCGCTTGCATTCGACTAATTTACCGCATAGAATGTATCAAGTTACGAGTATTGGTGTATCCACTTGCTGTAATGGCCGTTGATATTGTGCATTAAGATAAACATGCCGAAGTGTCGACTTTACTGATGGTTCGACGCAGGTATCTTGCGGTCGTCTGTCATACTGCCCGTCATTATTCGTACCATAATTTTACTGTTAATAAATAGGCTTCTCTATGGCAATTAAGTACCTCAAGAAAGCAACGAAAACCGCAACTACCGATGCGACGGATGTTAGCGAGACGGTTAAAAATATACTCAATGAAATTGAGGCTGGTGGTGATGCCAAAGCCATGGAATTCGCAGCTAAGTTTGATAACTACGATGGCAACGTTCTGTTAACTGAAGAAGAAATTGAAGCGGCCTGTGACTCTGTGCCGCAACAAATGAAAGACGACATAGCATTTGCTCACAATAACGTAAAGCGTTTTGCCGAAGTGCAAAAACAAACGATGACGGATGTGCAGCTAGAAGTGGTGCCCGGCTTTACACTAGGGCAAAAGTGTATTCCTTGCCAAGCAGTCGGTTGTTATGTACCCGGTGGTCGATATAGCCATATTGCCAGCGCCATCATGACGGTAACCACTGCCAAGGTTGCCGGTTGTGATCATATCGTCGCATGCTCTCCACCTCGGCCTAATGAGGGTGTTGCTCCCGCTATCGTATATGCAGCCAAGCTTTGCGGTGCGGATAAAATTATGGCAATGGGCGGTGTGCAAGCAATTGCTGCAATGACTTATGGTCTGTTTGGTTTGCCAAAAGCAGATATATTAGTAGGGCCTGGTAATCAGTTTGTTGCAGAAGCGAAAAGAATTTTATATGGCACGGTGGGTATCGATATGATCGCCGGCCCAACTGATAGTTTGATATTGGCTGATAGCGCAGCAGACGCGCATATCGTTGCGACCGACTTAGTGAGTCAGGCAGAGCACGGATATAACTCGCCTGTTTGGTTAGTTACAGACGATACCGCATTGGCTGAAAAAGTCATCGAAATTGTGCCGGGTTTAATCGCTGATTTACCCGAGCTTAATGGCAAAAATGCAGAAGCTGCATGGCGTGATTTTGCTGAAGTTATCGTCTGCGACTCTCGCGAGGAAATGGCAGCTACGTCGGACGAATACGCACCTGAGCATTTAACTGTGCAATGTAGCGACAACCGTTGGTGGCTCGATAGACTTAAGTGCTATGGTTCCTTGTTCCTAGGCGAAGAGACTACTGTTTCCTACGGTGACAAAGCAGCAGGAACTAATCATGTGTTGCCAACATCGCGCTCAGCCAAATATACAGGTGGTTTATCGGTACATAAGTATATGAAGATCGTTACGTGGCAAGAAGCGACTCGTGAAGGTTCTAAGGATATAGCAGTGTCAACTGCGCGTATCTCACGACTTGAAGGTATGGAAGGTCATGCACGAAGTGCTGATGTACGACTTGCAAAGTACTTTCCAGATGAAAAATTTGAATTAACCCCTGAGTAAAGTTTTTACTAAGGCTTTAGGACAAACCTGCACGGCACTATCGGTAAGCCCGTGCAGTGTCAGGCGCTTGAGTGCTTGATTTGGTGATTGTTCACCGACAAAAAATAGATGGAGAATAGCGTGTCAGTTAATGAAAAAATCGTATCGGATTTAGTGGCAAACGATGTTCAGTTTGTTACTACCGTTCCATGTAAACAATTGGCTGGCGTTATTGATGCCATTGATGCCAGTAGTTCTATCCACCATGTGCCTTCTAATAAAGAAGACGAGGGAATGGGCCTGTGTGCCGGTGCTTTTATGGGCGGCAAACGCTCAGCCATCATTATGCAAAACACAGCTATCGGTGTAACGATAAATACCCTAGCAACCCTTACTCAATTTTATCGTTTACCACTACCGATGCTTATAAGCTATCGAGGTGAGCTGGGAGAGCCTGTGGCTTGTCAGGTTGAGATGGCTGTACATACCAAAGCGTTGTTAGCACAGCTCAATGTGCCTACTTATCATTTTCATAAAGAAGATGATGTTGAGGAATTCGATAAAATACTTAAATACACATTTATGAGCAATAAACCAGTTGCTATTTTGACCGATGCTTCATTCTGGAAGGGGTATTAATATGATTCGTTCAGACATACTAAAAGATATCGCGCCGGTTATTTCTGATCAACTGGTGATCTGCAATATTGGTTTACCAAGCCAAGAGCTGCATATGATTGATGACCAGCCAAGTACGTTCTACATGCTCGGCACAATGGGGTTGTCATCGTCAATTGGCTTAGGTTTGGCCTTAGCGCAAGATAAGAAGGTTATCGCCATAGACGGTGATGGTTCAGTGCTGACTAACTTTGGCACTCTTCCCACGATCGCAAACAACGTCGCCGACAATTTCATCCTGCTTATTGTTGATAACGGAAGTTATGGTTCAACTGGTGATCAACCCACGTATGCAGGCAAAAAAACCTCACTTACAAAAGTAGCGATAGCATGTGGCTGTGAGAATGTGGTTGAGTGCTCTGCTGAAGATACAAAGGCTGAACTTGAAAAAGCGTTGGCTGGTAATCAAATGACGATTATAGTGAGCAAGTGTGAATCAGGGAATATCCCGGTTCCGGTCATTACCTTAGACCCAGTTGTGATACGTCATCGGTTTATGGAAACCGTCGCCTCGTAAACGATTCCTCGTAAACCACTGAGCATGACAGCGCAGAACAAAATCCATTCAAGTGCGGATGCAAGGCGGCTTGCACGCAAGCGCTTGCCTTGGATGGTTTTTGATTACATAGATGGTGCTGCAGGTGAGGGCAGAGGAGAGGCTCTAGGCCGATCAGAGATACAAGCTATTCGGCTAAACCCTCGAATACTTAGTGATGTGTCGCATCGAGATCTGTCGGTTGAGGTGTTTGACCATCAAGCAAATTGTCCGTTTGGCATAAGCCCGATGGGGATGTGCAATTTATCCGCACCAAGTGCTGATCTAATGTTGGCACGTGCGGCTGCAAAGCATCAATGCCCATTAGGCGTATCAACTGTCTCGTCAACATCACTTGAAAAAATAATTGAAGTCGCCGAAGGCCATGCTTGGTTTCAGTTGTACTACAGTGGAGATGGCTCTTCGGTTAAATCGTTAATCGAAAGAGCTAAAGCGTCAGGCTATCGCACTCTAGTGGTCACCTTAGATGTGCCTGAAGTAGGGCGTAGACCTAGAGAACTACGGCGAGGTTTTAAGATGCCGTTTAAAATCGGTGTGTCTCAATTTATTGACTTTGCTGTACACCCTCGCTGGTCGATCTCTACTTTGTTAAATGGTAAGCCCGAGATGGCGAACTTTGGCGGCGAGCATGGTAGCTTTGATCGCACGGAATCACGCGCCGGTGCTACTTGGGATCATCTGAAAAAAATAAGAGAACAGTGGCAAGGTAATCTTGTGGTGAAAGGTGTGCTTAATGTAGAAGATGCTCAGCAACTCAAAGCTGTAGGCGTTGATGCTATTCAAGTGTCAAGTCATGGCGGTAGGCAACTTGAAAGTGTGCCACCACCGATACTCATGCTACGGGAGATTCGCAAAGCCTTAGGCCCTAAATATCCGCTGTTTTTTGACTCGGGTATCCGAAGCGGCGAAGATATTGTGAAAGCCTACGCCATGGGAGCTGATTTTGTGTTTCTTGGGCGCCCTGTTTTGTTTGCAATGGCTGCAGCTGGAGAAGCAGGTTTAACAAAACTATGGAGTGTACTTGAGGATGAAACAAGTATTACCTTGGCCCAGCTTGGGAAAACAAGCATGCCCGGTCCATCAAGTGACGTGTTGTGGGAACTCGCATAATCACACGCTAATTCTATAAGGTGTATTCATGTTCGATCTAACAGGAAAAACAGCGTTAGTAACGGGTGCGACATCCGGTATTGGCAAACAACAAGCGATAGCGCTGGCAAAAGCCGGTGCCAATATCGTTGCTGTTGGTCGAAGAGCGGATCGTCTATCTGAAACTTGTGAAAAGGTGAACGCCTTCGGCAGTAATGCCGTGTCGATACAAGCTGACCTGACGCTTGATACAAGCCTTGAAAAGTTAGCCATCGATGCTGCATCGCATTTCGGTGCAATCGATATCTTATGCAATACCGCGGGTGTAAACCTACGTCAAGCAGTTGATGATATTAGTTTCGAATCCTGGCAACAAACGATCGATCTTAATCTTGCCGTGCCATTTTTTCTAGGCCGTTTACTTGTGCCGGGCATGCGTGAAAAAGGCTGGGGGCGGATTATCAATGTTGCATCGCTTCAATCAACGCGAGCATTTGCTAATGGTTTGCCTTACGGTGCGTCCAAAGGTGGGATCTCGCAACTGACAAGAGCCATGGCTGAAGCCTGGTCGAGTGATGGCATCAATGCCAATGCGATAGCGCCAGGGTTCTTTCCCACGGAGCTCACTGCCCCTGTGTTCGAAGACAACGCAGCACTGCAACGTTTAGCTGACAACACAGCCATTGGCCGCAATGGCAATATGGAAGACTTAGATGGTATCACCGTGTTTTTAGCCAGCGACGCATCGGCTTATATCACTGGCCAGGTTATTGGAGTTGACGGAGGTTTTACCGCCAAGTAGCGGCTTTCAACTCAGGCCAAGCAATAGATCGGCACTTGGCTGTTCCAATATATGCGAAAAGCCACTGGTTAGTTTATGGAGATCTATACACTGTCTGCTGGGTAAGCATTGTCGTAGCAAGGAGTAGGTTTGTCAGATCCAGTGGTAAGTCCAGCCGAGGCCAATCTGCCGGGCAAAATTCTTGTTGTAGACGATCAATCAACCCAACGAATTAAAATAGAGAAGGGCGTCAGAACACTTGGGCATGAAGTCGAAGCAGTGAGTAGTGCTGTGTTTGCTATGGCACATTTGCAAGAGCACCCGGTTGATCTAATTTTACTTGATATCTTGATGCCGCATATCGATGGAATCGAAATGCTAAAGTGGCTTGCCAGCGAACCCTCGCTAGAGCATATTCCAGTTGTAGTGATATCAGCATACGACGGTGAATCCGATTTAGTGGCAAAAGCGATTGAACTAGGCGCAGAGGATTTTCTGCCCAAACATTTTGCACTGCCAATACTCGAAGCGCGTATAAATTCAGGTTTACTAAAAAAACGTATTCGTGATCAGGAAGTTATTCAAACGCAACAAATCGATCGTTTGATGCGTGCATCGAAACTACTCGAGCAAAAAATCTATGACCCGCAACAATTACGGTTGCGCAGTATCGCTAGTGGAAATACACCGCTAGCCAAATTTGCTGCAGTGTTTTCTGACATGGGGCAAAAAATATTTGATCGAGAAAGAAGGCTTCGGCATCAGGCGCAGACACTACGCGGGTTTGGCATGTTGATCTTGGCCGGAGTGCTATTTGGTTTGGACGCGCCAATAGCCAAGTGGCTAAGCCAATACAGCACTAATTCACTTGGTATGGCAATTTGGGTAAATGTAGTTGTCGTGGTGTTAGCGATCCCTTGGGCCATTTATAAACGAGACATGCCAAAATTTGACTACTACCTTATTGGCTATTTCTTGCTATGGGGATTTTGTACTTGCATATTAGGCGATGTATTGCTTCTCATGGCATCTGAGCATATTCAAGCTTCCGTAATTATTATCATTATGGTTACCGAAGTATTGATGGTTTATGCGTACTCTGCCATTACAAAGTTAGAGACTTCCACAACTAAAAAGCTAGCAGGTGTTGGCTTAGGTTTTTTGGGCGTCGTGCTAGTTGTGTATGCACAAGGGACTGACGCTGGATCAACGAATGCATTTTGGGCGATTTTAGTGCTTGGTGTACCCTTAGGTTATGCTGTAATTGACCTAATGATTGTAGTTGGCCGTCAGGTTGACATGCTGCCATCAACGCGGCTTGGGCTAGCATCAGTAGCGGGGTTAATTATTATGATCCCACTGGCATGGATTCAAGATGACTTTGTACCATTAAGTTTGGTGCCAGGGTATTTTGAATTGGGCCTTTTGTTTTGGGGCTTGCTAACTCTTGCATCCATGTTCGTATTTGTGTTGTTGGTATCAAGTGCTGGGTCTGTATTTGCCAGCCAAACGGCTTATGTGCAAACTATTGCAGGTATCGGCATTAGTTTTGTTGCGCTACATGAAACACTCTCTCCAGCAATTTGGGTGGCCTTGGGCGTGATTGTATTGGGTATGTTATTGGTTGAACCCAAACGCGAGCCAGAAGAAGAGCTGACCCCAGAAGAGCTTGAAATGTTGATGCAAGAGGTGCGCTAGCGGGCACAAAAAAAGCCGCGATCACTCGCGGCTTGTCTTGCACATCTTATTTGTAACGCTTAGCCCTTAGGCAACCAAGTTTTCCAAGTATCTTCGTTTTCTTTCATCCACTCTGCAACCACTTCTTCTATGTCTTTGCCGTCAACGTCAATAGCAAGAATCAAGGGTGCTTGCATATCATTGGTGAGTCGAAAGTTTTTAATCAATTGGTCTACTTCAGGGTGATCTTTTGCCAATGATGGAGAGCCGTAGTTAAACGTCACATCTTCAGCCCAACCTGTTGCTGGCCATTTGTCGTTTGAATGAGCGGGTAACTCTATGCTCACAAGATCGAGAGCTGCGTGAATCCAATGCGGTTCCCATGCATAAGCGATAAAAGCCTCTTTTCGTTTGTATGCCGCCTGAACCTCAGCCCAGTGCGCAGCGTCAGAACCCAATTCGCTAACGACATAGTTCAGTCCCAAGCCTTCCATACGCTTAGTGTCATCGCATTCCCAAGCGGCAACGGGGCAGCCTATTAATCGGCCTTTGTCGCCAGATTCTATTGTTTTGAATAGGTCAGCATACTCGTTCATGTTTTCCCAAGTTTTAAGGTTTGGTGCTTTTGCACCTTCGCCTTCAACAAGGTATCGCGGTACATAGTAACTCGATACGCCAACGACGCCAGAATCTGCGATTTTAACCACAGAGCCATCGCCACCGTACTCGGCAACGTGGTTTGAATTGTTGGTGTTATAAGAAGGCCAGTTTTCGCAAGCGTAATCAATGTCGCCTGCGCGAATGCCGGCTTGTACATTCGGGCCCGACGGCATAACGATGCGCTTAACTTTATAGTCAAGTTCTTGTTCGACAATCGTGTGGATTATCTCGCACATGACAGCACCACCCGTCCAATCGGCTACGGCTGCTTTCAACAAGCCACCAGCAGAAGCGGGTGCACTCATCGTTAAGCCAAGCGCAAGCGTGCAAGCACTGGCGATCGGTGTAAAGTATTGCTTTGACTTCATTACTATTTTCCTCTAACTGGTCAAGCCTTATCAAAGGCATAAAGAGTGAACTTTCTCGAAGCGGCCATTGGGTTCGCCCGCTATCTCGTTCGTCGTGCAGCTAGTAAACCACTTGAAGCGCGAGCTGTCGATATCAATTGGCGACAAGCCGTTAAATTGTTCGATTTTCAAGCGATTCTGTCGCAAACCCATCGCCTAAGCAACTGATTTGGTCGGTTTTACCGCTCACAATCCTAATCCACGGCGTTGATTCTGGTTCCAGCCCTGAGTGACTCTGTCGAGTAAAATGGTCACTAGCACAATGCCGATTCCAGCAGCCAGTCCTTGTCCCATGTTGGCGCGATTCATTGCATCGAATACTTCTTTTCCTAGGCCCAGCCCACCAATAAGCGGCGTAATGGCTTGCATAGTTAGCGCAAAAACAACGGCCTGATTCATGCCCAGCATGATCGAAGGCGATGCCATCGGTAGTTTTACTTTGAGCAGAGTTTGCAGTGTTGATGATCCAAAAGAGTTGGCCACCTCATTTATTTCGATCGGCAACTCCTTTAACCCTAGTGTAGTTAATCGAATGACAGGGGGGATGGCATAAATAACGGTGGCAATGACCGCGGTGGTTTTGTTGCCACCAAAGAAAAAGAGCGCTGGGATGAGGTATACAAATGCCGGCATGGTTTGCATAGTATCTAGAATAGGTTTGACAATAGAATTAACAGGGCGGGAGTACGCCGCGAGTACACCGATGGGTACGCCAATAAGCATACAAACAAGTACCGACACGATGGTGCCCGCGATGGTAAACATCGACACTTCCCACAAGTCGGTGGCACCTAGAAACACTAAAAACACAATGGTGATAATTGCGAATCTTCTATTGACGGATGCCCATACGATTAAGCCTAAAGCAGCCATGACATACCACCACGGTAAGCCACTAAGGAATGAATCAAGCGGATCGAGCAAGTAGAGAAAGACAAATGCTCTAATGGCTTTGGTTATGCCTATAAAAGTAGGGTTTATAGTGAGCCAATTGATAGCGTAGTCAATGGGCTCTCTAAACGAGACTTCCAGAAAGCTAGGATAACTAGACATCCATTTAACTTCATTGCCAAACCAATAGAGCAGCACTAGGATGATCGAGCCAATCAGTAGAAAAGGTCGCCCGCCCAGCCATTCTTCTGCTGATTTCGACACTAGGCATAGTGGTTTGGCGAACAATTGCGTAAACAGGGACCCCAATGTCGCAAAGGCATTCCATATCGCGCCGATTGGCGTTTCAATCGCACGAGCCAATGAGTGGCCATCCCATTTTTGCGGTAGTAGATGAAATGGCTGCTTAGTGTGCTTTGATGTGGCGACGTTACCAGACACCCCAGTAATCGCATAACTGAGCCGATCAAACAGAATGGCCATAAATACAATGCATGTTCCACCTTCTGCAGCCCATCCAACTTTTAATCTGGTGAGCGCTTTCCATACTTGTTCCCCAAGCCCGCCGCCACCGATAAATACTGCGAGCACCGCGAGCCCCAGTGCCATCATAATCGTCTGATTGATACCCAACATAATGGATGGTTTGGCTTGAGGAAGCTTAACTTTGAGTAGCATTTGGATTGGGTTTGAACCATAGCTTTGCGCCACTTCAATCAAATTTTTGGGCACTTGCCTTAAGCCTAGGTTGGTTAAACGAACGACGGGGGGCAGTGCGTAAATGATGACGGCCATGGCAGCGGATGCGGCGCCGATACCAAAAAAGAAAATGGCAGGAATTAAATAAACGAACGCAGGCATGGTTTGCATGGTGTCCAGCACTGGGCGCATAAAACTGTCGAAGCGATCACTGCTGGCTGCAAAGATGCCAAGACCAATGCCTATCACGACAGAGAAAGCAACAGATACCAGCATAAGGCTTAGCGTAGACATGGCCTCGTACCACATGTCCACCATGCCCCAGAACATCACGCCAACTAAGGCTAATAACCCCAAACGCAAGCCGCCGTATGCTAACGCAGGTAACAAGAAGAGCATCAAGACAAACAGCCACGGTACCGACCACAATACTTCTTCAAGCCATTCCAGTGGAGTTTTAACGACTTCTGCTACGGCGCGTGTATAGGTTTTGAAGTTAATCTCTAGCCATTTCTGTGTTTGATTGATCCAATCTTCAAACGGGAAAGCGTCAATAATAAATTGCGGAAAAGTGAACACATTGGCGGCGGCGGCATATACCGCTAAAGACGTCAACAAGCCGACGATGATCGCAGCGGGAACGGTGAGATTGTGACCACGGAACGATAGCCATTCTGGTGCGAATGAGGCCGAGGTTGCGTTCGTCATACCGTGCTCATCAAGGCTGTAGATTAAGATGTGTGAAAGCCGATATTATCATCGTGATCGGCTGAGACAAAGTTGATTGTCAGTATTTTTAGTTCTGTAGGCATTTTTGTCGATTTTGACTGGCAAATATCAATATGGGGTTGCATCTGTTGCATTCCTGTTGTTCTATAGCTTCCAACGACACAAACGATAGCTGAGCGTGTACAACATGGCGACAGAGCCAAAAATCATCTGTAACAACATCTGGAAAGTATTTGGCCCTAACCCTGAGCGCACTTTGCGCGATATGGATCGATCTTTATCACGGGCAGAAATTCAGCAGCAGACGGGCCATGTTATTGGGGTTAAGGATGTCTCGTTTTCGGTTGACCCGGGAGAAACGTTTGTTGTTATGGGTTTATCTGGGTCTGGTAAATCAACCTTGGTGCGGTGCCTATCAAGGCTGATTGATCCCACAGAAGGGCAGGTTTTGATTGATGGTCAAGACATCACATCTGTATCGCACAGCGAGCTTAAAGATTTACGCCGTAACAAATTGGCCATGGTTTTTCAGCATTTTGGTTTGTTCCCGCATCGCAAAGTGATCGACAACGTAGCCTATGGCTTGGAAGTACGAGGCGAAGGGCGAAAGCAGCGCTATGAAAAAGCAATGGAGATAATTGATCTGGTTGGCCTTGATGGTTGGGCGGATCACTACCCGCGCGAACTCTCAGGTGGAATGCAACAACGCGTTGGCCTTGCGCGCGCAATGGCGGTGGAGCCTGAAATTTTATTGTTTGACGAGCCATTTTCTGCGCTTGATCCGCTTATTCGCCGTGAGATGCAAGACGAACTGCTTGACCTGCAAGCTCGGCTTAAAAAAACCATGGTGTTTATTACACATGACTTTCTTGAAGCCATCAAAATGGGCGATCACATTATGATCATGCGCGATGGCGCTATTTCGCAATTGGGCACTCCAGAAGAAATCGTTGCAAACCCTGCTGATAAGTATGTTGCAGATTTCACTGAAGATGTTCCTCGCTATAAAGTGCTGTCTGCAGGCAAGGTGATGCGGCCAGTCAGCCATCACAATCTTGAACCTGGCGAACCCAGTGTGTTGATGTCAGCAAAAATTGATGGTTTGATCGATCTGGTTGCGGATACCGACAAGCCCGTTGCTGTTGTGTGCGATGAGCAGGGAACTGTGCAAGGGGAGATTGATCGTTCAATCGTGATGAAGTCAATGAAGGGTAGTTTCTAGTTGTTGTCATTCCCCCCGGAGGGCACCTAGCCTTCGCAAGGATGGCCTCAAAAATTTCCTGATAAGGATTTATTCATGCTGAGCTCAAAAGAATACCAATCAATGGATGCCGTTGGCTTGGCTGATTTGGCGAGGGCTGCAGAAATCAGTGCACCAGAATTGCTGGAATGTGCCCTTCGTGAGATAGACGCCATTAACCCACAACTCAATGCGGTAGTGATGCGCAACGACGAACGATCGCGGTTGCAAGCTCAAGTAGTCGACACCTCATTACCTCTTGCGGGTGTTCCATTCTTAGCAAAGGATATCAACGTTGATATCAAACACTACCGCACAACTCACGCTTGTCGGTTTTTTGCTGATAGTGAATTAAAGCAAGCTGATTCGACGTTGGTAAAACGCTGGCGTGAGGCGGGCCTTATTATCATCGGTCGCACAAACACTCCAGAATTTGCAACAGATTTTGGGTGTGAGCCCGAGCTGTATGGGCCCACTAAAAATCCATGGGATTTAAACTTAACACCTGGTGGCTCGAGTGGGGGAGCGGCGGCAGCGGTGGCTTCGGGCATAGTACCTATGGCGCATGCAACCGACTCCGGCGGTTCAATACGAGCACCTGCATCATGTTGTGGTGTATTTGGTTTCAAGCCTAGCGGTGGGCTAGTTGCCACCGGCTCACCATTAGGGCATTTAGTAGGTGGATTAAATAGTGATCATGTAGTGACTCGATCAGTCAGGGATTCTGCTGCAATGCTTGATGTCACTGCGGGTGCTGATGTTGGCAATCCTGCGGTGTATCCCCATTTAGCGCATTCCTATTTATCTACCTTAGATAAACCGCTTGCACCACTGCGCATTGGCGTTACTCAATATTCCCCTACAGGTTTAACAGCCACAACAGAGATTTGTAACAAACTTAATGAGACCACTGTACTGCTTGAATCACTTGGGCATGAAGTCATAGAATGGGAATGGCCAGACGATTCCGATCCATGTGATGTTGCCAGTGTGTTTTGGATGGCTGAACTCTCCGCCGTTATCGATCGGCACGCAAATGCAATAGGCCGTTTACCGACTGAAGATGATCTTGGTCCAGTCGTTTTTGCAGCTTGGAAAAACGCCAAAAATGTCAGTTCGGTTGATATGGTTAACGCTCGTATTAAGCTGCGCACACTCCAAAATGCAATGGCTGCAGCACTCGAAAATATCGATGTGCTATTAACGCCGGTTGTGTCGGAAGCGCCATTACCCACCGGCTTACTTACGCAACTCGTCAATCAAGATGCTGACGCTTGGATGGAGCGCGCTTGGCGCTTTGCACCGTATCTTGAAATTTTTAATGTCACAGGGCAGCCTGCTATGTCGGTGCCGCTGCATGTAGATCAAGCCGGCTTGCCGGTTGGGATGCATTTTGTTGGATCGGTAGGGAACGATGCAGGTTTGCTGCAATTGGCTCGACAACTCGAACAAGCCTCGCCGTGGAAATCACGCTTCCCGCCAGATCATGGCTAAACTTTTATTCGAGGTGATTAGCTGTGGGTTATAAAAAATTTAAAGTAACAGACAAAATATCCCTAATTCAAGAAACTGGCGTTGCCAATTTTATGCGCTGCAATATCTGGCATGTCACTGGGCATGAGTATGATTTAGTTATCGATACCGGTATGGGGCTGGATTCATTAAAGCAATGGGTCATGCAACATACTGATCGGCCTATTAAAGCGATAGTGACCCATTCTCATTTTGATCACTCTGGCTGCTTACACGAGTTTGATCACCGTTTAGGCCACGAAAAAGAAAGCCATATATTAGCAAGTCCAGACAATAGCTCCGTAGTCTACGCAGGCGATTGGTCGCAAATTGCTATTGTGGACCCTAAGCAACACCCAAGCTACTCGCCTGAAACCTACTCAATTACGCCTGCGCCATTAACCGCCCACTTAGATGAGGGCGATGTGATCGACCTAGGCGATGCGGCCTATCAAGTGCTGCACTTGCCAGGGCACTCTCCAGGGTCGATTGGTTTATTTGATGTAAAACGCAAGGTGCTGTTCTCGGGCGATGCTCTTTATGATGGCGAATTATTGGATTCTCTTTACCATTCTGATCAAGAAGTCTATTTACAAACCTTAGAGCGCATTGCATCACTTGGCGTAGAGGTGTTCCATGCAGGTCACTATGCTTCGTTTGGGGCAGCTCGTATGAGTGAATTGATTGATTCCTACAAGGCCGGCGGTAACAGCTTGGGTGATATCACGCAATGGTATACCGACAACCGAGATGCTATAGGCGACATGTTTGTTGATCAAGATTGGTCTCAATCGGTGGTCAAACTCTCTGTCACTTAATAAGCTGCTATCCAAGAGTGCGATATTTCTTTATTATTCGTTTTTTGCGTCAATTTCGAACCAGTGAACCCCTATGCCTAAGTTTTTAACGGCAAGTCAAATCAGCGAATATGAAGAGGCTGGTTTCCTAAGCCCAATCACCGTGATGTCCGAGCATGAGGCCGCACAGTACCGAACTCGCTTTGAAGAGGCCGAAGCGGCCTATCCTGATGATGTGCATGGTGAGAACCGGAACAACGCACACCTTGCGCTTACCTGCTTAGATGAGCTGGCTTTTCATCCGCTGATATTAGATGTGGTAGAGGATCTTCTTGGCGCTGATTTTTCGCTGTGGGCCAGTGTGTTATTTATCAAAGAAGCTAAATCAAGTGGCTTTGTTAGTTGGCATCAAGATGCCACTTATATGGGGATGAACAACAACACATTTTTGTCACCCTGGATTGCACTATCGCCCAGTAATTTAGAAACAGGGTGTATGAGTATGATCCCGGGTAGTCATCATCAGCATATTGTGTCGCACGAAGATACCTACGGCGAAGATAATATCCTTACCCGTGGCCAGCGCGTTAATGATGTAGATGAATCGCAGGCGGTGCATTTGATACTCGAGCCAGGACAGATGTCGGTACATCATTGCGAGCTAATACACGGCTCGCAACCTAACAAGAGTGATCAACGTCGTATTGGCTTTGCATTGCAATCGTATGCCAGGCACGATGTAGTTCAAACCATTGGGCAAAACCAATGGCAGCATTGCAGAGGCAAGCAGCGTAACGATGCTGATCTACGATTACTCAATCGGCCACGTTATGATATGGATCCAATCAGCGTGGCAGACCGCGAAGCGTCAAAAGCTAACTACGCTGATATTTTATATAATGGTGCTGCGCGGAGGCGAGCGTATTAAGCTAGGTACCATCCGTACCGGCTAACAACGATGCATTGCCACCCGATGCAGTTGTATCAACACACACGTGGCGTTCTTTTACGCAACGATCAGCCATATCTCGTTCAGTTATAAGCGGTAGTAGTGGGCCATCTCGTTTTGCTAAGGCGACCCGGGCTTGCTGCAGATCTTTATTATTACTCCATAGCGCAACAGCATCAATCCCTTCAAGCGTGGTTAGTGCATCCCGCTGCAGATGCCCCGGTATTGAATTTGGCCCTGCGGCATCAGGACAAACCATTAACACCGAACACCCTTGGGCGGTTGCAATAGCAGCCTGTTTAGTGGCGTTTGCAACCGTTGGTCCTAGGCACAGGATAGTCCCGCGTGGATACAAGGACAAACGATTAGATTCACCAGTGGGGCCGGGTAAGCTAATGGTTTGCAATGCAGCTTGCTCAGTTTGCGCTAGCCCATGGATCGCGTGCTGCACGTCGGCCACTGTCGCCAGCGAATCAGTAATCGCCGGTGTGCCAGGCTGTTTTGGCTCACGTGTAAAGCGTTTTACATAATGTGGGCCACCTGCTTTAGGGCCAGTACCTGATAAGCCTTCACCACCAAAAGGTTGTGAACCCACTATCGCACCGATCTGGTTGCGATTGATATAAAGGTTGCCAGTGTGAAGGCGTGAGGTGAGCAGCTCAACTCGATCGTCGATACGCGAATGCAAGCCAAAAGTGAGGCCGTAACCACTGTCGTTGATATCATCGATTATGTTGTTAAGCTCATCTGACTTAAACGTTGCTAGATGAAGTACCGGGCCAAAAATTTCATCTTGCATATCCTTCATACCGGAAACCCCGATAACGGTAGGCGCCACGTGTAAACCTGAATCTGGCATGGGTAGTTCTTTTAGTACGTTGCCTGATTGTCGCGCGGCACTGATATGCTTGAGAATACCGTGTTGTGCCGATTCATTGATGATTGGCCCAACGTCAGTGGTTAGCTGCCATGGATCGCCTACGTTCAGCTCATCCATAGCACCAAATAATTTGTCTTTAAATGGCTCTGCTATGTCTTCTTGAACATATAACAAGCGTAAGGCTGAACAACGCTGGCCTGCCGATTGGAATGCAGATGCCACTATGTCCTGGATTGCTTGTTCGGGTAGAGCAGTTGAATCAACGATCATGGCGTTGATGCCTCCGGTCTCCGCAATAAGCGGTGAAGTTGGGCTAAGGTGCTCCGCCATATTGCGGTTAATTTTTAAAGCAGTATTGGTAGAGCCTGTAAAACAAATCCCTTTAATAAGTGGGCTCGATGTTAACGCCTCACCCACAACAGATCCGCGACCGGGTAGTAGCTGTAGTACGGCTGGTGGTACACCAGCTTCATGTAGTAGTCGTACTGCTAAATACGAAATAATAGGAGTCGGGTCAGCAGGTTTTGCGATGACGCCGTTACCTGCTGCAAGGGCTGCTGATATTTGCCCTGTGAATATAGCTAAGGGGAAGTTCCAGGGTGATATGCACGCAACTACGCCGCGCGCTTGTCGATCATCATCCACTTTTTGACAGGAGTAGTATCGTAAAAAATCCACCGCCTCGCGTAGCTCTGCTACTGCATCCATTGCTGTTTTTCCAGCCTCTCGTGCCAAGATTGCAAATATCTCAGCTGAATGTTTTTCATATAGGTCAGCGGCTCTTTCTAGTATGGTCGAACGCTGAGTGGCGGTAGCGGTATCCCATGCAGTGGCCGCTTGTAACGCCGTATTAGTGTCTTCGGTTGTTGCCCCAATTACGCTGCCGACAATATCGTTTGCGTTAGCAGGGTTAATGATTTCATTTTTAGACGTACTGGCAAAACCATTGGCAACTAGCGGTTCGACATGCCATTGTATTGATGCGTACTCGTTACGATTTGACTCGATTTGATTCCATTCATCGATATTGTGTAAATCCCAACCGGCTGAATTGACGCGATTAGGAAAATATAATTGAGGCGGTTTGGCGATTGTGTTCTTAGCTATTTCCAAACTGGGCAGTACGGCTACGAATGGGTCTTCTGCCATGGCGCTAGCGGGAATAGACTCATCAACCAGCTGATTAACAAATGAAGAGTTGGCGCCATTTTCAAGTAGTCGCCTGACTAAGTAGGCCAATAAATCAGTATGGGCGCCAACGGGTGCGTAAATTCTGCACTGAGTTTTCTCTTCTTCAAGCACTGCGCGATGCAATGCTTCGCCCATGCCGTGTAAACGCTGAAATTCAAATGGTTGATTATCAGATGCAAGCTCTAGCACTGTGCTGATGGTGTGAGCATTGTGAGTGGCGAACTGTGGGTAGATACGATCTGGCATCGCGAGTAATTTTTCAGCGCATACCATATAGGAGGTATCGGTTGCGGCCTTGCTAGTGTAGACAGGGTAGTCGGGTAAGCCTTCCACTTGGGCGCGCTTAATCTCTGAATCCCAATAAGCACCTTTAACTAGGCGAACCATTATTTTTCGATCATGTGTTTCAGCTAGTGCATGTAACCAATCGATCACCGCACTGGCGCGTTTTCCGTATGCCTGTACAACGATGCCAAATCCATCCCAGCCTGCCAATGTGGGGCTTGCCAGTACCGCTTCGATAACATTGAGGGATAGCTCTAAGCGCTCTGATTCTTCAGCATCGATATTGAGGCCCATGTTGGCATCTTTTGCTAGTGCTGCTAATGCCAAGGTACTTTCTACCAATTCACTCATTACGCGCTCAGATTGTGCAAACTCGAAGCGCGGGTGTAGTGCTGATAGTTTTATTGAGATGCCAGGATTACTACGGATATCCTCCGATGTGGCGAGCGAGGCTAGCGTAGTGATTGAATCTTTATAGGCATTGAAAAAATGCATAGCATCGTCTGCGGTTAATGCTGCCTCGCCAAGCATGTCGTATGAGTAGGTGTAACCTTTGGCTTCCATTCCTTGAGCACGCTTAGTGGCATCCTCTATCGTCTCGCCCAACACAAATTGATTACCCATTTCTTTAATCGCGCGGGTAACGGCAACTCGGATAACGGGTTCACCTAAACGGCGTACAGCGCCACGTAGTACCGACGTTACTGCAGATGAATGTTCGTCATTGAGCACCTTGCCGGTGAGCATCAAGGCCCAAGTGGATGCATTGACAAGTGAGGAAGACGATTGTCCTAAGTGATCACCCCAACTGGACGGGGCTATCTTGTCTTCAATCAACTGATCAATTGTGTCCGCATCAGGCACTCGTAGTAATGCTTCCGCTAAACACATCAGCGCAATCCCTTCATCAGAAGACAGGCCATATTCAGCAAGGAACTCTTCCATTAGTCCGGGCTGATCGTCTGCTCGGACAGATTCAACCAAGGCCTCCGCGCGCACTGAAATGTTAGATCGCTTGGTTTCAGTGATGTTAGCGCTTTCCAGTAGATCTGAGACCAAACCAGCTTCAGAAGCGCTGTGCAGGGATCTGATGTTGGCTCTCAGTGTGTCGAGATTTGGCATGTTGTTGCTCCGTGAATAATATGTAGTGTTTTAGCACCAACTCGACAGTATTATGGCCTGTTTTGGTGCATTATTACAGGTAATGAGTCTGTAATTATCTAGATAATAAGGAATATATATGGTAAGCGAAGCTATAAAAAGTCAATTAGATGCTTATGATATGCAGATTTTATCTGAGCTATCTAAAGAAGGTAGATTGCCAGTGACAGAATTGGCAAATCGCGTCGGTTTAACCAAGAGTCCTTGTCAGGCTCGGCTTAAACGGTTGCAGCGCGATGGGTTTATTAAAGGTTTTATCGCGATTCTTGATTCTGAAAAAATGGGCATCGAGCATGTTTCATTTACAGAGGTAAAGTTGTCGGATACTCGCGAGCACGCGCTGGCAGCATTTAATGCCGCTGTGCTAAAAATTGATGAAATTGAACAGTGTCATATGATTGCAGGGTCTTTTGACTATTTGCTTAAGGTGCGTACCTACGATATCGCTAGTTATCGCTTGGTGCTGGGAGAGAAGATATCGCAACTGCCGCATGTAGCAAATACATCGAGCTTTATTGCGATGCAAGCTGTAAAAGATATTGATACGCGAAGCTTAAATTATTCTCTGACTTAAACGTGATGATGTATACGCAATGACTTAAAATGACGTTATCGCCCGCTTGTGGCGCATTCCTGATACCGCATTTAGAACGATTGCGATAACGATTGCTGCGCCACCAATGAGTACACTGCTATTGGGAATCTCGTTAAGGATTAACCATGCCCAAACGGGTGCAAATATAATTTCTGTCATGCATAGCAATGATAGCTCTGCCGCGGGCACAACATCTGAACCCATAGAACAAAGCACCATACCCACGCCTAGAATCAAAGCGCCCAAAGAAATTCCCAATACAATTTCTTGAGTGGGAATCGAAAATCCTATACCGGTGATTAAACACATTAACGCTGCGATAAGCACAGAGAATGCCGCGCCAAGGAAAACAACCGGTAAGCTATTATCGGTTTTATTGGCTCGCAGTGATACTACAAAAACCGCAAATCCAATAGCGGAAAGCAGAGCAAGAAAATCCCCCAGCCAATTGCCAGCGGCCCAGCTTTCATACACCATGATAGTGGTGCCGATCATGGCGATAGCGAGAGCGACAATGGTAAAGCGCCGAATCGACTCCCCTAATATTAATTTGCTAAGCACTGCCGCAAATAAGGGCGCTGTGGCAAATAGAAACGCAGCGTTTGCGATGGTCGTCATGCGCAGTGCTGAGATTGCGCATGCATAAGCGATAACGAGCCCAAAAGCGCCATATATCGCTATGTAGCCAGTAGCCTTGATGGCTGCAATCGGCGATCCATTAGAGGTTCTTGCGATTAATAGAAAAACCAGAGGTAATACACCTATGGATCGATAAAGCAGAATTTGCCATACGTTTGCGTAGTTAAATTCGCGCACGCCGATAGGCACGAAAGACCAAAAAAGGCCTGCCAGCATGATGGTAAGAACGCCTTGTTTGTATGTTAGAGCCATCTGCTTTGCGCCTGAGTGTGGCTAATTGTTTATAGTGTGCAGGCAAAGATAGAGATGTCGCAATTCAAATATCGATGGTAATAGTGAGTATTCGAAAACGATGATACCTATTGACCCAATTACTACACTTTTGTGTCAAGTTGACGTAGGGGTTACACGTACGTCTGCTCATCGTGATCAGCATCTAAGGCATCTTCAGCAGCGAGTAAGCTCTCAACTGCAACATAGAAAAGCTGATCTAGTGGTGCTGCCTGAGCTTGTCAGCATAGAGTATTCTAACGATGCGTTTAATTGCCTAAGCGATTTAGCTGAGCCATTGGGTGGCGCTTCTTATCAAACATGGAGCGATGTAAGCGGCCAACATCAATGTCATATTGCTTATAGTTTTCCACTGCGGACTGAAACAGGTGCTTATCAAATAGCATCTGCGGTGGTAAACCCTGCAGGAGATCTGCTGGGCGTTTACAGCAAACAATACCTAGCGCAATTTGGAGCCTCATCCGAGAAGCAATTTTTTGAACCTGGCAATGAGCTGTTGGTGTTCGATGTAAAGGGGTTTAAAGTGTCTCCCGTTATTTGTGCGGACATCAGGTTTCCTGAATTGTGTAGAGCGCTAACCGTTAATCATGGTGTTGATGTTGTTTTGCATCAAGGCGCTTACGCACGAGATAGTACGTTTCTTAGTTGGCATAGTTTTGCATGCACTCGAGCTCTCGAGAATCAGATTTATTTGGTGAGTGTTAATCGCGCCGGTGCCGATTATGGCCGATCAATTGTAGTGCCGCCTTGGGTAGATGAAGATCACCCAACAACGCTGCTTAGCGATCATGACGAAGATTTTGTCTACATGAAAATGGACAAAGACACAATAGCCAGCGCTCGTGCCCAATACCCATTCCTGAAGGACAGAAAGGACCACATTTAGCTTCACTATAGACTTGTAGAGCAGTAGTGCGTGCAATATTGGCAAACACGCCTTGCAATCTAAGCCTCTAGAGGGCAATCTCAACTAGCTAATAAATGATTTACGGAGAGAGGATAATGATCAAAAAAACGACCTTGCTAGTGGCCATTCCAATGGCGTTTGTCGCTAGCCTGACCACACCTGCACAAGCGGCTGAAAAGCTCACTTATTATTGCAGCGCACAAGAAGATTGGTGCCAGCTGATGGCAACAGGCTTTGAAGAGGCCACGGGCATAAAAGTCAGCATGACACGCAAAAGCTCGGGTGAAACTCTTGCGCAAATCAAAGCTGAAGCCAGCAACCCCAAAGGTGATATCTGGTGGGGTGGTACGGGCGATCCACACCTACAGGCAGCAGAAGAAGGCTTGGGCGACGAGTATATGTCTCCATTGCGTGGAGAACAAAATGACTGGGCAATCAAGCAAGCTGAATCCAGCGGCAATCAAACCATGGGTATTTACTCAGGTGCCTTAGGCTATGGCTATAACGAAGAGGTGCTAAAGGCGAACAACCTGCCGGTACCAGCATGTTGGGCTGATCTACTAAAGCCTGAATATAAAGGGCATGTGCAAATGGCTAACCCCAACTCTTCCGGTACGGCTTACACCACACTAGCAACGATTGTTCAGCTTTTTGGTGAAGACGAAGGCTTTGAGTTTATGAAGGGATTGCATAAAAACATCAATCAATACACGAAGTCTGGCTCTGCTCCCATTAAAGCTGCTGCCCGAGGTGAAAACACAATCGGTATCGTGTTTATGCATGACGCCGTAAAGCAGGCAGCGTCTGGTTTTCCAATTAAAGTGGTAGCACCTTGTGAAGGCACGGGTTATGAAATCGGTGGCATGACCTTAATAAAGGGTGGCCGCAATCCAGAAAACGCACGTAAGTTTTATGATTGGGCCTTGTCTGCTGATGTGCAGTCGCGTTCGCTTGAAGTAAAAGCGTTCCAAGTTATGTCTAACAAAAGCGCCCAAAGTTCGCCAATGGCGCCTGACCTGTCTAGCATTAAACTGATTGACTACGATTTTGCTAAATACGGTTCATCTGATGAGCGTAAGCGGTTGTTGAAAAAGTGGGATGATGAGGTCTCTGTACTACCTCAGTGACACCGATCCACTTGGAATAGTCAGTATTATCTGACAAGTAAGAGAGCGTTCAGTGAATAGAACTGTTGGTATGTGGCTGGTAATCGGCTTGGTCGGTTATTGCTTGCTGCCATGGTATGTACTGGAAGATGGATTCTGGAGTACCGAGTGGTTGCTCGACGGGTACCCATTTGACACAGATTACGCACCTGCGCTTTTTTTAATCACGCAAGGGGAGAAGCTTTGGCTCTCCCCATTGCTCCTGCCACTGCTTCTTCCTCTGTTAAGCCCTCTATTTGCGCATAGCCCTAAGCAACGCGCTAACGTCTTGATTGTTGCCGGTGTGTCTGGTTTAGCTTGGCTGGCTATTCAAGGCCTGGGCATTGGTTTGAGAGGCTGGAATTTCGACGCACTTACCCAGTTGTTCGGTGCACTGGATGATCGCCAGTTTGGAATTGGCTTTGGTGGGTTATTTTTAACTGCCACCTTTTTGTTTTATCTCACCACAGGTGTTGCAGGGCGCGGCGCTGTTAACGGTGATGTTTTTGTTGTTGGCTCGATCGGTTTAATTATCGCTTTGGTCGGCGTGTTTATATTTTTCCCCATTGTTCAAATGCTCTCCAGCGCCGTTAGGGACAACGACGGCGTGTACTCACTCAGTGTGTTTACGGCCAAGTTTTTCGAAAACAAAATTTGGGGTTTAGGTTGCTTGACTGGCGGCACACGTTGCGGTGTTGCTTGGAACTCACTGTTCTTGGCCGTACTGGTTGGGTTTTCGACAACTCTGTTAGGGTTAGTATTCGCACTGGTTGCAACACGCAGCGGCTTGAAGCGTGGCAACCTATTGCGTGCACTTACTGTGCTACCGATAATTACACCGCCATTTGTTATTGGCTTAGCCATCATTTTGTTATTCGGCTTGTCAGGATCAGTGACAAAATTAGTCGCTGATATTTTTGAGTTGCAACCGACTCGATGGGTGTACGGTTTGCCTGGCATATTAATCGCCCAGATGTTGTCGTTTACGCCCATTGCATTCCTAGTGTTAATAGGCGTTGTAGAAGGCGTAAGTCCTTCGATGGAGGAGGCGGCTCAAACACTTCGTGCCAACCGTTGGCAAACCTTTAAAACGGTTTCGTTACCTCTAATGCGTCCAGGTTTGGCTAATGCATTCTTGCTGGGCTTTATAGAAAGCATGGCGGATTTTGGCAACCCGTTAGTGTTGGGGGGTAATTACGACGTCTTGTCGACAGAAATATTCTTTGCGATAGTGGGTGCACAAAATGATCAAGGCATGGCGGCAGTGTTAGCCATAGCATTATTGATCTTTACGCTTACTGCCTTTTACGCGCAACGAAGGTGGTTGGGTAATAAATCCTATACAACTAAAACAGGCAAGGGGGATTCAGGCGCCCATGCGCTAATGCCAAAGCGTGTGATGTGGCCGTGCTACTCGATTGCTGCTATTTGGACACTATTTACGCTAACAGTATACGGAATGATCCTCTACGGAGGGTTTGTAGAGACATGGGGACTCAACAACACGCTTACATTTAAGCACTATATTACTGCCTTTGGCATTAGCTGGAATGATTACGGTATCCATTTTAAGGGCTCGGCGTGGGATTCGTTTTGGACAACGCTTAAAATTGCGGGTACTGCTGCACCACTTACAGCCATGCTGGGCTTGCTGACTGCGTGGTTGTTAGTCAGGCAGAATTTTGCCGGCAAGCAGGCGTTTGAATTTGGCACCATGTTGAGCTTTGCTATACCAGGTACGGTCATCGGCGTGAGTTATATTTTGGCGTTTAATGTGCCACCAATTGAACTAACCGGGACGGGGGTTATATTGGTGATTAGTTTTATGTTCCGCAATATGCCAGTGGGCGTGCGTGCAGGCATTGCCTCTATGTCTCAACTGGATAAAAGCCTAGACGAAGCATCGTTAACACTGGGTGCTAATACCTGGCGCACCTTTACCCGAGTTATTTTGCCGCTAATGCGGCCAGCGATACTAGCAGCACTGGTGTTCAGCTTTGTGCGTGCAATGACCGCGATCAGTGCAGTGATATTTTTAGTTAGCGCTGAATACAATATGGCGACAAGCTATATTATTGGACGGGTGGAAAACAACGACTACGGTATTGCCATTGCCTATTCATCTATGTTGATTGTGGTGATGTTAACGGTAGTGGCTGTGATGCAATTTTTTATTATTCGAAGTGATAGTCGCAGTGGTAAAAGTGCCCGATCAGCGCAATCAATTTAAACGGTAGCCAATAGGATATGACCATTCAACAGCAAGTTTCTAAAGCGGCGCCAGTCGAATTTAAGCAGGTAACTAAAGTATACGGGCGTGATGTTACTGCTGTTGATGAGGTATCGTTGCGAGTTGAGGCGGGTGAGCTGGTAACGCTGCTGGGTCCATCAGGTTGCGGCAAGACCACAACGCTGCGCATGATCGCTGGTTTAGAGATGGCCACAGAAGGGCAAATTCTCATCGGTGACACTGACGTCACCAAATTACCCGCCACCGATCGCGACGTGTCCATGGTTTTTCAGTCCTATGCATTGTTTCCACATATGTCAGTACTGGAGAATGTCTCTTATGGTTTACGCATCGGCAAGATGAAAAAAGCCGAAATCTTAGAGCGCACTGAACGTGGCTTAGAGATAGTAGGCTTGTCTGGTTACGGAAGCCGCTTGCCAAGCGAATTGTCCGGTGGGCAGCAACAGCGTGTGGCCGTAGCGCGAGCCTTGGTGTTGGAGCCACAGGTGTTGCTGTTTGATGAGCCCCTATCTAACCTTGATGCCAAGCTACGGCGGCAAGTTCGCGAAGATATACGTGATATCCAAACCAAGCTTGGTTTGACTGTTGTGTACGTAACCCATGACCAAGAAGAAGCATTAGCCGTATCCGACAGAATCATCGTGATGAATGATGCAAAGATTGCTCAGATCGGCACACCGAGAGAGCTATATGATGCGCCGGTAGATGAATTTGTCGCTGACTTTATTGGTGAAGCCAATTTGTTTGATGGTGTTATCGATTCAGTCAATGGAAATACCGCCATGGCATCAGTCAATGGGATATCGTTTACTGCATTGGCACGAGAGTTATCCGTAGGCCCGTCGCGTATCGCGATACGCCCAGGTAGAATCCTTCTATCGGCTGCAGGCTCACCTAACACAATGGCTGGCAAGATAGCAAAAGCTACTTACGCTGGCAGCCATATGGAATACAAAGTGTCTACAGATGTTGCTGAGCTGTTTGTTGTGTCAGATGTAGAGAGTGGTTTTTCCGAAGGTGAGGTAGTGAGTGTTGGATTTGCTGAGAAGGGGCCTGTGTTGTTACCGGGTTCTACGTTATCGACAACCGCAATTGGTTAAAGGTATTTACTATGGACAATGAACTCCAATTACGTCGTGATACTGGCTTGGGCATCGTTCAAAATGCTTCTGTTACAGCGTTAAAGTACTTTAGAGATATTGACAAACTAATTATTGAAAAAAAGGGTAAGCAAGATCTAGTGTCGGATGCAGATAAAGGCGTGGAATTGCAAATTAAGGCAGCGTTGCAACAGGCCTTCCCAAAAGATGGGATCATCGGAGAGGAGCATGGACGAATAGCATCCGAATCTGGTTACACATGGGTTATCGATCCGATAGACGGAACCTCAAGTTTCGTAGCTGGCATGCCGGGTTGGTGCGTGGTGTTGGCTTGCGTAAGCGGTAATGAAACAGTATTGGGCATTATTATTGACCCAATAGCGGAGGAAACATATGTTGCTATTAAGGGTTTTGGTGCAACGCTAAATGAAAGGTCGATCTCGGTATCGAGCTCACAAAGCTTCGGAGAAGGCTCCATCGCCGTAGGTTACTCTTCTCGCACCAGCACTGAATCCACCCTACAAGTGATTAAAAACATCATTGAAGCTGACGGCATTTATTACCGTTGTGGTTCTGGTGCACTGATGCTGAGTTATGTCGCAGCGGGTAGATTAATCGGTTATTGCGAACCGCATATGTATGCATGGGATTGCATTGCAGCACTGCTTCTAATCAAAGAGGCGGGTGGCGACGTTGATCCGTATGATATGTCGACGATGCTGGAGGAAGGTGGCAGTGTGATTACAGCCTGCCCGGGTGTGTATCAACAGCTACTCAAGATATGTAAAACGGCGTATGCCTGATGATCCAAAAGCTATAGTGCCACCAGATCTCCTTATAGCACCAAAGCTACAGCCCGGGGATCTCGTTCGTTTGGTATCCCCGGCTAGCTATCCTGATCAGCCGCACATCGATAGCTACATAGAAACCTTAGAGAGCTGGGGGCTACGCTGCGACGTCAGCGATAATGTTTTAGGGAAGCACGGCTATATGGCTGGCACAGACGCGGAACGGCTTGAGGATCTGAATAAAGCCTTTCGCGATCCAGAAGTCCGCGCAGTCATTGCAACGCGGGGAGGCGCTGGCGCATATCGTATTTCGGATGACATTGATTTCGAAGCCGTCCGATCTGATCCTAAACTGCTGGTCGGTTTTAGCGATATCACCTTTTTACATCTGTCACTGTTTACTCATAGCCGCGTGGGCGGTATCCACGGATGCCTAAACGGTGATATTACGCAGAGTTCTACAAAGCAGCTGTTGATGACCACGGACCCAATCACGCTAGTGAGCAACTCGACTGCGGTATCTGCAGCAGTGAAGATTGAGGGGCACGCCGCCGGGCCAATTATCGGAGGCAATCTTCAATCGGTATCCACCTCTGTAGGCGTTCGCATGCCGTCGATGGTTGGGGCTATTTTATTTCTCGAATATCACCGAAAAGGTTTGGGCACCGTCGATCGATACTTAACTCAATTGATGCGCTCTGGCACTCTCGATGGGATTGCTGGTGTGGCACTGGGATCGTTTGAATGCGGGCGAGGCTACCGCGATCGCGGTTGGACCATAGCCGATGTGCTCCAGGACCGTCTTGGATCACTGAATGTTCCCGTTCTCGGCGGTATCGATTCAGGTCATGACTTGCTAGATCAACACGGTAATTCCAATTTTAACGCTATTCCTCTGGGCTCTGTAGCGACACTCGATACCCACAAAGGAACCCTAACCGTAGAGCCGGTTGTTAAGTAGCGATTACAAAGTATTCGGGTGCAAGCACTCTTGCGTTTCGATGCACGCGGTTGTTAGCGTCTGTTGAGTACCAAGAAACTAGCTGTCTGGATCGCGGAGTACCATTCTTAACCGTTTATCAATATCCGATTTCTTAGATTTAACTGAGCAGCCAGCCCGTGCTCGAAAAACCAACCTTTGGCTCCGCTATCAAGTGAACCCTTACGGGAATTTATGATGTGGTAAAGTGATAAAAAACTAGGGAATTTGATCAGCCGGTTTCGACAAAACAACTATCCACAGTCTTAAGTAAGAATCGGATTCGATCGGCCATCTTCTAACGGTATTGCCCAGATCTACGAGTGTTGCCATGTCCTTAAAGGTGCAACGAAAGCTGACGACGATTCTCGCGGCGGACGCCGAAGGCTACAGTCGTGCAATGGACTCGGACGAGGTAAGCGCGCTCAGCGCCCTGCGCGCTGCACGAAGTGTCTTCTCCAAATTTATCGAACGCCACGACGGCCGAGTCGTCAATACTGCCGGTGACGGATTGATTGCAGAGTTCTCCTCAGTAGTCGAGGCCGTCCAATGCGCCATCGAGGTGCAGCACGAACTAGTTAATCACAGCCGCGATCGAGGAGACGCTTTGCGCTTCAGGATCGGAATCCATCTCGGAGACGTGATGATCGACGGCAGCGACCTTTTAGGCGAGGGTGTTAATCTTGCCGCACGTCTTGAGTCTATGGCGGAGCCCGGCGGTGTGCTGATCTCCCAGCAGGTTTATGATCAAGTCCGACATAAACTCACCATTGGGTTCGAGTATCTGGGCGAGAAGCGTCCGAAGAACTTTTTAGAAGATGTGTCGGTCTATCGCCTCTCTTTCGGTAAAAAACAAAGCAATGTGGCTAATATCGTGCGCAAGGCTCAATCTATTCAAGATTCGAACCGCTTAGAACCTGTCCCTGGCAATCTGCGGGAGCGCACAATCCGCCATGCCAAGCTGCTTGGTGCCATCTGGCTCGTGCTTTTTGTAGTTGATTTTGCAACGGGTACTCCCTTCTGGGCGCATTGGCCAGGACTTGCCATGGCCACACTTGTGGCGTTGGAGGCAACGCCATTGTTCGTACGCGGTAGGTTCAAACTTCCATATTTTCGTGCCGTTGTCATCATCGGCGCATTAGCGTTGGTCAACCTATTCACATGGTCAGGTTATCCATGGGTTTTTTGGCCCGCAGCGGCGCTCATTACCATCGAATTGATCCGCCGTCTGGGTGTTCGCTCTAAGTGATCACCGTATGTGATCACGGATTGCATCGAAAATAAAGAGGGTGTGATCTTTTAGCTGGGTTGTACAAACCTTTATATCAAACAAAAGGAATAGAAATGGAATTGGGACGCAGATGGCAAAACGTCTCCGCGGAGACGCGGGATATAGCAAAACCAGATATCGATGCTACTCAACGTAGTAGCCTTTACAGTATCTACGCGATTCGGACTAAGGTTTTGGATAGTTATAATAGGTTTACTGTTTGTTGGAGTCGTTACTGAGCTGGCCCAGTTATTTGTTCCAAACCGAACCACACGATATACCGACATTCTCTGGAACATAGCCGGGATTACGATTGGGTATTGTTGCTTCGCTTATCATTGTGGCTGGAAGCCACTTTAGGTGACCCTTAATCGTAAATAGTTCGCCGCAAGGGGTGCAGAAACCTGCGAATCATCCACTGTGCTACTAGCAAGTTGATAACCCAGGAAAACACCATCAGGCCATCGCGTGGCAGCCCTTCCGGCTCGTTACCGGTGATTATCATCCAGCCAATGCCCACGAACGCCTGAGTTGAAGCACCCAACCCAATAGCATAAGCGCGCAGCATGCTCGCGCTGTGTCGGTAGAGGTTACGGTTACGAATGGCGATCACTCCAAAGGCAATCAGGCCGATCATCGAGAGGCTGAGTATCATTCGCACGCTGTACAGCAGGGTGCCCTGCAGTTCAGTGGGGAAGCTGAAATAGTGGGTCATCCACAACCCGGTAGCGGCACTCAAACAGCCTGTCCCTGCAACGGTGGGGCCGATGACGCGATGGGCACCGGTGCGTCGGAGGCTAGGCAAAAACTGCAACGCTCCTGCAACACAGTAGACAGCACTACTCAGTATGTGCACGCCAATAGTGACGGGCGCGGTCGTCGCACGTGGATTTTCGGGTAGGCCCACGGCCGGGCCGCCTGCAAGCTCTAGAATTCTAAACAAGCCACCGAACGCCGGTATAAAGGAATAAACAATTAGTCCGGCTAGTAACAGCTTTTCGGATCTGCTGAATGGCATCTTGAATGTTTCACCTCTTGGTTGATCATGGCAATGATGTCGTTTCTGTCGTACATCGAACTCATCATTTGTCTGCCCGGTTTGGATCAGTTGCCAATTGCTGGTAGGTTAAGCAAAATGTGATGTCTATGAAATTGCTTAATAGTGTTGGTCTGGTATGCGTAAATGATGAGATGGCAAAGGACGGCGTTTGATTGGAACCAGGCGCGCGCTTTTTTAGTGACTGCGGAAGAGGGGTCTCTATCAGCTGCGGCGCGAGCGCTTGGGTTGACTCAGCCGACGCTCAGTCGTCAGGTGACAGGCCTAGAGGAAACCCTAGGCGTCACTCTCTTTGAACGAACGCCGCGAGCGCTGCTACTAACTCAGCCCGGTAAGGAATTGTTGGAGCACTTTCGTAGTATGGGAGACGCGGCCAACCGTATCTCAATTGCAGCGACGGGTCAGTCTGAAACCATTTCTGGGCACGTTGCAATTGCCTCCACAGATATGATGGCAACCCATTACCTATTGCCTATATTAAAGCAGCTGCACAGCCGAGCGCCGGAGCTGAAAATCGAGCTGGTCACCTCTAACCAGCTTAGCGATCTGCTGCGGCGTGAAGCTGATATTGCCATCCGGCACCGACAGCCGCAGGAAGACAATCTAATCGCCAAGCGCTTACGTACTACCACGGCTCAGCTTTATGCATCGTCGGCGTACGTCAAAGTGGTTGGTCGCCCAAAACAGCTGTCTGATCTAGCCGCTATGCGATTTGTTGGAGTTGAAGAGCCAGAGTGGCTGATTGAACCGTTAATGCGGCTTGGAATTGAGGTCAACAACGCGAATTTCAACTTTACCGCTGCCAGTGGTACCGTCTTTCTCGAATTGCTCCGGCAAGGGTTTGGGGTGGGCTATTTACCTCGGGAAATTGCTGAACAATATCCTGAATTAGAAAACTTATGGCCGGCAGTAGAGCCAATACAGATCGAAACATGGTTGGTTGCGCACCGCGAGTTGCGAACCAACCCATGCATACGCTTGGTTTTTGATCTGCTGTCTGATGGTCTCAGTTAAGAAAGTGTTGCATCCGCGATAATCAAATAACAACTTACCGAAAGTAAGCAGATTGAAGGTATTGAGCAAATTCAAATTTTAACGCGATGCAGCTATCGGAAGTCATAGGTAGTAAATCTGCAGGGGCGTGTTAGTACATTTATCTTTACAATTTTGTCAGATCTAACTGAATGTATTTCAGTAGTAGATGTTTTTAATACCAAGTATTCGCCATTTTTTTGCTTTTTGATATCGCTAGCAATACCACTGTATATGTTGGTATCGGTGATCACTTCTACGTCGTAGGCGTCCATGCAAATGATTTCGAGAACATCGTAATCACCGCACGCTATTGGTTTGTAAGAATCCATCAAGAGCTTTAATTTACAAATAGTTAAAAAACCGTAGCATATTTTTGATTGCTGCGTACCACGCTAATGAACTAGCGTACAGTAATTGGGTCAATTCAATTAGCCATCAACTGGGAATCACTATGTTTAGTCGATACTTAATGTCAGTAACCTTGCTTCTGCTAATCAGCCTGTCGACTGCCTCAGCAGCTGATAAACCCGATTATGCTGTACTTTACGAGCAGAACTTGCCTAGTGTTGTCACTATCAATACAG
>CALGND010000013.1 GCA_937958675.1 uncultured Granulosicoccaceae bacterium
CCTCAAAGGCGATACCGGTGACGCTGGACCTGCTGGTTCTACAGGCCCTAAAGGTGACACCGGTGACGCCGGACTTGCCGGCGCTACAGGCCCCAAAGGTGACACTGGTGACGCTGGACCTGCTGGTTCTACAGGCCCTAAAGGCGACACCGGTGACGCGGGACCTGCAGGTTTAACTTGGGAAGGCCCATGGAGTGCAATTGGTAGCTATGACGTAGGCGATGGAGTCAGCCATAACGGTAGCTCGTATATTGCCATTCAGACTACACCAGCAGGCACAGCACCAAACGACACAACTTATTGGGACACACTTGCACAGGCTGGCACTAACGGGTCCTCTAGCGGATCCGGCTCCAGCGAAGTGCGTTTCGTTATAGCGGGAACTACTAGTAGTCTTTTTGCAGGAAACGCGGGATATCGGGCAATCAATGCTGCGTGTGAAACAGACTTTGGCGCAGGTGCTCGGATGGCGACAAGCTTAGATCTACTTAAAAACCCTCCCGCGGTGGCACCAACGTCGAACAGTTTTATTCAAGGAATCGCACACCCATCTGATGTTGCAATCGACAACATTAGTGGAGTGAGCCCTGGAGGCGGACCCAGCAACTTAACTTGCAACAGTTGGACATCAACATCGGGCAACGGACTTGTCGTCAATGGCTCTACACTTTCTTTTAATCAATGGGCAGCATGTGCCAATTCAACCGCCGCGCTTTGTGCAATGCCCGATGGCACTGAATCCTCTTACGAGTTTGCAGGATTTTCAACCGCGACCATGACAGGTAGTGCAGGTTATTTCGGTATGGTGGATGCCTGTCGAGATACCTATGGCGCTGAAGCTAGGCTTGCGACAAGTGAAGAGGTTGCAGAGTCGAGCCTAGATGTTAATCAATCCGGAGTAGCATGGGTACAGGGTATCGCCCACCCTTCCGATCCAGCTATCGATACGATCACAGGAATTAGTACAGGAACAAATCTGACTTGTACCGGCTGGTCAAACAGCGGATCAAACCTAGGACTGACCGTTAACGGATCCACTTATTCAATGGCAACTCAGTTCTGCTATCAATCTGCAGCTATTGCCTGCTCGATTCCAAAGTAGTCGATTAATAGGCAGCTAAGCTCTGGTTCTCGTCAAAGCAACCGACCTCAGGTTGTGCGAAGAAGAAAAGCACATTCACACAGGTGTGAATGTGCTACTAACTCTTGTTAAAGCGCCGGAAACCTCACCAGCCCATCTACTGGTCGATCATTAGAACCAGCCTGAAACATTTGTCCGGCCACCCAAATGGAATCTTCAGCCGCCGCAATACCCCATACACCAAACGTACCGCTAATTTGCCATGCCTGCTCTGGCAGGAAACTTGGATCATCAATTCGGAAGCTGTGCAATTTAAATGGTACAAGCACTCTAGGCTCAAGGCTCACAACAGCCTCTTGTGGTATTGGACTCAGTGATGAGCCAAAGTACTCGCCGTGATGCCCAACAAACACGTGGTCACCGACAACCTGCAGAGCTTGCACGTCGCCCTTAGCAGCATATTGTAGGAGTCGACTACCATCCAGTGAGTGGAAGGAGAGGTAATTAGGACCACCCCAAGCAATTATCACATAGAAATCAGTTACAACAATATCGTGGGCCGTCAGACCCTTACTATTATTGCCAACGTCAGGGAAAAACCTCTCTGGCAGTACAGAACCATCAAGGGCACTCACTGAAAGCATTGAAATCCGCCCATTTTGTATCGTTGTCAATACAGGGGTATCATCTATAAATTGAAAATTACCACCGACATAAACTACATCCTCATTGGGAGAGACTGCTAAGGACTGTACCGGGGCGGCATTGCCATTACGGTAGCCATGCGTCACTTTCGGTCTCCAAACAGTATCAAGCTGGCCGCTAAGTGATAGTCGAGCAATGTTAGCTCGGTAGACATTATTGACTCTATTAAAGTCCCCGCCTATGTATAACTGAGAGTCTGTCACTGCAATATCAAACACTCGTCCAGCATTGCCGCTTCGGGTCACGCTTACAGCAAAGTCGAGCGCTCCAGTAGTTGCATCCAGAACCAACAAACCAAAATCTCCGCCTACGTATATCTGTTCACCGTTGGGTGAAAGGGTAAGCGCTCTGACGACATCGTCCACTTCTACTGGTACTTGGAATGTTGTTACGGGTTGCCCTGAGACAGCATTCAGCGCTGCCAGGAATGGTCGAGCTGTCGCCGATGCATTACGGGCTGGCTTGATGCCTTGAAAGTCACCACCGACTAACAAAACATCGCCGACGCGCAAAAGAACTTCGCCCCAAGCATTAGTATTAACACCAGCATCGACATCAAGCGTGGGAGCCGGACCGTCTAACATCCATGCAGAGGTATCGGCCTCTTGCGAAAAGAGTCCAAGAACTAACGGCGCATTAACGGTAAGAGTTGCAACGTCAGAAGCGACAGTTTCAAAGCCATTACTAACTTCTACCACGTACGACGTGCCATTCTCGGCAAGAGAGGTTGCGAAAACGGTTAACCAATCAGCTGTCTCACCTGGGAGCGGACTACCGTTAGCGAACCATTGATAACTTAGAGTACCACTGCCTGTGGCTTCAACATTGAACGTCACGTCTTCACCTTCCGTGACCACCCGATTAAAGGGCTGACTAGCTATAGAAATCGGAATAGTAGCCTCTATCGTAGCATCGTAGTTAGCGATACCACTTGAAGACCAGAGGCCGATATAGTACTGAGCGTTTGCCTCAAGCTCGCCGGACCAAATACCTGGGTTTGCTCCTCTAATGGTCGAACTGATGAGGGTGCCGTCTTCTTCGTACACTCTAAATCTGACATCAGCATCTGAATCCCAATTCACCTCGATGGTGTGATTTGCAGCCGCCAGTGAATCAAAGTCAAGACGAACCCATCTCGGCCCAGCGATTTTGTCGTTATCAATTGTGCCTTGCGAAAAGCTAACCACTGTAGTTGGTACAATGATCTCCTCGAGCACAATCAACGTTGAGTTATCGGAAATGAGTGTACTGATGTCATCTGAAACGTCGACTCGATAGACATTTCCGTCATCACCAATGGATGTTGAGCTAACAGTATAAGAATTAGTCGTTGCACCTGCGATAGCTGAATCGTTTTCGTACCACTGATAAGCGAGTGTACCGTTGCCGGTTGCAGCAACACTATAAGTTGCGTCATCACCCTCAGTAACAGTTAGGTCAGCTGGTTGGGAGACGATCGTCAGAACAGGCAATGCATCTACAGTGAGTAAAGCATTATCCGAACTGAGCGTGCCGTTGCCATTTGAGACATCGACTCGATAGACATTTCCGTCATCCCCAGTGGACGTTGAGATAACACTGTAAGTGTCAGTTGTTGCACCTGGGATTGCGAGGTTGTTCGCATACCATTGGTAAGTGAGTGAGCCACTACCGGCTGCTAAAACACTAAAAGTAGCATCCTCGCCCTCGATAACTGCTAGGCCAGACGGTTGAGAAATGATTTCGAAAAAATCAGGCGCTTCGAGTGTGGCAGTGTAACTTCCCGAGCCGGATACGGCCCGCACCCCCAAATAGTACTGCTCTGAACTGTCGAGAGCGCCTGTCCACTCAGCCAGAGTAGCAGAACTGCTACTCGTGCCAATCTGTATCTTGTTGTTGGGGCTGGGAGCGTCAACGACTTGAAATACCGTGAAGCGGATATCTGTGCTGCTATCCGATACCACTTGGATGATGTGATCGTCTGAGATGAGTGGATCAAAGTTGACGCGAGTCCATTTAGGTCCGATTATCTTGTCACGGTCGAGAATGCCACTGCCAATTTCGACCGATTGCGCTTGCGCTATAGTGCTGAATGACAGAAAGTGAAACGACAAAAGCAGGAGCGCGACGACAACCTTCGTTACTCGGCGAAGTTTTGTTTGCACTAATACTGGCGTAGTAAACATGAGATTGAACATCAACGCTTCCTTACAAAATAAATCTTTTAGGCTGTGCAGTTCGCAGAGCTGACGGAAGCGGAAAGGAGAATTCTCATCCGGCCCAGAGCATGACAAACTTTGGCACTCTAATGCAGCCGATGAGAAGATCAATTGATGTAAAGCACACCTGACTCATCAGACAACGAAATAATTCGGACGAAGATACCAGACAAAGCCTATCGCATTGTGTGAACAACCCCTTAAAACATGTCGGTCTTTGGGTAAATACACATACATGTAACAAAATCAGGTACAGCAGACATTTAGGAGGGTCTGTACAAAAACAAAAGTGAGAGGTCGATCACAATTTCTGGAGGGGGATAAAGAAGCGCCCGGCTCGGACGCCTCTTTTCAAGCAACTATGTTTAGAAAATCAGCAGTGGTGCAACTAGGATTTAAGCCACGGAATCTCAATATCAACGATATCTTTAAGTCGCTTATCTGATTCAGCAAACTCGTCAGCCAAGCGCTGAATTGTTTCCGGACGCGGTTCAAACTTAGAACTAGCATTGCGTTTCTCTAGTTTAATTGATGGATCAGGCTCAAACCCTATAAACGTTTGAATCGCCGACAGGCTGTTCTGACTGTCTCCTATCATCTGCTCCGCAGTCATCACTAATACATTTTTTCGATCAATATGCTCAAAGAGTCTTTCTAGCTGTTGAGCGTAGTGGCCTCGTGCCATGTAAGAGAAGTGCTGGTGAGGCCTAGAAACAAATGTAGGATCAGCCAACAAGCGCTCTTCGATGCCTGCTAAACGAGTCGACTCTAGATCAAGCGCTTTATCTACATCTTCCACCGGTTCGTGGCCTTCCCAAACCATATGTAGATGATGAGAGATTGCTCGCTTTACTGGATTTCGCAACAACACCACGATTTTCGTATTTGGAATCGCCTTAGCCATACGTTCAGCTCCAGCAGGATGATACAAATAATAGGGACTTGCCTCACCAGCAATTGCTCGTTGCCCAACCTTGTCTGCATGGCGATCGCGTTCTGCTTGGCTGGGAAAATGTGCCGAATACCATTCCATATTTTTATGGTAACTGGTGTCAAAGTAGTGAACGCCCTTAGCGTTTATCGCATTAGGCATCATCGCAGGGTGTTTGGCTAAGGCCCTAAACAATGAAGTTGTACCGCAGCGTTGAGCACCAGCAATGACAAAATCTGGTGGTGGGCGATCCGATTGACGTTTTCTAACCGCGATCGAACTTTCTAAGGCCACGTTTCGAACATTGCGTCGTACAGCACGAATCACAGATGTCGCGACGCCTTTTTGATTTACTTTAGACATTACAATTTACTTTAAAGGTGATGATAATCATAAGGCCCACTTTCGCACGCCTGCTTGCAAAGCTGGCCCAAACTTCGAGTCAGTTGATTTGAGCCCTGCTTTTTCTGCAGTTTTAAAACGAACGACCATTTCCAGTAATGCAAACACGATCATCGCCTCTGCATTTTCTGAAGGTAAATCTGCTGATTTCAGATACTGCCGAACTGTCTCAGCTAGTTGATCTATATTGATGGCTTTAGTGAAGCGACGCGAGTTCGTTTCAATGATCGCGAAATGAGCGATATCAATTCCTCTTGGAGCAAGCTTAGAGCATCGCTCCCAATCTATTGCAGCAACTTGTCCGTTTATCGTTCCAACGTTAGCTCGGCTCCAATCACCATGACTGGCACCAAAGTCAAAATCGCTGGCACCCCATATTCGTTCAATTTCAGCAACTGATGTCGGCAAAAGCTCACTGTCATCATACTCAGCTGCAAACTCAACAACTCGGCGCCAATATGCACTGTCGGTCAATGCTGAGCGCGTAACCATGGTCTGCGAGGCCAATGCATCTGCAGCTGCATGGGCGATGTGGGCGTCACGTTTTAATGGTTCAAGCTTTAATGCTGCTGTGATCAATACGTTCTGACCCTCAGCCCAAGTACCAGAATAAAGCCGCGGCGGCATGATCAGTGGCATATCAATATCTTCAAATTGTTCTAGCACCGCACTCTCATGCGCAACCAAATCACCCGTCATTGCCTCAGAACCTAGCTTTACGTAACACAGCGCTTCACCAGCATCCGAAATAGCCATTGCGACCGATTTGGCATTAGGACGACTAAAACTGACACGCAGTGCAATTTGAAAATCATTGCGCCCGATAACAGACGAGATTAACTGCCTGAGAGGAGAAGGCTCACCCGAATGCGACATAAGAGATACGTTCGAGCTAATACGTGAAAACGGACCGCCGATATTTGCCGCGGTCTGCAGGAATATAGGCAGGAGACTCGCAAAGTAGCGGCCCCCAAGAAAACTTGTCACTGCCGTTTGCATTAGTGGGCGCGAAGGGGGCAATAGCAATCTGGGCTCACCGTTTGAGCTAATCACTGTAAAGTGCTCGACAGCGTCAGGTTTCGTTCCTTCAAGCAGCTCAAAGCCTGCTTGATAACCACCAAGCACCATCCCTACCTTTGAGAAAGTCGCGCTTTTAATTGAGTTGTTGAATTCGGTCAATTTTATAGTTCTTCGGTACGGTCAATTTTGACTAACGATTCAACGGTCAGTACTTTCTCGTTAGTAGCCCAATTCGCTATAGACAAGCTAGAGCCTTGGAACCCATTGAAGGAATTTGCTGATGGTTTATACCAGCAAGAAATTGGCCTCATCTCGCACATCAGTACGAAATATTCGCTCCGCACCTTCCCGAAAAACTGCTTAATCACACCGATCAGTTATCAACTAACCAAAATTAGTGACTTTCAGCACCCACACCGAAAGCCAGCACTATCAGGATATTAATAATATAGATCAGCCACATAGATTTAATTCGCATTATTAGACGCGAACAGTAACGCTTGCAAAGCTTACGGTTAGGTCGACATGGGTTGACATTATTTTGACATTTAGACAAGCTTATTTGACTTATGCACAGGCATCCGTTTTCGCAAAGGCACAAACGCATCTCAAAAAGTCGATAAATAGGCCATTTTGTGAAGTGGCAGATGAAGAAAGTCGACGCCTGTCGCAACTCAGAATCCACCGAGCGAGTAATCTGCGCTCACAAGGTAGTGCTGGGAATCCGCCTACCGATCGATTAATTTAACTTACTAATTTGACTACTAATATGAAGCGTTTTGATTTGAGAAGCACATCGGCTCTCGTTAACGTCGCGCGCGGTTTGAGCCACACGGCTCGTCTACGCCTTCCGATACCCACGAAGTTTGCAGTTCTGTTTTCAAGTCTGTTAGCAGCGGCAACATTCTCTCATCACGAGAATGCTTACGCCGACATCGGTGCAACACACGATGCTCTGATATCGGAGTTCGCCTCATTCAACACGCCGGGCATTGTAGATGGCCGCGTCGAAGCGATCACAATCGATGGTGACACGGTCTATGTGGGAGGTACCTTTACGCAGATACACAACCCACTAGACGAAGACAACATTATCGATCAGCCCTATCTTTTCGCCTACAGCAAATCCTCTGGCGACATTATTGAGAGTTTCGACCCCCAGCTAAACAACAGCGTGTTAGCCCTTGAGAATACCGGCGACGCTGCGGGCGGCGTATTCGCTGGTGGTATTTTCGGAAACCTTAACGGACAAACCAGCCGAGGACGCTTTGCGAAAATAGATATCAACGGCGATCGAGTGTCTGGCTTTAGCGCTAGAGTCGACGCTGCAGTCAAAGTCATTGTGAGACTAAACGACACTGTGTACATTGGCGGTAACTTCGGCGAAATCAGCTCGACACCGATCGAACGACTCGCTGCACTCGACACAACTACTGGTGCTGTAAGCCCGAACCTCAATCTCGACTTTGGTGGATTGCTATTCAACACCACTATCACTGCAGACGAAGCTGTTCAAGGCGTTGATGATATCGACATCACATCGGACGGCCGGGTCATGGTCATCATAGGTAACTTCGAGACTATTGATGGCTTCTCTCGCCCTCGCCTTGCACTGCTTGAATTAGACGGTCAGGCCCGCGTTTCAGATTGGAATAGCAACGTATTCGACACTACATGCCCAGCCAGAAAATTCCCAGTCTACGTACAGGGTATTGATATCTCTCCTGACGACACCTATCTCATTACCGGCTCCACCGGATTTCGTATTGTCGGCGACCCAGCTTGTGACACCATTGCGCGTTATGACATCACTGACTTAACAAATACCGACGTTCAGCCTACGTGGGTCAACTTCACTGGTGGCGATTCAGTATTCGAAGTGGTTACAACTGGCCATACGATCTATGCTGGCGGACACTTTCGTTGGCTGAACAATGATGGCGCTGCAAGCAGTAGACTACCTGGCGCCGTTGAGAGGCGTGGCTTTGCAGCGATTGATCCACTTAATGGCTTAACGTATCTAAATTGGCGTGCTGATCGCAATCCACGTGGCGTGGGTGTCTTCACTATGATTTCTGAACCAGAAGGTCTCTACTTTGGTGACGATACTGATTTCATGAACGGCTCGGAACATCGCAAGCTTAAGTTTCTGCCGGTCTCTTCAAACATTATTAGCCGGCCAGAACCCGCATCGCTACCTACAAGCATCATCACACCTGATGGTGACAACCTTAGTGGCATCAACTACAACGGCAGCACATTCGGTACGCAAGGCACTCTAAACAACGGTAGTTGGTCTGATGCTCGCGGTGGTGTGTTCGTTGGTGGAAGATTGTTCCATGCCGATAGTCAAAGTCGTGTCTGGGTGAGCGATTTCGTCGATGGTACTTTCCAAAATCGTACCGAAGTTGAAATGTTTGATTTGACAGACAGCCAATGGAATAGAGATCAAATTGGTGGCATGTTCTTCGACTACGATCAAGGCAGACTCTACTACACAATACGCAACAACTCTCAATTGTTCTGGCGAGCTTTCACGCCAGCAAGCCCGTATTTTGGCAAAGACAGGTTTGTTGCCGATGTTCAGAGCGATATTGCCTGGGGCGACATTAGAGGTATGGACGTTGTTGATGGCAACCTTTACTTCGCTCGAACAAATAACACACTATATCGTGCTCA
Source organism: uncultured Granulosicoccaceae bacterium (assembly GCA_937958675.1). Taxonomy (GTDB): domain Bacteria; phylum Pseudomonadota; class Gammaproteobacteria; order Granulosicoccales; family Granulosicoccaceae; genus Granulosicoccus. The sequence goes on from CALGND010000013.1 coordinate 9,017, forward strand.
AATTAACGGTGACGCGGTCGTCAACGGCACCACCACAGCAATCAGTGGGCCTGGTATCGATGGACGTAGCTGGGACAACGATCTCTTGGCATTTCTTTCCGAGGAAGTGACGGATAATCAAGGCGGTGGGGAGATTGAATTCGAATCTTCAGGTTCCGATCAGGTTAATCGTTTTCAGCGTTTCGAATTCCCCGTTACAGCAGGTGAAGAAACAATTTTACGCTTGCAATGGGATGACCCAACCGCCAACTTACGCCTCTTCGTACGCGATGCTAACAACGAGTTGGTAGCCCGGGACACCTCTGATGCTAGTTCGCCAATATTTTTGACCGTACCTGCGGGAGTCGGTGGTACTTACACTGCCTCTGTCCTTATTCGCGACGGCAGCACGCCTTTCACGCTGCAAGTGAATCCAAGTACAGCACCACCTCCACCGCTGGCAGACTTTGTGTTCAACAGCAGTGGTACAAACACCAATGGCAGATGGCAGGTGTTTCGTTTTGATGTCACAGCTGGTGAGCAAGTTGTTGCCGACGTGACTTGGGATGATCCGACTGCAGATGTCAGAGTGTTCTTGCGAGATGAAAGCAATTCAGCGATTGTTCGCGATACCAATGGATTACCTGCATCGCTGTCAACCGCTGCTGCAACCAGCGGCCAATGGTCGATCGCCGTTCGTGTACGCAGCGGCAGCGTCAACTACCAAGTTTTGGTTGACACTGACTAGACCATATAGCTAGGTTAAGTCACTACACGGTAAACGGCCATCCCACCCGGGATGGCCTACAACTTGTAGTACATTAGTGTATTACGCTCGTCACGAGACCTACTAGTTTCATGCGCCTACTACCTTTTCTATGTTGCGGCATCTATCTCTTACTGCCCAACCTTCTATCTGCCCAAGCTATCGATATCCAAATCGAAGGCACCAATGTCAGCGGTGGTGGCTTTCAAAGCGATGTAACCATCTCAAATGATGGACTTACAGTCTACTCATCGGCTGATATCTCAGGCGTTTTCAAATCCACTGATGGTGGATTACGGTTTGAAAGCCGCAACGAAGGCTTCATGAGTTATAAAATAGCGTCGATAGCCATAACGCCAGACAACGATCAAATCATTTATGCCGGTACTGGGAACAAAGGGGCATCAGGCGGCCTGTACCGCTCGACCGATGGTGGCGATACCTGGGCATTGACTGGCGACGGAGATAAAGCAAAATTTTCAGGCAATCATTCTGCCGGTAGCGATCCAATACCTAAAGGGCATCCCCGATCCAACGGTGATCTACTCGTAGTTGACCAAGGCGAAAGTTCCGCTACTCACACTGATGACACCATAATAGCCGGTACCTACAAAAACGGCGTAAGGTTATTTAGTAATGGTGGAGACAAAGAGATGTCAGCTGTTAACACGTCGGGCTTTGTGCGCTCAATAGCTCGAAACTCTTCGTTGCCCAACATCGCATTTGCAGCAATCCAGTTTTCCGATGCTTCTAAAAATGGCATATACAAAATTGATTACACCAATATTTCCGCTCCAACTTCCTCTTTAGCATATGCAACGGCACGCCCTGAAGGCTTAGCCGTTTTAAGCAATGGGCATGTTTACGGCGCTATTGGTGCTGCGGGAATTGTGAAATACGACGGGCAATCCTGGCGCTTACAAAACTCTCAGCTTTCTATCGATAATGCTTATCGACAATGGACTGCAGTTGCTGGATATGTAGCGAGGGGTCATGACATCGTATACGCAGGTACCACTAATCTAGGTGGGAAGTCCAAAGGACGTAACTACTCCAACATATGGAGAACTGACAACGGTGGCGATAGCTGGAGCGCTCTAGTGGACGCCAAAGCGAATGTGTCAGATAGCATCCATGGGCGAGATTATGATTGGTGGTTTCGATCCAAAGCATTCTCCGAAGCAGGTATTGGTCGAACTAACAGCGTTGTAAGCTCTATCGCTGTATCTCGCGGCGGCAACAAAGATCTTGTTTCTGATGACATCGTCTATGTTTCAGGTAGAGGTGGACTTTGGAAGTCTGACAACGGAGGAAGCTCATGGGAGCCCGCTGTTAACAATATGCAGGCCACGTCAAACAGAGGAGTAGCGGTCAATCCAAAAAAACCTAGCCAAGTCGTTTTAGCCAATACTGATTACGTCGTACTGGCGACTAATACTAGCTTTGAAAACAATAGTATGTTTCGTGATAAACCTCGTGGCGCTGAGTCTAGAGGGTATGACGTCATGTTCGACGTTGTCTCTAACGAACTTATTCTAGGAGTCGGTGACAGAGATACGAACAAACCAGGTGGAGGCGAGGTGTATATCAAGTCTGTTGCTGATCTAGATGCTCAATCTGATTCTAAGTGGCTCAACACTAAACTTAGCTCCGCAACCGCTTCAAACAATGGCAGAGTTCGAGCTGTATCCGTTGGATACCACGATGGCACTTCATCAACTTCTCAAACAGTATTAGCTGTAGTGGAAGAAGAAGGTGTTTTTAGACTCCACAATGGCGCTTGGAAAAAAAGTAAGGGTATAAAAATAGGTTCAACAAATCAAAGTAATTTTGTGTGGCCTGATAGTTCAAATTCTGGGGTGGTCTACTTAGTCGATCTATCCACTGGCTTATACCGCTCTAACGACGGAGGACAAAGCTGGATTAATATTTGGCCAAACGTAAGCTTTAGAAATAAAAATTTTTATAATACCGGTTACATTACTGCAAACGATAATGATCCATCAACCCTCTATCTGTCAATTCAAGGAGATCGCGGTTCACCTATAGGCGCAAAGTTTAGAGTTTATAGATTAGCAAACGCAGATACCAAGATCTTTGGCAAACCTGGCAGTGCTGGCATCACAGACATGACAAAGCGCAATAAGTCGATTAAGCGCCCTGGCCCATTGGTAATCGGCCCCGCTGGCCGTTTATGGCTGACACAACAACAGGATTCCAAAAATTCAATTAGCGCCGCACTGTATGTTATGGATAACCCCGCCACTGATACCGCTTTTACAGAACTGACAACAGACGAATATCGCAATGTTGTTGTATCGCCAAGTGGGATAGATATCGCAAGTGATGGGCATATCTATATATCTCAGAATGGGATTGGCGTTGTTAAAATCTCCATCCCCTGAGTGTTCAAGTTAATAAAATAAGCCGGCCACACGAAGACAACATTCAAGCATCATGGAATAGGCGTAATTTTTACAACACCTACTCCATTTTGGGAGATATAAATGCGCCCATCGCTTGAAACGTCTATTCCGCTCGGTGATACAACCGCATTCGGATAGTCATCCATACTGATCCGCGTAAATGAACTATCGGTGGCAGGGCTCTCCATAACATACAGTGCGGCGCTAATTGAATTTTTGGAATCTTGCTGCTCTGTTAACCATAGATTGCCACCAGGACCAATCACCAAAGGACCAGGCCGCCGGATGGACGAATCGCCCGAATGTTTCGTGATATCGACTATGTCGGCAGAACCCGGTTCGCCAAATATGCCGGTGTCTGCGCTGGTCATTCTATAAACTTTGAAGCTAGTACCAATTGGTGAACCGTTATCGCCTTGTATTGACAGATAAAGGGTTGATGGATCATTATCATTTGCAGTAATGAAACCAGTATTGTAAAAGTCATTATTCCTAAAGCTCATACTTGGCCAGATGTCTGTCCAATTTTGTCCACCATCAGTAGAGCGATATAGACCAGTGGATAAATCGACTAAGTAGACCACCCCAGAATTTGAACTATCAGGCCACACAAAGTTACTTCGATCGGTCGACCCAATACTCACGCCGCTACTTTTAGACCAAACTCCACTGTGGTAGCGGTAAACACCATCACCTTCCACTGCTGCCAAAATAGTTTGAGTGGTGGCGCTATTGCCATCATGATACCCAACAGATACCGCCCGCACCCGCCCATCGTTAGCCGCCGTTGCAGAGACAAGGTTGGTATTCATCCAACCAGAATCAGCAGGCACGCCAAGCGCTGTGGCAAATTTTATGAACACCTCACCACCTCCAGGATTATTGGTATCCCTGTCTCCCGTGCCAAGAATCACTTCATCCGATACAACATCAAAAATGACATCGTATGCTCTGGATTCCGCGCCCGAGGGTTTGTCGCGAGACATATCGCCGCCCACAAAGCTTGCGCTTGTTTGAAGCAATACGTAATCGGTGTTTGCTAAAACGACTTGAGCGGGATTATTCGGATTGACTGCAACGCCTCTATTTGACGTAGCCTGCATATTATTAACAGCAGGCTTCCATAACTCTCCGCCATTGTCAGACTTCCAGATTCCACCACGTCCTGAGACATAGATAATGTCATCGGAAACAGCGCCTAAAGAGTTTCCACGAGCAACAGCAATTGAACTCACTACGCTGTTCTTGCGGCCAAGACCCGCCTGCTTGAATGCGACCGTACGAAACCACCAATCGTACTCTTGACCATATATGGTGTCTAAAACATTGCTATCAACATCCACTAATGGCGACCAATCAGCCCCGCCATCAACCGTTCTCCAGATAGAGGAGTAGTTTGCACCCGATGCATTTCCACCTAGATTATTCGTCCCCGCATACACAACATCACTACCATCAGCGACATAGCCTGCAACTGCCGTCCATTGTCTATTACTATTGTTAACTGCTAGATTGGTATTTTGCAGCTCCCATGAAACACCATCATATTTTACAATTCCATCCACGCCAATAGCACCGTACACATGACCACTGCTTAATACGGTTAAGCCTTCAGGCCGTGGTGTCGGATATTCCAAAGACGATGTCATTGCAGAAGGGTTGGTGTAATCAATCCTGTATATACCGCTTTGGGCGCTGTCGGTAAATTGAATGGCCGCAAATGCAATATTCGGCAAAGAGGGGTCACGCGCGATTGCACGGACAAAACCAGATGTATTGACTGCCGCTACCTCGTTTTCCCCACCTTGAGTAAAAAGCCGGACACCATCTTTGTATGTACCTGCGATAATAATGTCATCAGTATGAGTATCCGGATTACTCCCTTCGTCTACAACGATCAGGTCTCCATTAGATCTGGGATGGCCATCAGGCACCGGATCACTCGCCGCAGAATGGTTGCCCGCAAATTTTGCACCAGCGCCATCTCCAGTCAACACCCAAGTTTCACCTGCATCGATCGATCTAAACAGTCCGCCCGATGCTCCCTTATCACCAATTCCTACATAGAGTATCTGGTCGTTATCTGGTGTGATCACCAAAGACGCGACCTTGCTAGATTCTAAGCCTTCATTGCGGTTTTCAAATCGCAAACCACCGTCTGTCGATTTAAATACTCCCGAAACATCGGCGGATGAATATACGGTCTGCCCATCATCACTTATGGTCACATCACTTTGAAACCCGCCTCCGCTGACGTTGGTATCATCCAAGACATACTCATTCGGTTTAGCTCCCCCGATATCAGGCTCAGAATCAGGGTCGACTGTCACAACAGGATCAGGCTCGGCCGCTAGAGGCTCATCCACCGTTTCCTGCTGGGATGATCCACACCCAATTAAACCAATAGAAAGAGACAGATACAGGAAAAGATGAGATGGAGCGGATAGTCGCACGGAAGCCTCCTGATTACAAAGCGCACTAGTAATCAATCAGCAAATATGGTTCCAATTCCATCGACTGAGCTTGCAGTAATAATTACATCATCAATAACGAAGCATCCAAGCCACAAAATTTGCGCGACTCAGGCATGACAGTGCCCGCTACTAGTCTATTCTTCCTCTCGAGTTAAACCCTTGGCTCATGAGATCACCCTGCCAAAGCTGGACTCCGTTTATCGAGTTAACCGAGGAGTTCGCTGCTCGATAAACAATACGCATCATTTCGTCCGCTCTGTCCATCGACCTAATATCACCAGAGCGTTTTTTTCCGTTCACTGTATGTTCAACATGCCACCTCGGATCGGCGAGGTGCAGTTCGATAAGATGCACGCCCCCAGGGGAGAGTTCCAATGGATCCACCTCACCGACAACGTTGCAACCATTGGCTGCCGCGCTGAACGCAGATTCTTTGTTGGCGGGTTCTAAAGCGAAACCACAGTTGTCACCTGGGTTGTTAAGCGTGATTGTTTCATCGGAAACGTTTTGTACGGTTACCCTAAGTTGCGGAAGCACTTTTTCGACGTTCTGGCTAGCCTGCTCATTATCAGCAACAGCAACACTATTATTTGCTAGGGCAAAATTGCTCGTTAATTCCAATTTAATACCTAGCTGGCTCCAGCGATAATCGGTAATTACTGCTGTCCCTTTACTATCCAATGCGATTTCCATTTCCATTGCGGTTTGCATGCCGCCACGGATGCCACGTTTGTCTTCAATGGTTTTACCTTTGCCTTGCTCTACAAACAATTGCTCGATACCGAAGCGTGCGTGTATTACATTCCTACCTAAGCTTCTTCCTCTGTGATTTTTCCTACCTCGAATAAATATTCCGGTCTTAGGTTTTGTGTCGGTAAACTGAATTGCCTCATACAAACCACTTGGCATTTTTTCTAAAACGGCGTAAATAACGTCTCCCTTTCCAAGAACCTTATCGGGCATCGACCATTGATTGGGTGCCGAATTCAAGTTATTGAGCGGGTAGCGCAAGCGAACAAAATCACCACGAAACGGATCTCTGGGATCAATTGGAGCGGTAGCCATGTGAATTCGTAAACCATTTTTTACGATAGATTCTCGGCCGTAAACCATGTGCCCAAGCACCGCGACCTGCACAACAACACATAGAAGAATTAACGCACTACGCATTTGAATGCTTCCTTAGCTTGCTTCGAGAGTACATATGCCCGATGAAAAACAGCATTGCACCCAATAACAAAAAGACCAGCGATCGCATTAACAAACTTTCAAACAAATCGTTAAAGCGCGCAAAGACCAGCGTCGCCAATACGACACATCCGAGTGCCACTTGCTTCCATTTTAAGTTATCCGTACCTCTGATTATTAACAATATGCAGTGCACTGCTAAAATCGCATCAAACAGCAGGTTTAAAGGCAAGCCAGAGTTTCGGGTTGATTGGGCAGTCAGAGCGAATAAAAGCAAGACGGTTAGTAATATCAAACCATGCTGCATTGATTTGGTAACTTCAAACTTTGCTTTTAGTCCAAAGAGGCACATACCAACCCAAACCACTGTGGCAATACCTAGCAATCCCCAAATAACAATACGTTCTAAGGTATCGCCATCCTTAATCGAGAAATCCAATATTCCCCAATCAAAGGTTAAGGCAAACACAAACAGGCCATAGATCACCACGCCAGTTACTCGCAATACATCAACACTCCTCGGGAATCTGGTGTTTCTTACAACATAGGAAATTGCAATTAGAATTACTGCGATGGTAAAAAGTGCGTAAAACACGATAATTTCATCAACGTGTATTCCCGCATTAAGTAATAACAACGCAATAGTGGCTACCAAACCAATAAATAACAACACCGTTGAGCGCTGCAACCAAGCAAGGGGCAACACACCAAAAAACACTAACGCCGCACTATAAAAATGCAGGTTTGAGAAATCTATTATTTCTGAAAACCCCCAGACACTAATAAGACAAGCAGCAATAATGCCCTGAATCACTGAAGGCAAGGCCCATGCGAAAAGCAGCGCCCCCACACCCCATACCAAAATAGCGACCGGGTAGTGCTCGTTGAGGTGGTAGATTTGTGCAATTAGAAATATACCGGCTCCGAACATCATCGTGCCAATCAGATGAAAGCCTTCAGAAAGATTGCGCTGCTCCAGACTCCTAACAGAGCAATACCAGCCTAGTAAATGAAAACCGATAAGCGATAGGAAGATCATCGTTAGTTTGGCAAACTTGGGAAGATCATCCCAGTTGTAAGCAAAAAACAAAATGACGCCGAGGCCGAAGATGATGGCACCAATTGCGGTAAGTAAAGACACACCCCAAGATTTACCTGAGGCTGCTGGATAACGTTCTGCGAGTAATTGACCCGTTGTTCGATCGATTAGGCCTTCACTTACCCAAGTCTTAATTTCTGACTGCAACCAGTCTGTTTTGCTACTCATGCATACACTATAGTCGACATGAGAATGAAAGCAGGCGACGGGGGTATAAGGACACTCTAATCCAAAGAACGGGCAGTACTAGCCATGCTATCCAGGTGCTACTTCCACCACCGCTGCCGCCACCTGCTTGATCCAAACTGGGCCCAGCGGAGGCAAATCGCAGCATTTTTTGCATGGACTCTTCGGTAGCAGCGGCACTTTGCTCACTGCCTGCCAAACACAGCTGCGGTGCAATGCACAGGTCAAGCGTATGCTCGCCTTCAGCAATCAAATGCAACTGACTACCATTGTTGCCACAACTTATCTCTCGCTTGTAACCGCTTAGCGATACTCCCAACGGTATCAAACTATTATCGCTATCGCCCAATAACGCATCGCACATCAACACAGATTGCCGATAAGGTAGCAAGCTATCCATTTCCCCATGCAATATAAACATCGGAGGATAAAGCTCCGGTGTTTGGCTAACAATGGCAGGAAACCTGTTTGACTGAATCAAGGGAGATGCAAAATCGATGTTTTCGAGTGAGCTACCGGATATGGATTCAAGTATGCGCTGCCCAGCGGGATTAGCACTTGGATTAGCAATCAACTGCTCAGCAAAATCTTGAAAATCCAATGGCGCATAAAACAGTATTGCTTTTTTAACTTCCGCCCACCGATTCACTGCCATTGACGCAGCCAGATGCCCGCCAGCAGATTGGCCAAATACAATAGGCTTACCGCTACCACCATATGCAGTGGCGTTACTAACAACCCAATCGAATGCGTCATTAGTATCCGCCAATACTTGGTCAAAGTCGGCGTTATGACACTCCGGGTTGCCATCTTTGTTCCCAATCAATCGATAGAATGGCGCAAACACAACAAAACCTGCATTGGTGAAATGCGTTGCCATAGTTTCGACACCTAAAAAACCACTACCACGGTTTTGCCAACTACCACCATGCCAAGCAATCAACACAGGTTTGTCGATACTACTACCCGGTGTTTGATCATATATACGCATCTCTAGCTGACACTGACCCGAGTCAGAATCAACAGATTTATAGGGCACTCGAAGTGAATAAGGTTGGCTGCCACTTAGCGGCAATGCGGAAATATCAAAAGTTGTACCTGGCGAACGTGTCCAAGTGTTTAGCGAGTTAGGAAAAGAGGCGGCATTACCCAATCGATTTTCATTTAGCGCGACGTTACAAAAATCAGCCAGATTAGTTTGCTGATAGCGCAGCTCGGTCTGACAGTCTCTATCACCAAAATACTGACCTGACTCCACAGGTTCTACTATTTCACAAGTGCCGGACGCCATCGAATATAAGGAATGTGCAGGCAAATTAGTTTGAAGCAAATTACCAGCCTCACAAGCAACACTTCCCTCCAATATCATCGACAGCGTTTGCTGATCATCCGCGACTATCGCAGCAAGAATTTGATACCAGTTGTCTTGCAAATAGGTTAAGGAATGCGGAAATCGCGCGTCGGGCTGTAGCAGACGATACAAAGCCAGTACCTGAGCATCCTCTGCAGCGGGAAGCTCCAGCGTTAATTCTCCATTGTTAAAGTTACCCACAATTTGTTGATCAAGCTGCTGCTGCAAACTTGCAATTTGTTGCTTGAATGCACTAACGCTAAATTTTTCATCCACCTCGTCTTGTAAAAATGATTCAAGCAATTTTCGGAACACGGAGTCGTCTACATCCACTCGAATGTTCTTGGAGAGTAGTTCACCGGATATTTCAAGTTTAGGTCGTAAGCTCAGTGTTGAAGGACTGGGCCACGTTGGGTTCAATGTCAATGTGGCGATCAAACTCAGTGCCATATCGCCATCGGCGTTGACTTCAAAACTGTCACTGGCGATTTGTTGACAACTCCCCAAGCGAATACCAAACGTTTGTTTAGCTCTACCCTCTGCATTGATATCAGCCTCAAGCCGCGCGCCAACACTGATCGGATCGTGCAAAGAACTAAGCGCAAATGAAAATTCAGTATCGTTTTTTACAGTGATGTTCAGATCTAGATGTTGGATAACCGTATTATTACAACCGCCTTCAACAAGCTCGTTAGAGTAGCGCTCTTGAAACAACAAACTATCGGGACGCACACCTATTCCAGATTCAGCCAATTGCCGCCGAATGCGTTCGTACACCAAACTTCGAACCGAGTCGGCAGCATTGTCAGCTGATAGCAACGCCGCATTTAACTCCCCCACCGTAACCTTTATGGTTTCGGCCGAGGCGCTGAATGGCCATAAAAGCACGGTTAGTAAAACCAGAAATCTCACGACAATTTGCAACCTAATTGAGCTATTAGACATTAACCGTGTGTCAAATCAAATACAACCTTATCGGCCACCTCGCGCGCAGCCTCCATCGATTCCCCCATGCCAAGCACGCCATGAGATCCATGCCGGCCAACCGACGACAGCCCTTCTACCGCTTCAAGCTCTTCATTGATTGTGCTCATCGCATCTTGGGCGGCAAGTGAAAAAACAGGGTGTGTTGCAGGCAAACGCTCAATATGACTCTCCTGCGCCTCGACAGTACCAACCTGCCCCGTTTGGTTCAATTCGTTCAACGCCAAATCAGTTAGGGCGGCGTCGCTTTGGCTCCAAAGGTCATCATCTCTATCACACCAGTATTCGAGACAATAAACAGTTGACCCGTCATTAGAATCTAACCAATGCCCAAAATCTGTAATTCGACCCATCCGATAACTAGCAGGATAGACGGAAAGCCAATTGTAAGCAGAGCGGCTTCCCGATGTTGCGCGCAGATAAACCAGCAGCGTGCTCCGTGCTCGCAGCTCAGTTGCTAAAGCTGATACACGTTGATTTGCAGGTAGTGCAAGACGTGCTAATAAACCCAGCGGCATTGTTGATATCACATGATCGAACGCTATTCGCTCTCCATCAACAACCAAGCCGGTGACTCTTCTTTTTGCAGAATGATCAACCGACTCTAGTTGGCTTACTCGCGTACGCAAGTGAACTTTCACACCGCTTTCTAGCAATCGCTCGCCCAGCGCATTCCACACTGAGCTGTTTCCATTCCGGGGGTAGAAGAACGTCTGATCACCCTTCGAGTCTCCAGCCGATTGAAATAAGAACTGCGGGAAGCTAGCACTGATCTGATCGCAAGGCACGCCCCATAGTTTCTCAGCGTAATCTCGTAGAAAGCGCTCATGCAGTGGTCGCCCATAGGTCTGCACCATCCACTGTTCAGCGTTTTCAGGCGTAGGGCTCCAGCGTTTTGACATTCGTCTGTAAACAAGGCTCGTTAAACTACGCATCGCCTGAACAATACCCAGGTTGCGAACTATTCGAAGCGGAGTCATTGGATATTCGATCACTGCACTGCCATCAAAAATACCACGGCGCAGTGTGATCTCTTTTAATTCCCCAGCACACTCACGCCAAAGACGATTCACAAACGTATCAGATGAGCGAAATATGTGAGCGCTTAATTCGACCGGATTCCCCCAAAGCCTAATGCTTCTTGCCAAACCGCCAAGCTCAGCGCCCGCCTCAAACAATTCTACCGATACGCCTGCTTCGGCCAGCCTGGCTGCCGCCGCAAGCCCGCCTGGCCCGCCACCGATAACAGCCACCCGCAAGTTTGAAACGTCACTGCATTCAGTGATTGTTGGCTTAGCTGCTACCGCACTAGTTTCAGGTGCTTCGTTCAGCTGTTGTGTATCTGTTTGGTGATCCATATGTGTCGATAAGGTGTATCAATTTAGCCCGCCGCATTGACGCTGTGCTATGCGGATGTGAACAGTGTAGTTTCTATTGTTCAGTGCTTGAACCAGTGCGACCTTGAAACCGATTACGCAACAAAATAAAACCGAGCAGAAACGGCTCGACGAGATAACGAAACGCCAGTCTTTTTGGATCTGCGTAAAGCCTAAACAACATTTCTATACCCGCACGCCCCATCCACCGCGGCGCGGTTTTAACGTTACCAGCAACATACTCCATGCAGGAGCCGCATACCATGACCACTGGTGAATTCATTTTATCTCTTTGGGCGTCTACCCAAAGCTCCTGTATCGGAGATCCCAAACCAACCAGCAAGAGATCGGCAGAGAACTCATTAACTTGCCTGATGACGTCAACGCTTTCTTGGCTCCCCTGTGTAAAATCAAAATAGCCGTGACACCCGTCTATTTCGATTTCAGGCACTCTTTGCCTGATAGTGGCAAGCGCTTGTTGCTGCACCTGTTCTTCCTGCCCTATATGAAACACACGCCAATCATTGTCGCGCGCCATTTCCAACATCGGCATAATAAAATCAACATAGGTGAGCCGATAGTCACGTGACAACGAAAAACCAGCCAATTTATATAAAAACAGCGCACCCATACCATCCACAATAACCGTCTTGTCACTAAAACTCTGTCGGTACTCGTCAGATGTTAAATACAGGTAGATCGTATGAAGGTTGTGGTAATAGATCGTCGATACACTACCTGAACTAATACTCATTTTGATTAAGTCAAAGTAGTCCTTCTCTGTGCCAGGGTGTGTAAAAAAACCCATAAGGTCTTTTCGTTCAAGCTTTGTTTGATTTAGTTGCTTCACTGCCATTATCCTGACTTCTTGTGCATAAGGTAGCCTTTTTTTCGGTAAAAACACCTATGCAATACAAAAATTTAACGCTACTTAATAATTTCGACACGGTTAATCTCAGAACACTCTACTAAACTATCCAACAGTTAAGCTCGCTAACAGTTTCCGTCGTATTGAAACAACCACAAACCAATAACAAAAAGATATTAAAACGATGGTCAATTTAGTACTTATTACCGGCGGAGCCGGATTTATAGGCTCTCACCTAGCAGAAAGATTGATTGCCGAAGGGCATAGCGTCATTGCGCTAGACAACCTATCCACTGGTAGTCGCACAAATGTGCAGCACTTACTAAATCACCCACGCTTCGAACTTATCGTCGGCGACATAAGCAATGAGGCACAGCTGGCAGCGTTAATCAAACAAGCAGACGTGGTGTTTCATCTGGCTGCAGCCGTTGGCGTGAAGCTAATTGTAGACAAGCCACTAACATCGATGACAACCAATATACGCGGTACCGAAATGGTGCTTGAACAAGCAAGCAAATGGAATAAAAGGATACTGTTGGCATCCACATCTGAAGTCTATGGAAAGAACACCAAAACGCCATTCAGTGAAGACGACGACCTTGTTTTCGGAAACACGAAAAAAACTCGATGGAGCTATGCTTGCTCAAAAGCCATTGATGAATTTCTTGCTATTGCTCACCACCGTGAGAGTGGCCTGCCAGTCACCATAGCGCGGTATTTTAATACAGTTGGTGCGCGGCAAAGTGATCAATACGGCATGGTACTACCCACCTTCGTTAATCAGGCAATCAAAGGCGAGCCGATTACTGTTCATGGCGATGGCAGCCAACGCAGAACCTTCACCCATATACTCGATACAGTTGATGCGACCTATCGCTTAGCCATGGATGAAAGCGCTGCGGGCGACGTTTTTAACATCGGTGGATCGATCGAAATTTCCATGATGGAACTTGCCAAATTAGTACGCAGCAAAGTGAATTCTGATTCCCAGATTAAAACCATTCCATATAAAGAAGCTTTTAATAACAAAGGTTTTGAAGATATGCAGCGACGCGTGCCAGACTGCAACAAGATTGATCAACAAATTGGCTACAGCCCTCGCCATTCACTCGATGATATCATTGATAACGTAATCGATTACTACCAACCCGTATCACAAACTGCTGCAATGGCCTGATGCAATTTTGGTTGATCGCACTCACAGCGTTTTTCATATCGTTGATTGGCTGCTGGGCTATTACGCAATCAGCCTGGCTAAGAAACTTAGGCAATATTGAGCCATCGGAGAATCGCTGGCATCAAACAATTACGCCTGGTCTAGGCGGCATACCTATTTTTATCGGATTCGCTGTCGCTACCCTAGCATCAGGTGCGATTGGCCCGCTAAGCAGCGCGATCTTGGTTTGCGCATTGCCGTTACTCGTAGTAGGTACATACGACGATATCAAACCGATAACGCCAAAAGCGAAGTTGCTTGTGCAGATATTAGCTACTGCACTATTTTTATTGTTGATAACAACTAACGAAAGCCTAAGCCTGATCACTTCAATATCAGAAGCGGGTCCTTACGTTTTGCTACATTGGCTTTTTTGCGGTATCTGGCTAATCGCCATAATCAACGCGATTAACCTACTGGATAATATGGATGGCCTTGCTGCAGGCGTGGCAAGCATTGCCTGTCTTACGATTGCTTATCTCTGTGGTAAAAGTGACATGTTATCCAATATCAGCCTGCTGTATTACATACTGGCGGCTGCGCTTGCCGGCTTTTTGATGCTAAATCGACACCCAGCAAAACTCTTCATGGGAGATGCGGGTGCTCTATGGATAGGCTTTACGGTCGCAGCTGGTGTCATGCTATTACTAAGTAGTATTACTCTGCCAATCAAGCCAGAAACCACATTGGGATACACAATGAAGTGGGTATTCGCACTACTAATTTGCGCAGTCCCGGTTAGTGATACTTTGATGGTGATGATAACCAGGAAGATGCGCGGTCAAGCTATATCAATCGGTGGCAAGGATCACCTCTCTCATCGGCTCGTGTCATTAGGGCTAAGCGAGAAAGCTAGTGTAGCCATACTATGGCTGGCGGCACTGATCGCAGCATCGCTGGCCATACTGATACAACATTTCCAACCACCGCTATGGATAGCCACAATTTTCGTGTTTTTTATAATACTTTTTGCCAGCATCTGTTGGTTAACAAATAAAACCGCCAAATTGCTTCATGTTGTAGCCGATCACTCTCATCAACATTCATCATGAACCAGCAGCCGTTCCCCAATGTGTTCAGTGTTGATTTAGAAGACTGGTATCAGGGAATAGAAATCGATATGAACGATTGGGAGCAGTTTGCTCCGCGTATACGCAATGGCTTAGACCCGCTACTAGACTTACTAGAAGAGTCAAACACCAAAGCAACTTTCTTCGTGCTCGGATATCAAGCCGAGAAAACCCCTGATATTATTCGCAAACTTTCAGAGCATGGCCACGACATTGCCAGTCACGGATATTCACACCGCTTCGTCTATCAGCAAACTCCTCAGCAATTCCAATCCGAGCTCAGACATAGCAAGCAGATATTGGAAGGCATTTGTGGAAAGGCAGTCGATGGATACCGCGCGCCATTTTTTTCTATCACTGAGCAATCACTTTGGGCCTTTGACATATTGCTCGAAGAAGGTTTTTTGTACGACTCAAGTGTTTTTCCAGTCACTAACTACCGATACGGGATCGCAGCTGCAAACAGAGAACCGGGTTGGTTAGCTACTGAAGCCGGCAACACAATTTACGAAATCCCGCTCAGCACCGTGCGATTACCCAAACCAAGCTTGCAGTGGGCGCGCAATGTACCCATGTGCGGTGGTGGCTACTTCAGACTCTACCCTTATACACTTACTAAGATGTTGATTAAGCGAATAATGGCGGAGAGTCAGGGACTGGTATTTTATATGCACCCTTGGGAATACGACCCAGATCATCCAAAAGTTGAATTCCCAAGGCGTATGCCAAAACTAACCCATTACCTGAACTTACGCAGCTGTAACAGGAAAACGCGAAATCTACTAAATGACTTCGACTTTACGACAATCAAAGACGCATACTCTGAACATTACTCTCGACTCAAACCACTGACGTAACAGCTAAACCCGATTTAGCACCAGCCTGGCATTGCTTCATTCATCAACAGTCTGGACACATCGATTCAGTATTACTCACAGCCTTTTTGCAGTTATTTGCCGAAACGTTTAGCGGAACCGAAACAAATCGATATAGTCAAACGGAACCACCACCGGTAAGATAGACCTATAAAACGAATCTGTTCATCGCGGCTTTCCCCTAGCCCTTAATACAACTAACCGACATGTTTAATAACTGGATAAACGCATTAAAACAACCAACGAGCTCAGCTGCCGACAGCAGCGAACTAGACCTGCAAAAAGTGTCCGCTTGCTTACTACTCGAAGTAGCCCGCGCGGATTACCAGGTAGATGAAGTAGAAAGAGCCGCAATTATCCAGGCCATCAGTAGCACAACGGATATGCCTGCAGCAGATTTAGACCAGCTGGTTAAAGATGCAGAGCAACAAGCCGATGCCGCCATCTCTCTTCACGAACACATTCGTTTGGTCAACGAAGATTTTTCTCGTGAGCAAAAAATCAAGCTGATTGAACAACTATGGCGAGTCGCCTATGCAGACAAGGAGCTTGATCGTTACGAAGAAGCATTTATACGAAAACTCGCTGATCTGATTTACGTAAAGCACCGGGATTTCATGCAAGCAAAATTACGGGTTGTGGAACCTTAGGTACTCAAGCAGCAGCCACACTACCGACCAAAAGGGCAATCACCAAGATAAGCCCCGCAATTAACGATTGCTTCGCTATGGGATGCCGCTCGGCCGTATACACACTGCCAGCCGCAATCTGACGCTTGCGAATCTGCTGCGGCAAAACAAGCAGCACAGAAATCATCAACAGCCCGCCAATCGCCCCACCAAGGTGCCCCCAAAAAGAGATAGCTGGCACGAGCAGTGGTAACGCCAGATTTAACCCGATCATCATCAGTAAGGACTGATGACGCCCATCACGCCCATAGATCATGAGCACAATAGCATAGGCAACGACGACACCAATTACCGCCCCTGAAGCGCCTAGGGTTTGAAACTGGGGGGCAAACATGACAACAGCAAGAGACGCAGCTGCAAGCGAGCCTGCGTAGATCAACAAAAATCGCAAGCCTCCTACAGCTTGTTCCAGCTGTTGGCCAAAGACAAACAACATCCCCATATTCACCAACAGATGCACCACGCCACCGTGCATAAAAGCATTGGTCACCACTCGCCACCATTCACCAGCGGCGACAAAGGGACCAAATAAAAGGCCCCATTTTGTAACAAGATGCTGCGACGCACCCTGCCCAAGGTACGCAATGCCGCACACCGCAATGATACTGACGGTAACCAATGCATGCTTGGGTATGAAGGACATTAAAGACAAATAATTCTACCTTACCAAGGATTCGTACCGTGAATTCTACGGTAAACGAAAGCAGATGGGATGATTGATCGGTAACCGCGGTACAATCAAATACACCTCCCCCAACGAATATTGCCGTGCTCACCATATAATGACTGCTCCGAACCCGCTCAACCTGTTGATGCAACGATAGACGCGATTCGCGCAAAACACGCTGACTATTTTTACGACTAAGCCCACCTTCACACAACAGCGTGAATCACCGCTAATGATTACAGCTTAATGGCCCATTAACTGTGCGTAGAGAATCAAGTGAAATCCCTATAGCGGGTCAAGATTCAATGCTTCGATGAGCACCCAACCTAGATTCCACTGCCTCTATCAGCTCTTCAAACGCTCGCTTACTTGGCACCATCGAATTGGGTATCGACAACTTACCAGCGGGATGATCTATTTGTAACATTTTAGTACCCGCAATATTTTGCACTGAAATGTTCCTGATATCAGCATAGTTAACCGTTATGTCCTGATTACTTAAACCACTCTTGGGTGATGTGATAGAGCTATCAGTGATAACAATTTCTCTTTCTGCCTTTATATTCTTTAGAAAAGTAAGCAAAGACGTCATCGCCAAGAAACCAAAAAATAGTGAGGCAGCCCAAAAGAATCTCGTTGAACCCTCTACACCGAGTGTAATTAGATCCATAATGATCAAGCCACTGTTGTTGTTTAAGGCTGTGTATCCCAAGAAAACAGCAAAACCGCATGATACAAGGATCAAAAAAATCAGGATAAGCTTATTCGCTTTATAAGGTATTCGTACTTCATTCATTTTTTTTCCTCTTGTCTTAACGCATCCGTTGTCATCAACATGCGAGTAGAAACAATCTAGCCTGCCGCGCTACAGATATCTATCGATTCTGAAAAAATGCTCCAAAAAGCACAAAATTCAGTGCAACGCGCAAGGCTAGGTTTCTTAACGCCCTAAAAACATTGAGTTGTGGTAGGTGAATTGCCGTTGATCAAGAAGTCTTCTGCGATGTCATCAATGCACTGGCTCAGGCCGTTAAACACAACAGTGTGGCCAGGGTGATTTGACGTGATGTAGGCACCACCAATTTGCGAAGCCATCTCTTCAGACCATTGGATCGGTGTTAGCGCATCATTCGACCCTCCGATAACGAGTGACATAGGTGCGGTGTTGGTGACAATCGGTGCTAGTGGCTCAAGCGCTTCTGGCCATCCAGCACAGCGACCAAGCGTGCTCACTTGAGCCTCGGCGAACAGATCAGACGTGCTATTGAAATCGTCCAACACCGCTGTTAGCGATGCAATATCTGGCCGTGTCGCATCATCTGCGCAGATCACAGCTATCTCGGTAGTCTCATTATCTTCGTCTGTATCGCCTTCTGATTCCCCATTGATAATACCGAGATCAACTAGACCCTGTACAAACAACGTTAATGCGCCAATATCAAACGTGTCGATATAGTCTAAGAGTGCTGGTGCCGCGAGCAGTCCTAGCTCAAGCTCATCAACAGCAATTGAAACGAACTCGAATACCAGTTCGAATTCGGCGGCGGCACTGGGGTCGGTAGCTAATGTATCGACTCTAGCAGCGAGTTTATCAAGCAAATCATTAGCATCACAATTTGGATCAGTATTAACACACTCCGATAACACCACTAAAAGATTTTCCTCCAGCTTCGGCATCTGATCTTCTAACAGAGCACGCACAGTTGAAACCGGTCGTACGCTAGCATCAAGAATAAAACGCCCGCTATTCTGCGGGAACTCTTGCAAATATAAGGCAGCTAATCGGGTGCCATATGAATAGCCAACAAAGTTAAGCTTCTCATCACCTAACGCAACTCGTATTTCGTCCATGTCACGAACCACATTTAGCGATCCCAGGTGTTGAAGATAATCACCATATTTTAAGGAGCACGCTGCTGCGCTTTGCATTGCGTCTTCAATTAGTTGAGCAAGATCTTCAGGCGTAACCGGGTACTGCGCAACATCGCCAACCCCTTCATCAGTGCAATCTACCTGGGTGCTATCACCTATGCCACGTGGATCAAAACCAACAATATCGTAGGCCGCCAGAATTGAACTAGGAATAGCGTCGTTACCTTGAGCAAACTCTTTAATCAGATCGACCCCAGAACCACCCGGGCCACCAGGGTTAAACAACAAGGATCCCAATTTATCTGCACCCGTAGCTGGTACTCTCACTAAGGCAATATCGATCATGACGTCACTGGGTTGACTGTAATCCATCGGAACCGCTAAGTTTGCACATTCTAGTGCTGAATCTTCAACGCTGTCCGAGCAAGCAGTCCAGTCCAACTTGCTAACAGGTGTTCTATCATCTGATGAGCAAGCTGCTAACAAAGCGATTGATCCGATAGAGATTAAGGCGAGTACTTTTGATCGTAATAGCATGTCAATTAAATCCATGTTTCGCCATCTAACTGGCTGGGATTTAAAGGTTAGCGATAGTACTGGAATGAATCTGTAAGGGCTTGTAACTGGATGTATCAGGATTCTTCGACAAACAAGTCGGTCACAGGGCCGTTTTACTGAATACGCTAAGCAGCTTTTTTATGCTCATCGACCGACGCATTGATCCTTGCGATTGCATCAATCACTTCGTCTTTCGTGACCGGCTTTGAATAAAAATAGCCCTGCGCCACGTCGATACCAAGTTTATTCACTTCCACAAGCTGACCCTGAGTTTCAATGCCTTCGGCAACGGTTTCAAGATCGAATATGTCAGCTATAGAGGCTATGGTGGCCGTCACTGATTTCATATTCTTCGAATCTTCTTCCAAAGTATTGATGAACGATCGATCAATCTTCAGTGTATCAAGAGGTAGTTGCTGAAGCTGACTAAGTGAAGAATAGCCAGTACCAAAATCGTCTAGAGCTATACGCACGCCGAAGTCTTTCAAAGTAGTCAGACTCTTCACAATCCAATCCATGTCTGCTATGACAACGCTCTCTGTAATTTCCAGTTCCAAGCAATCTGCTGAAATACCATGTCGCTTGATGGTGTCAATGACCTGTAGCACAAATTCAAGCTGTGTTAATTGATGGACAGACACATTAACCGCCACTCTGATATGGGTAGTTGCAGAGCTATTCCAAATTGCAGCCTGTTTACACGCTTCATTCAACACCCACTGCCCAATTTCTGGCATTAGGCCTATATCTTCCGCTACTTCGATAAACTCAATTGGCGAAACCATCCCTCTAGTTGGATGGTTCCATCTTATGAGAGCTTCAACGGCGTTCGCTTTGTTCAATTTGAGATTAAATTGTGGTTGATAATGCAGTTCCAGATCGCCGTTCTCGATCGCGCATGCCAGATCTTTTTCGATAGAAATTCGACTTTCGAATCGTTTTGCTATCTCTCGATCATAAGGCTGGATAGTTTTTTCATCGGATTGTTTAGCACCAAACATCGCAAAATCAGATGTAATCTGTAGCTCTTTGATCGAGCTTGCATCATCAGGAAAGACGCTATAACCCACGCTAATATCAATCTTTACCCGCACATTCTCTACCACGAAGGTACTATCAAATAGCGCTCTAAGCTTGCAAGAAACTTCATAGGGGTCATCAGCATTAACACCGGAATAGGCAACAGCAAACTCATCACCCCCCATACGCCCTATCAGCCTCCCCTCACACACTTTCGATTCGAGCCGCTTGGCAACTTGCTCTAGCAATTTATCGCCCGCTACGTGCCCCATCGTATCGTTTATAGCCTTAAATCTATTGAGGTCCAGTGTAATAAGAACCAGCTTTTCGTTTTTTGAAACATTCGTTCCGTTGAACAAAGCTTTCAGCTCTGCATTAAAGTAGCGTCGATTCGGCAAACCGGTTAAGTCATCGTGATTGGCTTGGTGTTGAGTTTCCTTTGATATTCGGAAAGTGGCAAAAGCCATTCCCATACACAAAAGAACCAAAATGGTATTCAAAAACAGGTACTCGGCCGCACTGCGCTTTATTTTATCCGCTGTCGATAGCGTGTTAGCTAATATGACCGACTCTAACGATTTGATATTTTGTTTGATATCTTCGGATACCTCCCTCCACCGCGCTAAATGTAAGGCTGTGTCAACCCGTTTTGGAGTTGCATGCATAATCTGCTCAGCTTCCAGCCTGAATACACTCTCATACTGCGCTTTCAAACTAGCGACAGCTTCGACAGGCAGTGCGGTGTTGGCTTCGTAACCCGCCATTTCTGCTAAATAGGACAAAGCGCGAGTTGCGTACTCATGCTGTTGCTGGATTCTGAGCGCTAAGTTTTCAATATTGACATTATCCAGCCCCGAATTCTGATATTTCAATAGAAACGCTTCTAACAGAGTGCTAGTTTGGTTTACCGCATCGCTTAAAACCCAAATCCTGTCCTTAATATCATTCGTTGATGACACATCGGGGTGGTTTTTTTCAGGATAAGCATGTGTTTGCATCCGAAGCTTATTGAAGGTCATTGTTAAGTTTGAATAAGCATCGTATAACTGCATGCGAACTCGCTCGTCGCGAGTCTCAGGTGTTCGGGAAGCCTGCCCGTGAACTACAGAACGCAAAAGAGATAGTCTTTTAAACTTATCTTCTAGGTTATCAAATATTGACTCTATAGTTTTTTGACTATAGCGATGTGGAAATTTATTAGGCGCTTCAGACCGCGCCAGCATAATCTCATTGCGTACTTGGCTAAATAGCAATCTAGAGCTTTTAGATGAGCTACTAAGGCGCTCGCGTACGTTGTGAAATTGATTAGAAGTTACTAGGATACGTTGAACTTCAGCTCGTTCATGGTCAATGTTGTTGGCTAATTCGAACAGAGTAGTCTCTGGCGTAACCGAAAGTTGCAGCTGCGTAACATCTGAAAACTGCATATGCGCATCGGAAACATAACGAGCACCAAGCAAGAATACCAGCGCTGAAGAAACCAGACTCACGCCGATCAAATTTTTACTAATTTTGGAGATTTCGATCATACGATCTTCAATGATTACGCAATATTACCGATTGCAGATGATGCTAATACTCGCAACCTCACTACCCTCGGTCGATTATTAGCCTGTCAATTCAGCAGCGCAATCATTGTCACTACTCTATTCTAAAAGTTATTGGCAGCCCCGACGAGGACTAAAGTCAGATTTGATAAGAGTAAACCTACTACTAGGTTACTAGTGAAGATTATGACCCCTATAAGCTGGCTACTTTCGTGTGACATGCGTATCAAAATTCGATGCTTTGTATATGTAACTCCCCGCGCAAAAGGCTCTCAGCGCCAGTTACAAATGTGAAGTAGATCGTAGATCACTAGCATAATGGTCTCACCGATACCGATTGTTCTATGCAGTTCTCATGTGAGTTCATTCAAGGTGATTAAAATCGCCGCATTCACAATAATTAGAACTAATAAAGATGAATCAATCAGCCAACTATAGTCCAAGTGCTAGTCAGTCAAATAAAACTATATTCGCTTCTAAATGGTCAGCCATTTTTGCAGCCTTCCTATTGTCCATCAGCACTTTCACACATGCAGACATCGGCGCAACACACACATCACTTGTGTCTGAATTCGCTTCGTTTAATACACCGGGAGTTGTTGATGGTCGCGTTGAAGCGATCGCCATCGACGGAGACACCGTCTTCGTAGGCGGAACCTTCACTCAGATTCACGACCCACTCAGCGACGAAATTATTGATCAGCCGTATCTGTTTGCTTACAGCAAATCTTCTGGCGATATCATTCGCGACTTTGACCCTATCCTAAACAATGTTGTTTTTGCACTTGAAACAACCGGCGATGGCGCGGGCGTGTTTGCTGGTGGTGTGTTCAACACTATTAACGGCGAATCCAACCGTCGTGGCATAGTCAAACTCGATGACAACGGTGACCGTGCTTCAGGCTTTGGAGCAAGAGCTGACGCAGTGGTCAAAACTCTTGTGCGACTAGACAACACACTCTACCTGGGTGGAAGTTTTTCCAATATCAGCGGCACAGCTGTTGAGCATCTAGCGGCAATCGACACCACAACTGGCGCTGTAGATCCAAACCTTAATCTAGACTTTGACGGTAGAATTTTCACCCACGTAACCCCGAACGCCGTTCAATCTGTTGAAGATATTGACATCACATCTGACGGACAACTGATGGTCATCATCGGTAACTTCCAATCTATTGATGGCATCAGCCGTACACGACTTGCAGTGATTGAACTGGACGGCCAAGCCACAGTGTCAAACTGGAACACCGATGTCTATGACGTACAATGCCCAGTTTTAAGGCTTCCTCAGTACATCAGAGGTATCGACATCGCCCCTGATGACTCTTACTTTGTCGTAGGCTCACAAGGCTGGCGCCGAGTGGGTGAGCCTGCCTGCGATACAACAGTACGATTTGATTTCAAAGATTTAAGCGATACCGATGCACAGCCAACCTGGGTTAACTACACCGGTGGCGATTCAGTCTATGAAGTTGTTGCAACCGAGCATGCCGTTTACATTGGCGGCCACTTTGAGTTTGTAAACAACGATCTTGGTGGCGGTAACTGGAGGGGCCCAGGTGGTCAACCACGTCGTGGCCTTGCAGCACTTGACCCACTCAACGGCTTGGCGCTGCTCGACTGGCGTTCAGACAGAAACCCTCGTGGCGTCGGTGTATTTGCGTTAATTGCCGAACCTGAAGGGATTTATCTTGGCGATGACACAGATTTTCTCAATGAGACCGAACACAAAAAGCTTAAATTTTTACCGGTCACTGAAACCATT
Source organism: uncultured Granulosicoccaceae bacterium (assembly GCA_937958675.1). Lineage (GTDB taxonomy): Bacteria > Pseudomonadota > Gammaproteobacteria > Granulosicoccales > Granulosicoccaceae > Granulosicoccus. The sequence goes on from CALGND010000013.1 coordinate 32,993, forward strand.
ATTGCAAGGCCCAACGTGCCAACTTTACCAACGATGATCGTTACTAACAATGATTCAGGTGTTAGCGGTCTCAATCTTAGCTCGTTTGACGGCAGCACTATCGATGCATCAACCCAACTAAGCGATACGGAATTCGGTAGTAGTACAGCATCAATGTTTGTGGGAGGGCAACTTTTCTACGCCAACAGCATTGGCGAAATGCGAGTTCGCACACTCTCTGAGGGAACACTTGGGTCTTTCTCAGTAGTGGATTTGTTTGGTTTGAACGAAAATCACTGGGCGCTTTCTCAACTCGGCGGTATGTTTTTCGACTACGATCTGAGTCGCGTTTATTACACGATACAAGGTGATTCGCGCTTGTACTATCGCGGATTCACGCCCGATGGTGCCTACTTCGGCAACGATGTTAGCGTAGCGGCACAACAGGGTGATATTCAGTGGGCTGACGTCAGCAGCATGGACGTCATTGGTGGCCACTTGTACTTCACTCGGAACGACGGCAATCTCTACCGCGCCGAGATCGACGGTACTACTGTAATTAGCGGCACTACCGTACAGATCAGCGGTGCAGCGATCGACGGTCGTAGCTGGAACAACACCATGCTTACATTCCTTGGTGACGGCACGCTGATCGGTGGCGGTACTGGCGGCGGCGGCGCCCAACTCGAATTCGAATCTTCAGGTGATAGCCAAGGAATCGGACGCTTCCGCAAGTTTGAGTTTCCGGTCGTAGCAGGTGAGTCAGTATTAATTCGTCTGGAATGGTTAGACCCCGCTGCACAACTTAAGCTATGGGTGCGCGATGCAAACGACAATCTCGTTGCCTCAGATACTTCGGCAGGCGGTTCAGCCAAATTCTTAACCCTCCCGGCTGGCGATGGTGGCACTTACACGGCATCAATCCAAGTATCACAAGGCAGCACTTCATACACACTACAGGTGAACCCTGACGAAACTCCGCCAGAGCCACTGGCCGACTTCGAGTTCAGCTCTGTTGGTGATCAAAACAGCGGTCGATTTCAAGTCTTTGACTTTGATGTTGTAGCAGGTGAATTGATTGAGGCTCAGATCATATGGGATGACCCAACTGCCAACGTCAAAGTATTCCTGCGTGACGAGACTAATTCTCAGGTTGATCGCGACACCGACGGCACTGGTTCAGCAATGGTATCAACCATCGCAACAAGCAGCGGCGAATGGTCTATCGCAGTATTGATTAGCGGTGGCTCAACAAAATACGACATTTTGGTCGACACCACGGCTGATTTTATCGTGCCTGAACCATTAGCCGAATTCGAATTTACTTCCAGCGGAACTGATGAATCAGCAAATGGCAGATTCCAGTCTTTCCAATTTGACGTTGTAGCCGGCGAGACTGTCGGTGCTGAGCTTAATTGGGATGATTTAGGTGCTGACGTTAGATTGTTCTTACGTGATGAAACTGGCTCTCAAGTTGTGCGCAATACCGACGGTGTCGGTACTGCATCAGTGTCAACGGTAGCAACCAGCAGCGGCAGATGGTCAGCCGCCGTGTTGATCCGAGATGCCGCCGAGATGGTCAATTACGAGCTTCTGGTTAACACTGACTAATCGATATCGTGACACTTCTGTTTGTTTATTCCTGCCCAGGCAATAGGGCTGAAAATGCCCTAGCCTGGACAGAGCAAACCCAATTGTTTTCGAGTATCCTTTCGCAATTATCACAACCTTCGCGTATTACCACCGTATATCCCGCCGTACAATCATTGTGTAGTGCTGTCAATGGGGAGATTGCTGTGTTTGCTCGAAGGTATTTTTACCGCGCCATAGCTAACTGATAAATAGATTTGGCGTTCACAATGAACTCATGTATCAGGGACCCTGAACCGCAAGTAATTCGTTTTGGCACTGCGGTTTGTGCCCTGCAATGGAAAATTGATTCGAGCAAGTTATGTCGGAAAGTCAGACTTTTGAACGCGTAGCAATCTGGGACGGATGGCGAGGGCTTGCCATTGCGCTTGTATTGTTTGGCCATTTCACCTTCACCAAATGGGTTTGGGATGAGAGGATGGGCGTCGATGTATTCTTTGTGCTATCCGGAATGCTAATGAGCAACATTTTGTTCATTAAGCGCATGTCACTTAAAGACTTTTATATTAGACGTGCCAGCAGAATTATGCCTGCGTTGATTTTCTTTCTGATAGGTGCCTATGTCGCATCCGTAGCCGTTGGGTATGACTTCAAACACTCGGAGTTTATCGGGTCTCTGTTTTTTATCCGCACCTACTGGCCTATTGAGCCAGATTATTACACCGCCGTGCTACCGACAGGGCATTTGTGGTCACTTAATGTGGAAGAACACGCCTACATATTAATGAGTCTGATTTCCTTAGTGTTGTTGGCTCGGCGGTCCATTGGATACCTACTAATTGGTATATATGTATTGTCAGTAGCAATCTGTTTTTATCACTACTCCGTAATACCCACTGTAGATATGAAATCAGCCCTCATTAGGACTGAAACCACAATCGGTTTTATTATGTTTTCAGCTGGCTATGCACTGATAAAAAAGCAACTAAATTTGAAGCTGGGCCAAAGCGCTTCATTAATATGTTTGGCATTAGCATTTTTGACCTACCTCTCGGCTGTGCCGATTTGGACAACGTTTGTGTTTAGTCCAATATTATTAGGTATTGCAGTTAATCACTTAACCGATTCATCTCGTGGTTTAAACACGATATTGTTATCAGCACCAATGCGTCAGTTGGGTATTCTTTCGTTTTCAATTTATCTATGGCAACAAATATTCTACAAACTGTATTACGCACTACCGTTTGGAGCATTGACGGGATTTATTGCATCCATTGTTGTGGGGGCTATTTCTTACTATATCGTCGAGAAGCCGATACGAAATTATATTAATAATCGTTGGAGTAATCAGCCGACATACCGCGAAGGCTCGCAGGTGGTGCGGTGATGAGCTTATCTAACAATACACTGTTCATTATTCAGGCTTACCAATTAGCATGAATGCATACTTTCCAAGAATAGCGCACTCATTGTCCTCACAGCGCAATCGATGGCAACCATTGATATTGTTGCTATTTGTTCTTATATTCATCGGTTTGTCATTGGCAAGGCCGAAGTTAGAATGGGACATGATTGCTTATGTTGCGATTGCGAAAAATATCATCGCTGAGCAGCCTATTGAACAGCTGCAAACGGAAGTGTACTCCGAACTCAAAGCAGAAGTGCCAGCCGAAGATTTTGCAAGATTAACCAGCACGGAAAATAGCCGCGATATTATCGCATCCGACCCTGAAGCATTTCATCAACACATCACTTTTTTTTACGACACTAGGGTGGTGTACACCTGGTTGATCGCCGGTGCGATCAAACTAGGTATTGAACCCTTCTTTGCGACCAGCCTGATTTCCACATTGGCTGCAGCGCTGGCTATAGTTTTCCTAACCTACTTACTGCCGATACATGTGCCCTACGGCCTCTTGTTTTCGATATTACCCATAGCGCTGGCCAATGGACTGTTTCTCGTCGCACGCTACTCTACTCCGGATGCGCTAGCAGCGTTGTGCACAGTGTTTATTTATTGGTGCCTCTTGAGGCATAAAAAAATTCTCCTGCTACTGCTACCCTTTTCTATATTGATTAGAACCGATATGATTATTCTGGCGGCAATTGTATGTGCTTATCTTTTGCTGATCAATCGACATGCTAGAATTTTGGTCATCATTAGTGGAGCCGCCACGGTACTTACTTATCTACTGTTGAGCTACGTCGTTTTTGAACACGATTTGTGGTCATCAGTTATTGGCTACAACTACGACGAAAAACCTTCGTACGCGCAGGACTATTCATTCGACATATCAATCGGCGCATACCTAGATGCACTCAAAATAGGCATTCTCTCATTTTCATATCAGCCCATGTTTTTGGTTTTTTTGATCATGCTGATTAACGGCGCTATGCTTTTTGCCTCCCAAATTTTTCGTAGAGTCAACTCGGGCGAGCAAAAATTGCAACAGGATTTATTATTTGTGCTGATTTCGTGTGCAGCTTATGTCGGTTTACACTTCTTATTATTCCCAGAGCCCTGGTTACGTTTTTTTGCCGCTCAGTATTCAATTGTGATGGTTGTAGTCGTTTGGGCAAATCTGGTGGGGGTGAGAGTCCAGCTGCCAAGCAATGAATCTATCGACCGAAGACGATAATTTTCAAAAACTCCCCGTCCGATCCATAGTAGCACCGCGGCACGAGTAATCGCGCACACCAAATTTGTCGCGCCACTTATAAAACCGCTCACAACTGAACTCTTGCTCAAGAAACAAGTCCAGAAAAGGAGTACCTTATCCATTCTGCTAATAATAAGCCGATATTTGGCTGGTATAGGCACTCAAGCACGGGCGACAAAATCTGAATAGCGTATTGAACCGTACAAGTGTATAAACTAAATAATCTGAACAACGGTTTTGCCTCCAATTGACTAGTAAACACCGCCACACACTTATAAAAAACTAATGCGCTGGCTATTTCGAATACTCGGATTTATTTTTCTTTTCTATCTAATGCCTGCCGGGTGCATGTTCGCTCAACACAAGGCCAATAAGGGCAACTCATCGTGGTGGGAGTTACGCCGTGACAGCAGCGAACAAGCCCCACCTGCAGCAGATTCAAACGACGCGGTAATACAAGTGTACGCAGCTCGCGCTGCTCGTTGGCGAGGGTCATTTGGGGTCCACACTTGGGTAGTCACCAAACGCCAAGCAGAAAAGCGCTATACCCGAATGGAAGTGATTGGGTATTCTGTATCGTGGGGACGTGATGCTGTAAGAATCCGAAACGGATCTCCAGATAGTTACTGGTTTGGTAATCGGCCGACGTTACTGCGCGACATACGCGGCGCCGAAAAAGTAGAAGCACTCATCGATCGATTATTTGATGCTGCCAACAGCTACCCATATAACGACACCTATCATGTCTGGCCAGGCCCCAACAGCAATACATTCACCGCTTACTTAGCCCGTGCTGTACCAGAGCTGAGACTCGAACTTCCTTCAACGGCTATTGGTAAGGATTTCGGTGAGTGGCGTCAGATTGTTTCGAAAAGCCCCTCTGGAACAGGCATTCAGTTTTCTCTTAAAGGTTATGGTGGATTGCTATTAGGATTAGAAGAAGGCCTCGAAGTAAATGTGCTTGGACTGACAGCGGGTATCGATTTGTATCCACCAGCACTAAAACTACCGGCCGTTGGCCGAATAGGGTTCTCAGACTATCGACGCTTTGATGAATCGGATTTACCCAGCCCGTAATAAACAAAAGATAGCTTAACGCACAGCGCACCCGCTCAAAACAACATCATCCCGGACAACTGACAAACAAGGCAGTTTCCCGGAGTCGGCCCACCTCCCGCTTGGGATGATTTATCTAAGTTTTTTCGTACCTTTGTCATCTAAAGTCGCGTCAATCTCGTATAACCGAAATTAACCCAAACACCATACAGGCCACTTACTATGTCCGTAAAAAATTATTTATTAGCATTTGTATGGCTTTTCGCCTTTTCCCAACACGCTCTTGCAAACATTGAAGTCAGCTTTACGGAAAGTGCTCCGAAAGACAGATTTTCAATCAAGAACGTCGGTACTTGTGACCTTAGTCAACTCATAGTGAACATCGATCTTACTCAGAGCGACGGACGCCTTATTTTTGATACAACGGCCGTTGGCGCTGGAGTGGAAGTATTTCAGCCATTTGAAGTCAGTACGGGAAGCCTAGCGCTTCACACTGCTACAGCGGTACAGGATGGCGACACCGAGCTAACGGTAAAAATTGATAGCATTCAAGCGAACGAAACTGTCAGCTTTACCATCGATGTAGATGACACATTACCCAAAAGCGAATTGGGTATGATCCGAGTAACCGGGTCCGAGATGAATAATGGCGCAGTTGGAGTGGTTATCGGAGCCAACGCTGTTAAGACTGCAGCATTCGGCCCCAACAACAAAGCAGTAGTCCTGCTATCACCATGCTCGTAATTTAGCGCCGCTCAGATGAGCGGTAAGCTGTCTAGGCGGCTTTAGAACTTGAGCCATTGACGTCTTCTAACATAATTCTAAGTTCGGCGATATCAATGTCTGAAAGTCCTAGCGCAGATGTTTCGGGCAATATTTCCAAAGCGATAGTAGGATCTGGAAAATCGCTGATGCCCTCCAAAGCACAGGCTTTCTCAGCTAAGCGAACAATCATCAGGTTAACGTTACTTTCGTCAGGCTCTTCGTCTGCTTGATGCGAAATGAGGTAAGAAAAAGACTTTGGTAGCTCCCAACGTTCCGCAAGCTGAGCACCGTGCGCGCAATACAGTTGTGTTAGAGTCATGTCGACGAGTTCATTTGTGAGCGGTATTGCGTGCTCCTTATGTAGCTCTTCTATGATTCTAAGAAGCGACAATTTACCAACATCATGCAACAGGCCAGCAACAAAAGCTTCGTCGGCAAGTTGCTTATAACCTGCCCTATTAGCAATCCAGCGAGACGCCATTGACATTGCAGAGCCATGCAACCAAAGCTTAACCATTCTTGCCTTGAATGGCCCCTTTGAAGCGCTGTACATGCGTTTTTGGCTAACAGACATAACAACAGATGCTAATTGCTTAACACCCAAACGAACAGCCGCAGCCCTCAAGTCTTTAACTTCAGCAAGCCCAGAAAAGAAAGTGGAATTAGACATCCGCAGCACTTCGGATACCAGCACCGGGTCAGCTTCCAGAATTTTACAGATACCATCGGCATTGAGTTTGTTCTCACGTGCTTCACGGTAAATCTTAACTGCAATGTTGTCAAACACTGGTAGCTCGATCTTGTCCTCTTCCAAAGCTTGTTCGATTAGATGGATTAGAGATTGTTCTGAGGTCATTTGCTTTTCCCGTTAAGGCGTCTGATTTCTACTAACGAACGTGGTTTACTGAGGCGCGGAAGAGTTCTACGCACCTCTCGTAGGGTGGTCTCGCCATTGGCCGCTTTTGCAAGCCCATCCTCGAGCAACGTCACCAGCCCAGATGACTCCACACTAATTCTGCGTATTGTTGCCGATGTCTTTCGTTGCAATATTGCTTCTTTGACCGGTTCGGTAAGCACCAAGGCCTCAAACACCGCAACACGCCCTTTGTAACCGGTATAGTGGCATGTATCGCAGCCCGCACCCTCCTTGAATCGAGCGCCACCTGCTGACTGAATATCCCAACCGACCAGCTGTAAATCTTGAGGATCAACTTCTACATCTCGACTGCATTTAGAACAAACACGTCGTATCAATCGTTGCGCGACAACACACACAACAGTGGAAGAAATTAAAAATGCTTCGATGTTCATATTTAATAATCGCAACAATCCACCAATACTATCCTCCGTATGAAAGGTGGTCAGAACTTTATGTCCAGTAAGAGCAGCCTGGATAGCACTCTCAGCAGAGGTTGCATCACGTATCTCGCCAAGTACAATAATATCGGGATCCTGACGAACCATCGCGCGAAGTGATCCTTCAAATGTCCGATCTAATTTTGGATTAACCGAACACTGCGATATACCGTCCACTTGAAATTCAACCGGATCTTCTGCAGTAATAATGCTAGTCGAATCGTTATTCAGGTATTGAACACAACTGTAGAGCGTAGATGTTTTTCCAGAACCCGTAGGGCCAGTCACAATAATAACGCCACTCGGAGCCTCTAACGCTAACACTTTAAAGCGCGCTAGCATATTTGGCGCCATACCGATTTGGGGCAGTTCAAGCAATTTGTTGTTTTGGTTTAACACACGAATAACAACACATTCACCATGAACGGTTACATAGAACGACACTCTTAAGTCACTGATGGACCCACTAAACGGATCCTCGAACTCGATACGACCATCCTGATGACGGCGGCGTTCTGAGATATCAGCCTCTGCCATTATCTTGATGCGCGACACTACTGCGTCCAGTTCACTGTGTTCGAATTCTGAATGTTCTCTTAGCACACCATCAATACGAAACCGTACTCTGATATGTTCACGCAGCGGTTCGACGTGAATATCACTTGCGCCCTCACGTATCGCATCGCTAAAAATAACGTTTATTTTTCCAGAGGCGGTATTAGTGTCACTACTTCGTGTTTCGTCTTCAGTTTTTGATACTCGTCGACGTTCAAGTGCCGCCAAAGCCCGTTGCAATGTTGTCATCGAGATCATCACAGGCTCAATAGCTGAGTTAAGTGCGCGCGCCGCCTCAGTTCTCGCTTCCTGATCGTTAGGATCAGCAAAGGCGACAACTATGTTATTTGCATCAATACTAACTGGAAGAAAACTAAATCTCTTTAAGAGCTTGATTGACACCTTATTAAGTAATTCATTATCGCATTCACCAATTTCTGGCTCTGCAGAGGAGTAGCCTAGCTGGCTTGCAAGTACGCGAGTCAAGTCAACTGGTTTTATCATTCGACGGGCAACCAGCAGTTCCCCTAACTTCACTTCCTCTTCTTCTTTTGATTGCGCCATTAAGGCCTGGCGCAATTGCGATGCATTAAGGTAACCAAGCTCGATAAGTAACTCACCGATCTTTATGGCAGGCTGCCAACGCTCAATAATGCCCAGCATAGTCTTTTCGTCAGCAAGCCCCATCTTTAGCAGAACGCTAAATAAGGTGGTTTCTGTATCGAGTTTGCTAAACACGCGGATAGCACGATCAAGCGTTTTTTCATCAATGATTTCAGCTCGCAGCAAAAGCTCAGCAAGCTGAGCACCGGTATTCGGTGCCACTTGTTCATCAGAACTATCAAAAAGAGCAGGCGCAGACATAGATTAAATCCGTAGTACGTTAGACAGATAACGGATAATGTGCGCTGTTATTGAGAGCCTATTGCCATTTTAACCGACTGGTGAGGTTACATAAGGTTAGCTAAAAATACACTTCAACTTGTGTAACGGTTAATTTAGGCAGATAACCTTCAAGCAAACAATTGATTGTGAACAGATCCATCTACAACGCTACAACGTCCATGCCACTAGGTTCTCTTCCCTGTTAGCGAGTTACTAAAAGGGCCAAGCTTTAGGGAACAAAATCTTCAATATAGCGTCAAAGCGTGAAAGCGGCCAACGCACCCGCAATTAGTCCAGAGGTTTTAGAAGAATGTCACGTAAGTTGAGCTTAAGTAACGTCCAAGTGCTACGGATATTGTGCCTTGTAATCGCATCAGCAGCGGTTGCAAATGCAGGATCAACGGATAAAACGAAGTTTGAGCATGCTAAACCCATCCCGCATAGCAAGATCACTAGCGCAGGTGGCAACGGAATCGCAAAGGCCAAGCTCTCATGTGCAACGGATCGATACGCCCACGGCGTGCTAGGTGATGCTATTGAAGCCGGCTGCCTTGTGCTGTTGGATGACAAAGGTGAGAGTTTTTCACTCGAGTTACCACAATCACAAGTCTTTGAAGATCTCGAACCACGCATTGCCGATATAGACGGTGATGGACTTAACGACGTAGTAGTCATCCGCAGCGACTCAAGTGGCGGGGCCGCTATTGCAATCTATACCATCAAAAATAAAACTGTCAAGGAACTTGCTGCAACACCGCCTATAGGCCTATCCAATCGATGGCTTGCACCAGTCGGTATTGCCGACTTCAACAACGATGGAAACCTAGACATTGCCTATGTGCAAACGCCCCACATAGGCGGCATCTTGAAAGTGTGGTCCATGATGGGTAAGGAATTTAAACAAATAGCGCAGCGCAGGGGGTTTTCAAATCACAGCATCGGCTCAACACGTGTATCTACGGCCAAACTTGTGGATATTAACGAAGATGGTGTGATGGATATGGCTCTGCCAGATCAAGGTCGACGACAAACAATCTGGTTGACCTTAGTCCCAGAATTGACAGAACTCGATACACAGCCGTATCAGCAATCTTACTTCGATTAGTTCAGGCAAAAGCATCGGTAGGCAAGGAGCACGATTGACAAGCCAGCAGACCTTTCGCATCTTTTGGATTTGCAGAACAACTATTAGTGGACTGTCTCTGCGCACTCAATGCTATTCTTAGCGGTAAATCATGATCACAGGAATACGCTTGAACCATTCGTACTCAATTAATAATAGTCTGCCGCAGATAATCGCAGCAGCGGGCTCCGAAGATACCGCACTACTGATTACCGATGTACGCGCGCTGAAGCAACAACTGGACTTACTCGCCCAAGTATTTCCTGAAGGAACGCGGCACGCAGTGGCAATCAAAACGAATCCGCACAAACAGGTGTTAGCAACGATTCTGGCACACGGATTCGATCTGGAAGCGGCTTCAATTGAAGAGGTGGACCTGGCGCTCAGTGCCGGAGCCACACCGAAGCAAATCGTCTTCGACTCTCCGGTAAAAACGCGGAATGAAATTGAGCAGTGCTCAAGCTACCCCGGTATGCAGATTAACGCCAACATGCTAAGCGAATTGCAGCGTTACCCAACTAGCCTTAACTGCCAGTTAGGCTTGCGCATTAACCCGGGCATTGATACTGGCGCACCCGAGATGTATGCGGTGAGCACCGATGAAAGTAAATTCGGCGTACCACTGGCCGCAGAAGCAGATATTTTGGCCGCCTGTCTGAAACACCCCATTACAGCACTACATATGCACAGTGGCTCGCAAATGAGTGATTTGGCAGTGCAATTAAAAGCGATCCGCCGCCTTTTTGAACTGGCCGAAGCAATAGATGCACATCGCGCTTCACATAACAACGATTGGCGCATCAACACCATTAACATTGGCGGTGGCCTGCCTGCAGAGCCTGAACTTGAACAACCCATGATGCGCAGCTACGCAGCGCAAGTAACGGAGCTAGCAGCCAATTATCCAAGCCATCTTTTGCGAACCGAATTCGGACAATGGACACATCGCGCTGCAGGATATGCCTTAACAAGAGTGGAGTATGTTGGTGAAGGTTCAGTGCCAAATATTTTTGTGCACCTAGGCGCTGATTTATTTACCCGACATGTTTATGCACCGGCTGCCCCACTAGCGTTTAAGGTGCTTAACCCTGATGGATCTGAAAAATCTGGACCTGATCAACGCTACAACGTAGCTGGCCCTCTATGTTTTGCAGGTGACTATCTTGCTCGAGATATTGAATTGCCACTAATCAATGAAGGAGATTGGCTACTAATTAGTAATGTCGGTGCCAACACATATGGCTTATGGTCACGCCATTGCACAAGGACAATACCCAAAGTACTCGGAATCGATCTTTCAGGTTCCATTTCACAGTGGAGCGATCGACAGCGTATTGCCTACTAATGAGTATTCGTCAGTAAACGTTTCCGGCAATGCAATATTAGCCTGTGTTGCCATCTCGGTTAACGCGGACACATTTAGTTGGTACGAAGTAGACTTTAAGCGAGCATACCTGCGTAAGCAAGGCAGTGAGGAAACAGTATATGAATTGGAAACAGGCGATCAGTTTAAGTTGTTCCTCAATCGCTTGAGGAAAAAAATGCTCTGACCCTATCTACGCGCCTTTGTTGCGACCAAACACAACCAACGGTGTTTTAAAGATAATGGCGATATCAGTCAAAAACGAAATCTGTTCAACGTACTTTAAATCCCATTCTCCATTTTCATGCATCGGGCCATCACCTCGCGCAGAAATCTGCCATAAACCGGTTAAACCGGGCCGAACAAGATGTCGTTGATGAAGGTTCTCTGGGTACTTTTCGTTCACAACGCTTTCAAGCTCTGGACGCGGTCCTACAATACTCATTTCACCACGAAGAACATTAATCAATTGCGGGAGTTCGTCGAGACTGTATTGACGAAGAATTTTCCCCACTCGCGTATGGCGTGGGTCCTTGTCAGATTTGTGGGTGATCCGATCATCGTGTTGAACAATCATATCTTTCAAGCGCCTGTCTTGCCCCATCGTGCGAAACTTCAGGACATTAAATGCTTTGCCATTCAACCCTATTCTGCGTTGCTGAAATAAAATGGGGCTGCCCATAGACATTAAGACCAACACACCCACTACAAGCATAGGGATCGAGAAGACCAATAGCGCACACAGGGCAATAGCACGATCGATAGCCGTCTTTACATAGCGAGTGTATACAGTCTGGGTCAGATGAACCTTGGGCAATCCATTCCCAACCGGGGCTACTTGTTCCTCAGCGGAACGTTTGTCCACAGAAAAAAGTGTGACACTCTCCGCATTCTCAACTTCAACAATTTGTTTTCTTGCTGATTCCAATTTAATCGTCTGTTTTCATCACGTATTGTGGTATTTCGGCTATTAGCGCATCTTCTTCATTAAAGGTTGCTCGTCTGCTTCAATTTTATGCCGGAGTGAGAAGTCATCCGACACAATTGATAGTTTTTTTGGCACAGACATTCAGGCGATTACCAGCTTGGTATTAGCTAGTGCCCATCCACATTTCACCTCAAAGCGCTCGTTTGATGATGTTATGGTAGAGATTGAATCAGCTGCAAACGAAAAACTAATGACTAAGCGCACTCTTGGAAATAGCAATATCGAAGTGTCTGCTCTCGGGCTTGGCTGTATGGGCATGTCGGAATTTTATGGCCCATCAGACGACAACGAATCCCTTGCAACGCTCGAGCATGCACTCGAACTCGGTGTGACGATGTATGACTCAGCCGACACCTACGGCTTTGGCCACAATGAAGAACTCCTCGGACGCTTCGCCAAGGCTAAGCGTGAGAAAATTGTGATTGCGACGAAGTGCGGCATTGTTCGTGAAAAAGGCAAATACGAGCGTAGTATCGATACCAGCCCAGCTTATATTCGTACCGCTTGCGAGGCTTCATTGAAAAGGCTTGGCACTGATGTAATCGATCTGTACTACTTGCATCGCCTCAACCCCAGCGTGCCAATCGAGGAATCCGTTGGCGCGTTGGCAGACCTAATTACAGAGGGGAAAATTAAAAGCTATGGCCTATGCGAAGCGTCGGAAAAAACGCTTAAGCGTGCCCATGCTGTTCACGATGTGGCGGCGCTGCAAACTGAATACTCATTGTGGTCGCGTGAACCCGAGGAAGGCATTTTATCTGCATGCCGAGATCAAAATACGGCATTTGTTGCTTACAGTCCACTGGGGCGCGGATTCCTAACTGGTAAGCTGTCTGATACCAAAGCCCTTGCAGAAGGCGACTTTCGAACCTCCAACCCACGATTCCTCAAAGACAACCTTGAGCGCAATTCGCGTCTTCTTGATTCAGTGAAAGCCATTGCATCCCAGCACAATTGCACGGTGGGCCAGGTGTCGCTTGCTTGGCTTCTAGACCAAGGGCCCGACATCATTCCTATCCCTGGTACCCGCAGAAAGCAGTACTTGAACGAAAACATGGATTCAACAAAGGTCATTCTAACTGCGTCTGATAAAGCCGAGTTAGATAAAGTATTTAACCGCGATGCCATCAGTGGCGATCGTTACACTGCCGAGGGCATGAAAGGCTTAAATGCTTAATTAACTGACGATACCTTAGTATCAACTAAACCAAGCGCTATTTCTGGAATTATACTGCAGACACTAGCTGAACAACATTTCCTACAATAGCAATGTTAGGTTCCAAATATAAAAAGTTGACACGAGCGCGTAAACGCTTATCGCAGTGCTTCTATGTTATGTTTCACCTAATTCACTGGTGAAAAGCAATTGCCATTGAGCTTATTTATTCACAAGCGCTGAGAGCAGGCTTGCAATCAAATTTCAATAGACTTATCAGATGGAAGAGCAAGAAGAGCAACACGACTCCCAGAATCTTAGACACGAGAACCTGCGCCTCCAACAAGAGCTAGAGGAACTCCAGGAAACCAACAAAGAACTCCTAGTCTACAAGCAGCAACTTGATGCAATACTGAACAATGCGCCGGTCGAGGTTTACCTGAAAGACCGTGAAGGACGCTATCTCAGAATAAACAAGCAGTTTGAGAAGATATTCGACGTTAAGAACGAAGAACTCATTGGCTTACTGCCAACCGATATCCATGACTCCGAACTGGGGGAATCCACCCGCCAACAAGACCTGTTCGTGCTGAATTCGGGCAAAGCCAATGAGCGCGAAGAATTGGCCATGCTAGCCAATGATGATCGTGAACATACTTTGCTCACAATAAAATTTCCAGTATTTAACGACGAAGGCGATGTCGATGGTCTTGGGGCGATTGTGACTGATATTACCGATCGCAAGCTACTGGAAGAATCCCTACGCCGATCGCAGAAGATGGATGCTATAGGACAGCTGACAGGCGGGATTGCCCACGATTTCAATAATATCCTTGGCATTATAATGGGTAATTTGGAGATTTTAGAACCTTACGTTAAGCACGATGAACACGCTCGCATGTGTGTTGAATCGGCGTACAAAGGCGCCAGTCGAGGCGCCGAACTGACAAGAAACCTTCTTGGTTTTGCGCGAACATCAGCAGGCACTCAGATGATTGTTTCGCTGAACAAGTTTATCAGCGGAATGGAATCGCTGATTACAAAATCCCTGACTGTTTCGATCAAAATCAACATGCAACTAAACGAAAACCTTTGGTCAGTCAAGATAGACCCTGGCGAGTTAGAGGATACGATTCTCAATCTCTCACTCAATGCGCGTGACGCTATGCCTGCTGGCGGCGCCATTACTATAAAAACAAGTAATGTGTCTATTGACGAAGAGTACGTTCGCGACCACCCTTTGGCAACGACTGGTGAGTTCGTTATGCTCTCTGTTAACGATAACGGCCAGGGGATGACTTCAGATATTTGCATCAAATGCACAGAGCCATTTTTTACGACGAAAAAAACAGGTAAGGGAACAGGCTTGGGCCTGAGTATGGTATACGGATTCGTAAAACGTTCCGGGGGCCATATGAATATTCTGTCCGAGCCGGGCAAAGGAACGAGCGTAAATCTATATTTGCCACGAGTAATTGAACATATCGACAACGATGCATCTAGTGAGGATGTGGCTTTTGGCCAACACACCCGCTTTCAGCACGGACGCGAAACCATTCTAGTAGTTGATGATGAGCAAGCACTTGTAGATATTGCCACATCAAACCTTCATGACCTTGGCTACAAGACCGTTCAGGCTAACAATAGCAAACAGGCTCTGAACATACTCAAATCAAACGACACGATTGACCTGTTGTTTGCTGATGTCATCATGCCGGGCGAGATGGATGGTTACGAACTGGCTTTATCGGCGCAGAAATTGTACCCCTCCCTGAAAATATTGATGAGCAGCGGATATTCCAACAGGAATGATGAGTTTGTCGACAATAGTGGTGTTAAACGATCTACTTCGCAATACAAGCTCTTAAAAAAGCCGTATAACAAATCGAAACTCTCTGCGCACATCAGGCAAGCGCTGGATTCGGAAACTGAATTGTAGCGACAGCGCACGCCCTGCGCCTACTGGTAAAATACCAGAATGACATTGCCCATTTTATATTCGTTTAGACGTTGCCCATACGCCATGCGTGCACGCATGGCGCTAATGCACTGCGGTGCACAATGCATAATTCGCGAAGTCGTGCTAAAGGAAAAACCTACGCAAATGCTCGACGTATCGAGCAAGGGCACGGTGCCTGTACTCGTGCTGCCAGCCGAAAACAACAACGCAACAGGAATCGCTGCGAATAGCAATGCCACAATAAAAAACTCTCGCACCATCGATGAAAGCATCGATATCATGCACTGGGCAATGAGTGAAAATCAGTCGAGGCACTTACAGAACGCTCGAAACTGGCTAACCATTGAGGCATTGAGCGTCGATGAAATCAATTCACTCATCAGTCAAAACGATTTTGAGTTTAAAGACCAACTAGACAAGTACAAATACAGCGACCGACACCCAGATCACCCACAGACCTATTACTTAGAACAGGCCATGCCTTTTCTGGAAAAACTCGAGTGCGCTCTCTCCCACTCGCCCTACTTAGGAGGAAGTCAGTTTCGTTTTCCAGACGCGGCGATATTGCCGTTTATAAGGCAATTTTCTATGGTCAATCCCAAACAGTTCAATGCCCTAACTTTGCCAAAGTTACAACAGTGGCTAGCTAAAGGACTAGAGAGCGAACTGTTTATAAGCGTAATGCACAAGATCCCTCAGTGGACGGGAGAATTTGATGAAGACCCTATTGTGTTCGGTAAACGTTAACAGTACAAGCTGTGGGAAAAAGCCATATTAAGCTCGATGCATGGCTCCTTCCAAAAAGAAAAATACCAGATTAGCTAGATTGAGCAACAGCCTCAAGACACTCATCAAACTCTGTACTTAATATTAGAACTTTACAACGTTCAAAGCGCCCGATCGAATAAGCCCAGAAATCGTCAGCTGGATTATTGTCAGCATGTTGAATCAAGCCCCAAAGAGTCCATAGCAAATCGCACATGGCTTTATATATAGTGACGCGAGCTATTTCGGATTGCTGCGGCTCTTTGCCACAATAAGCACGGACCAATTCATGCGTTTGCGACGCACTGAAGTTTCCTTCAACCGCCAGATCACCCAGATCCCAGTACGGGTCGTTCATACCGGAATACTCCCAATCCACAATCCACATAACGGCACCATCGTCGAGAAAGTTCTCGCACAAAGGATCGCAATGGCAGGGGGTGAGCGCAACCGGGTTGTTTGCCAAGACCTTTTTTACAGGCTGTGCACGCTGCACAATATCGTGATAACCAGCGGGCAACTCAATGTCTTTAGTGGACAAAATGCCAAGATACTCTTCAATCATTGAAAACAACTCAAAGCGGAATTCAAATTGTTCGCCCGCTGAATGCAACTTATGTAGCGCCTCGCCTGCTCTTGCAACAGAACCACTGCGACTTAAAAATAATTCAGGAGTCATGGTTACAATGTTTGGAATGCAATGCGAAACCATCACACCGCTCTCTGGATTCGTATACAACACCTCGGCTGATACTCCGGCTCTCGCGGCAACACCTGCGTTGTGAGCTTCCACTTTTCTATCGATATAGTCCTCTGTGCCTTCACCTGGTAATCGTACGATCAATGGCGGTTCCGAACGTCTACTTCCATGAAACTCGATCTTGAATACCAGATTGGTCAGCCCACCTTGCCGTGTAGCGGTATATTCATCAGCTGTTACGGATTTCAGGTGCGACAGTTCACGCAATGCTGCGAGCACCTGCGCAGGGGCGCGATCCTCATCTGTCCAATTTTTACTGTCCATTCATTCTACCCCACACTGTTAATTCAACTCTTCACCCGTGTCATGTCAGCATCGTACAACGGTTTTAAATGCACTTCGCAATCAACCAATTGTGTAGCGACTTCGAGTTGATAGCTTCCCTGCATAATATATTCATCGGTGACGCCAGCCGAGTCCCTGATATAGCCAAGGCCGATAGCCTTATCAATGTGATGCCCAAAACCGCCACTACTCAACCAACCCGCTCTTCGTCCGTTTCTAAAAATAGTTTCTCGTCCGAGCAACACAACAGTAGGGTCGTTTACAGTAAAAGTAGCCAGTCGTTTTTTTACGCCATCGCGTAATTGCTTGGCGATGGCATCGGCACCTTTGAAAGGTGTGTTCGATCGATTTAGCTTTACCGCCCAGCCAAGCCCAGCTTCTATAGGCGTATGATCCGGCCCGATATCCGCCCCCCAGGCACGATAACCCTTTTCCAATCGACAGGATTCAATGGTTCGATAACCTGCATTTCGCAATCCAAGTGGCTCACCAGCCAACATCAAGGCATCATAAATTGTTTGCGCATACTCAGCAGGCACATGCAACTCCCAACCAAGCTCACCTACATAGGTAATACGCAGTGCATTGACCGGACAACCTGCTATGCCTATTGTTCGAACTTGCCCAAACGGAAAGTGCGCCTTAGACACACTATCGTTTGTAAGCTTCGATAATATGTCACGTGATGCAGGCCCCATCAACGAAAGCACGCTAGTAGCCGAAGTCACATCGAACAGTTGCGCATTCAGCCCATCGGGAATATTACTTTCAATCCAGTGATAATCGTGCGTCGCAAATCCGGTACCAGTCACAATATAAAATTCATTCGCTGATGTTCGGACCACCGACACATCACACTGAATGCCACCATTGTCATCAAGCATTTGTGTATAGACGATACTACCAACGGGTTTATCGATATCATTCGCTGCAATCCAGCCAAGCGCCTGGCAAGCATCTGGTCCTTTAAGCACAAACTTAGCAAAGGATGTTTGATCAATCAGCACCGCAGCTTCTCGTACCGCGCGATGCTCCCTTGCAACAGCCGCATGCCAATTAGGAATCTCGAAACTGTATACATCCTTGGGGGATTCGCCCAGGCTTTCATCAGCAAACCAATTCGGACGCTCCCAACCCAGCTTTTCGCCAAAGCAGGCACCCTGCTGTTTCAATCTTGCATACAGTGGCGAGCGGCGACAGGGCCTGCCCGATGCGTGCTCCTCGTTTGGCCAAGCCATCGTATAGTGTTTTGAATAAGCTTCCAATGTTCTAGACCTTACCCAGTCGGTATCCTGGTGAGGCTTGCCGAACCGACGTATATCCACGCTCCACAAATCATATGGTGGTTCACCATTACGCACCCATTCAGCCAACGCCATGCCAGCCCCTCCCCCAGATGCAATACCAAACGCATTGAAACCAGCACCCACATAGAAATTTCCAAGCTCCGGAGCTTCACCCAAAATAAAATTTCCGTCGGGTGTGAAACTTTCTGGGCCGTTGGTCAGTTGCTTGATACCCACATCGTTTAATACAGGTACGCGTCCTAAGGAGAGCTCTAGCATGGGTTCGAAGTGGTTAAAATCCGAGTCAAGCAACGTGTAATGAAAGTTATCTGGAATTCCGTTTACAGCCCACGGCACTGGATTGGGCTCATAACCTCCCATTACTAATCCACCAACTTCTTCTTTGTAGTAGGTCAATCGATCAGGATCGCGTAATGTTGGCAAGGAGTCAGTCACTCCCTCGATTTGTTCCGTCAACATGTATTGATGTTGCACTGATACCAGCGGCACGCTTACACCGAAGCGACCAGCAAACTCGCGTGTCCACTGGCCAGCGCAGACCACAATTTTTTCGCATTCAATACGAACAGCATCGGCATCAGATTGATTAGGCTGAGCAACTACACCCTTGATCACACCGTCCTGAAATTCAATATCAGTTACAGACACATCCTCAACAATTAATGCGCCAGACATACGCGCACCTTTGGCAAGAGCCTGGGTGATATCCGATGGGTTGGCCTGACCATCGGTGGGTAGAAAGGCAGCACCAATCACATCATCAATGTTCATCAGCGGCCAGAGCTCTAATGCTTCAGCAGGGGTGAGTAGCTGCATATCCAAGCCAAACGAATGCGCAGTTGTTGCTTGTCGTTTGACTTCCGTCCAGCGATCTTCATTACAGGCCAGGCGCAACCCTCCGTTCATTTTCCATCCTGTTCCCAAGCCTGTTTCCGCTTCGATGGTGTTGTACAAATCAACCGAATAGCCCAGCAGTTGCGTGATATTGGCATTGGATCGTAGCTGTCCAACTAGCCCGGCAGCATGAAAGGTACTACCCGAAGTTAGTTTGTTTTGTTCCAGCAGCAGCACCTCACAACCTGCCTTGGCCAGGTGGTAAGCGGTTGAACAACCAATGATGCCGCCACCGATGACGATGATTCGACTCGAGGACGGAAGCTCATTAGCCATCATTGATACACCCTTTTAAAATTAGCGTAACTGGCTTCAAAATTTTGCAGATTGCTTTTTGTGTATTCGGCATAGTCAAAATTTACGGTGGCATGCACTTCCGATATCATGCTCCACAAGGTTTCACGCAAGAGGGATGCAGTTTTCATTGCCTGGTAGCGTCTCCATAGCTCATCTTTTACATCAGTTTCATAGTATGCATCGAGTAACCAACGCTCTTGTTTCTCACTGATCTCATTGTTTGACGCCAAGCCACCAAGATCAAACAGAGGCGAATTAAAACCACCGTATTCCCAATCGATCAACCACAGCCTTTTGCCATCATCAAGCAAATTAGCCGCAAGCAAATCGTTATGGCCAAATACTATTTCATAGGGCGATGCCGCTGCCTCCAAAACGTTTGCAGCTTTAAGCAGTGCGGGTAGCTTATCCAGATGCGGGCTGTCAACATCTTTTAGCGAACCGGCGTAGTCACGCACAACATGGAACACCCAGAACACCACCGATGCACCACGCAAAAAATTGGGCACGTCGCGGTGACAAGATTGGATTAATGGCACCAATCGCTCGAGCATGGTGTCGTTGCGCACCAGCTCAGGTGTTAACGCAGTTGATGGCACATAGTCCATGACCAGCGCACCTGGCTCGTGATGACGTATTGCGGGCGATAAGCCAGCGGCATGCGCCGCATTTGATGCAGCTATCTCATTAAAGCGAAGAATATGATGAACCGGTATATCATGACCGAGCCGCACAACAAATTGCCTAGCTGAATCACTGCCCTGCTCGGTCACCAAAAAGTTGTGATTGGTAATACCCCCTTCGAGCGGCACCATCTCTATTTCGGATTGCCAGCAAGAAAGTGCACGTATGAATTTCTCATTATCCATGACGGTTCCGAGCCTATTGATTCAAAGTTGAAGGTGCATAACGTTGTCGAGCGCGACGCGCCCCAGCAACGATAATGCGATCGGCAATAATGGCTATAAATGCCACGCTGAGCCCGGCAACAATGCCTCGACCGACATCGGCTTTGGTCAGCGCAATGTACACCTCTTGCCCAAGATCGCGCGTGCCCACCAAGGCAGTGATAACCAACATCGACAAGGCCAGCATAATGGTTTGATTAATACCCATGAGGATTTCGGGATAAGCCAGAGGCAAGCGTATTCGTGTGAGCAATTGCCGTGGTGTGCAACCGCTGACCGTACCAGCCTCTATTAATTGTGGATCTATGCTGCGTATGCCATGAGCGGCATAGCGCACTGCCGGTGCTAGCGCATATAACACCACCGCAATCATAGCCGTAAAATCACCCACTCTAAACAGCATAACAACCGGTATAAGATAAACAAAACTCGGCAGCGTTTGTAAGGTGTCGATGAAAACACCAATGATGCGCCCCGCTGTTTTATTCAATGCCGCCCATATACCCAGCGGTATGCCGATAAGCGATGCGATGATCACGGATGCACCACACAGATACACAGTTGTCATGGCCTTCAGCCACAAACCGTTGACCACAATAAACCCAGACAATAAAAACGTCAGAAAAGCCAAACGCCAGCCACCAAAATGCGCAGCAATCAATGTAATCAGTACCAAACCCCACGGCCAAGGAATACCGAGCAGGAATCGTTTGATAGGTAACAAAAACCAGATCAATACTGCATCCTTGAACACTTCAAGGTCATCAAAATAATTGATATTGATAAAGCTGACTTTATCCTGCCAAAACTGCCCAGTAGTGATCTGCGCAGACTCAGGGTACGCTTGAAAGAAAGGCGACACCACTCCAAGTAAACTCAGCAGCACGGCAACCACCAACACCATTACAAGCCTCGGATAACGACGCAAGAAATGTTGATCGACAGTTATCGCAGAACTTCTGCGCTCACTGCCTTGCCTGTCTACTATCGCCTGGCTCAATCGATCGAGCGCAACAGCCAGTACTACAATGGCAATACCTGCTTCAATACCGCCACCAATATCAAGTTTACGTAAGGAGGTTAATACATCGTATCCTAATCCACCCGCACCGATCATCGACGCAATAATGACCATGTTAAGCGATAGCATGATGACTTGATTAACACCAACCATAAGCCCAGGTCTGGCCACCGGAATCAGTACACGCCACAATAATTGCCGATCGGTGCAACCCACCATAACGCCAAGGTCGCGCACCTCATCGTTCACACCGCGCAGTGCCAGCGCCGTCATGCGAACCATCGGCGGCATCGCGTAGATGATGGTTGCAATCAAGGCGGATACAGGACCAAAACCGAACATAAAAAGAATGGGGACCAGGTAGGCAAAAACTGGAATGGTTTGCATAAGGTCCAGCACCGGCGACATCACTCGATCAACCCAGGCATGCCGGAAAATTGCAATACCAAGTAATAAACCTAGTGCGACTCCCATTGGTACGGCAATAGCAATTGATGCCAGCGTGACCATTGCACTATTCCATTGTCCAAATACCGCCAGATACACAAAAGCTGAACCACACAAAGCAGCAAGCCACCAATCCTTCGCATAATGACCCAAGGCAATAACAGCGAGCACAACCGCAATCCAACTTAACGGTGGCAATAACTGGATTGCATCACTGCCCACACCACTTAACAAGCCGGTAGAAAATAAAGATAAGGCGAGATTGTAGGGTTGTTCGATCAACCACGAAATACCCCGAGTTAAATCGGTAAAGCTAAAAAATCCAAAATGCGCAACTTCGACCAACCACTGCATGAATGCAGAGATATGATCTTTAATCGGAAGCTTCCACGCACTGGGGTACTTGACCAACCAGCGCATATCGAGTGATTTTGCTATGGCTTTTGCATTGCTCGATAAATAGAAGGTAGCCAGAGCAATAAGCAACCAGCACAAACGATAACTGTAGCCACGAGCGAAAGATGCTGGCGGAGTGCTGTTGTTAATGGCGGCATTGACGGTAGACACTGGCGCTACTGCTGATGCCGTGAACTAGACACAAGAAAGTCAACAATAGCCGCGCGATCAATGCTCCCCACCTTTACGCCATTATCATCAACTACGTTTAATGGGTGCTCCGCATCAAATACGGTTGCCGATATATCCGCTATTTTATCCATACTGCGAACCGATACGCTCGCACCAGAATCAGCACCATACTGCGCTGATCCATTGGCCTGCATAATCGAACCGACCGAAATGACTTTGTCGCGCGGAACGTATCGCGTAAACTCGGCAACATAGTCTGTTGCAGGGTTCAGCACTAATTCTTCCGGGCTTGCAATCTGAACAATAGCGCCTTCTTTCATGATAGCAATACGATCCGCCAATCGAATAGCTTCGTCAAAATCGTGTGTAATAAAAACGATGGATTTTTTAAGCTTTGCTTGTAGACGAAGAAATTCGTCTTGCATCTCTCGTCGGATCAAAGGATCTAATGCAGAAAACGGCTCATCTAAAAACCAGATCTCAGGCTCCACTGCAAGAGAGCGGGCTATGCCAACACGTTGTTGCTGCCCGCCAGATAGTTCATGCGGTAAGTAGTCTTCACGTCCTGCCAAACCCACTAGCTCGATAATTTCGCGGGCTCGCGCTTCACGCTGTTGTTTGTTCTGGCCTTGAATATCCAGTGGAAAGGCGACATTCTCCAATACGCTTAAATGCGGCAAAAGCGCAAAGTGCTGAAACACCATGCCCATTTTATGTCGGCGGATGTCGATCATCTGCGCCTTGGATGCACCGAGCAAATCCTGGCCCTCAAAGATAAGCTCGCCCTGTGTTGGCTCAATCAGACGCGACATGCAACGTACCAGCGTGGATTTACCCGAACCAGACAAGCCCATAATGACGAATATCTCGCCACTATGAACTTGCAGATTCGCAGCCCTAACTGCAGGCACTAAGCCCGCCTCCAACACATCCGCCAGATCAGGTTCGGGGTTGCGTTCTAGTAGTTGCTTTGCACTCGGGCCATATAACTTCCATACATCGCGACAAGCAAGCTTTGCATCAGACATAACGGACGGTTAATTACTCACCCCAAGTAGACCAACGAGCCTCGTTATCTTTCATCCATGCGGCAACCACGTCTTCAACCGTTTCGTTCTCAAGGTCAACAGCTGCAACCATTGCTCCCATCTCATCGTTATCTATCGTAAAACCATCAATGAGCTTGTGTGCACCGGGCCACTTATCTTTAACACCGCTCCAAGCCACTTTCCATATTGGTCCGCGTGGCTTGCCACAATCGTACAAGGCAGACGTATTGGAGCCCGCTGCTGGATCGTTGTAACATTCTTTAGAATACGGTGGAAACTCAACAAACTCACCTTCGTATTTACTCGGTGCCCAATGCGGTGAATATACCCACAGAACAATGGGCGCTTTACGTTGATAGGCAGATTCAAGCTCTGCAAACAATGCCGCATCGGTGCCAGCGTGCACAACTTCAAAATCCATCTCTAATGCTTCGACACGTTCGTCGTCAAAACCACCCCAAGTAACCGGGCCACCAAGGTAACGTCCATTGGGTGCTGTTTCTGTTGTGGCAAATTCTTCAGCACAATCGTTGAGTGCCTGCCAATCTGGCAAGCCCGGACATTTCTCCTTCATGTACAGTGGGTACCACCAATCTTCGATGGCCTGCATACCAGTCTCACCCACATTTTCAACATTGCCTGTTGCGGTAGCCTCATCCATTGCATCGCGCCCGGTGGTTTCCCACATTTCCATCGCAACATGTAGGTCCCCAGTTTTGAGCCCGGCAAACTGGGCAATGTAATCGGCTTGCACCAACTCGATGTTATACCCAGCCTCTTTTAGCACCTCGGCCATGATATTTGTCGTAATCAACTGACCGGTCCAGTCGTGTAGAGTCAGTTTTATTGGGTCTTTGGATTCAACTTCCGCCTGTGCGGGTGCAATGTACAAGGAACTAGTTGCAGCAATTAATATGGCGCTGCTCAATAGTTTTTTCATTCTGTTCTCCCTTTAAGTTCATCTTTCAAGTCGATCAGTCGCGCTGTCATCATTTCCCAACCCGCCCTGATTGTCAATTTAAATCAACATAAACAAACAAAAATGTTGTTTTTTGTTGTTTTTTCACTTCACCTCTGGATATGATTCAGATGACAACTCAACCAGCATGGCGAATCGCATGACAGCCCTGACCGCAACTGCCACGGATGAAGCTGATACTCAGCGCAATACCCACCGTGAACTCGAAATCCTGGCGCAATTGCGCCTCTCTGGCGGGTCCTGCCGAGTTCGCTTTCTGGCGGATCGCCTACAAGTGTCAGAACAAACCGTGCGACGCAACGTTCGTGGCCTAGAGATCAGTGGCCTTATTAGGAAAGTGCATGGTGGCGTACAGCTAGTTGACGCAATGACCGAAGCACCCTTTCATCAACGCATGAATGTCAATGCGTCGCATAAGAAAGCTATTGCCGCACGGGTCGCCGACATGATTTCTGATGGCGATTCCTTATTTCTCGATGTTGGCTCCACCACGGCCTACGTAGCTATGGCATTAAAGAATCACCAAAATCTGTTCGTGGTGACCAACTCCGTTGGTGTTGCCCATACACTATCGACTAGAAACAACAATCGTGTTTTCATGGCGGCAGGTGAGCTGCGGCCACATGACGGCGGTGCATTTGGAGATCGCGCGATTGATTTCATCAAACAATTCAATACGCAATACGCAATATTGTCAGTTGGTGCAATCAATGCCGAGGCTGGCTTTATGTTGCACGATTTACAAGAGGCTACATTGTCACGTGTGGCAATGAGTCGCGCACAAACCAAGATCATCGCTGCTGACAGCAGTAAGTTCGGACATCGTGGACCAATTCAGTTAGCGGAATGCAACAGCATCGATATTGTTGTAACTGATCAGCCGGTTGACAACAATATTGCCACGTTGATGAACGATAGTGATGTAGACGTGGTAGACGGTGTCATGAATGCTTGACGAAAATCAATATGCACTGGATGCCATTGCGCAGTATGAGCTGATCTACGGCAAAGACTTTGTCAGCCCCGGTGGCGCAGAGATGGCTGCAAAACTCATCGAATCAATGCAATTGCCACGCGGCGCACATGTACTAGATGCTGGCAGTGGTCTGGGCGGTAGCGCGTTCATGATGGCGAGAAGGTTTGGACTGCGAGTCGATGGTGTGGACTTGTCCGTTAACATGATAGAACAAGCTCAGCTGCGAAAGCGCGCATACGGGCTAGCAGAGTCAGTGAGCTTTGAGTTGAAAGACTGCCTGAAAATCAACAGCATTAATCGATACGATGCAATTTATAGTCGTGATGCGTTTCTGCACGTAGAGGACAAAGAAAAACTTTTTACAGTAATCGCTCGTGCGCTAAAGCCAAATGGCCAGTTACTATTTACCGACTACGGTTGCGGGCCTAAGCCTTGGACGTCGGCATTTAGTCACTATGTTAGTGAACGCGGATATCACCTACGTATGGTGGATGAGTACGCAACGCTTGTGAGAAAAGCCGGCTTGTCTTTACTTGAAAGTAAAAATATGAGTGGCGCGTTCTTGGACATACTAAACAGTGAAAAACAATCAATATCACAATTGCCTATTTCTGCAGAAGAGCGGGCTTTACTGATCAAAAGCCGTGAGGCGAAAATTGCGCACGTGACTTCCGGGGAACATCAATGGGGGTTGATTCGCGCAGTGAAGAAGCGGAGATAAAGGTACAAACCAAAAAAGCAACCCAGATACGATTCTGGGTTGTTTTCTTTCGCTGCAACTTTACCCCTACCCTCCCATAACCTTCGGCAGCCACAATACAAGCTGCGGGAATGCGAAGATCAGAATCAAGCCCACCAGCTGTACCAACATGAACTGCATCATGCCAAGGTAGATGTCTTTCAAATCCCAATCGGGCACTACGCCCTTCAAGAAATAAGCAGATAGCGCAACCGGTGGCGAAAGCCAAGCCGTTTGCAGATTCACCGCCACAAGAATGCCAAACCAAACCATCATGTCATAGCGGTCCAAG
>CALGND010000014.1 GCA_937958675.1 uncultured Granulosicoccaceae bacterium
TGGAGCTGTCAATATGCGTTTTGTTTGTTTGATATCAGCACCAGAGGGAGTGCGTGCATTTAATGAGGCGCACCCTGATATTCCTATCGTTACCGCAGCAGTTGATTCCCACTTAAATGAACACGGTTATATCGTGCCGGGTTTAGGCGATGCGGGCGATCGAATATTTGGTACTAAATAAGGTTCAAAAATAAAACTTAGACAAAGCTAAAAAAGAGTCGAAAAAAAAGGCGCGGACAAATATTTTGGCCGCGCCTTTTTAGTTTATGCAGTAGTAGTTACTGTTTGATTTCTAGTAGTTCTACTTCAAAAATCAATGTTGCACCTGGGCCGATGAGCTCGCCAGCGCCTCTTTCGCCGTAAGCAAGGTCAGATGGAATTGTTAACAGGTGCTTACTGCCAACGTTCATCAATTGCAATGCTTCAGTCCAGCCTGGGATAACACCTTTAAGTGGAAATGAAGCAGGCTCGCCGCGCGCCACTGAGCTATCAAATTCGCGGCCATCTAACAAAGTGCCAACGTAATGAACCGATACTGTGTCTTCTAACGTTGGTTTAGGGCCATCGCCCTGAGTGAGTATTTCGTATTGCAGGCCAGTGTCTGTAACAGTAACGCCTTCTTTTGCAGCATTGGCTGCAAGGTATGCTTCGCCAGCTTTTCCAGCTTCAGCAGCTTTCTCAGCGGCTTCACGTTCTTGTTGTGCTTGCAATACCGTTTGCGCTTCTTCAATGGTAATTAGTGTTGGGCCACCAGAATTTTGTGCTTTGATTCCTTCAAGCAATAAATCGTAATCGATTTCGCCGTAGTTAGAAAGAACGCGGTCGCTGATCATCATGCCGAGGCCGTAGCTGACTTTGTCGTCGTCTGTTTTGAGTTCGGTTTCTGCGAAAGCTGGAAGTGTTGCGATGTTAGCTGCAGCGGCAACTGCGATAACGAGAAATTGCTTTCTTATGTTGTGCCTTTTGAACATTGGATTACGCCCTATGAATTTTTGTATGTTAGTCATGAACGTAATTCTGTCACAGATAATGCCAAAAAGTTCAAAGCCGGCAAAATATGTGGGCATTTGCCCGAATGATTACTTCAAGGTAACGCTAATGGCTCTTTGGATGGCTTCTGACGTACGTTCAGAGACCTGTTGGACAGCAAGTTTTTGAGCTCGTTGAGTTAACACGTTGCTGATCTGGTCCTCGAGGTGAGCGGGATAGACCGCTAGCAGATCGCGCTTATGCCCCTCACAGTAAAGGTTAATTCTTAATAAAGCATCAGATGAGGAGCCAACGTCAGTTTGGCGATCGACGCAATTGACCCAGCGCTGTAACGCTGCGTTTTGTTCTAATTTCTGATTGGATTGGGATTGAGTGCTGGCGCATGCGCCGAGTAAAGAACACAGTGCGATAGTTGTTAAGTATTTAAAACTCGACAAGTTCATAATTTTTTACCCAATCACCTTGCGGTGGCGGTACCTCGTTATTTTGGCGTGCTTGAAGCTCTACATGGCTTCTTTTATAAGTGCAGATCTCGTCTACTGTGATAGTGCTATCGACATCTCAAGTGCTTACTTGTCTTGCTTTAGCTAAATTACGTGTGTCAGTCGACTTTATTACTTATAAGGCATGTAAACTTGTGGGGTTCTTTGCACCCATAGCCAACAGATTGCCAAGCATGCAACAGTAAGGAATGGCAAAACACTGAGGTTGATCACACGCCAGCCGAAGTGATGGTACAAAGCGCCGGCGCTTAAGGCGGTAAGTGTGACCGTACTAAATACGATGAAATCGTTAGCCGCTTGCGCACGGGATTTTTCGGCAGGCTCGTAGGTGTCGGTCAGTAGTGTGGTGCCGCCAACAAACATAAAGTTCCAGCTGATGCCCAGTAACACGAGTGCAGCGATAAAGTGCGACATGGATTGACCGTGTAAATTGAGTAGAACGCAAGCAAAGCCTGTAACCACACCGGTCATTAATACCGCGTTCATGCCAAAGCGATTGATCAGTTTGCCTGTAAAAAAGGACGGGCCAAACATGGCAACAATATGCCATTGAATAACAAATGCCGTTTGACTCATGTCATAGGTGTGCATATGCATGGCAAGAGGCGTTGCTGTCATTACTAGGTTCATGGTGGCATAACCTAAGGCTTGGCATATGACAGCTACAATAAAGCGCGGTTGGCGAGCAATAACGGATAGCGGGCGGCCACCCTTTGCTTGCTGTTCTTTTTTAACACGCGGTAGCTTTGCAAAGCTGATAGTTAGAATGCCGATAGTAAATACCACAATCAGAGCGGCGAATGGCCCGGCAAACGGACGAGCTTCAAATATACCGCTGCTCCAGTTGACCATGTTAGGGCCAATAAAAGCTGCGATCACACCACCTGCCATAACCAATGATATCGCAACATTTTTGGTGGCCGGTGTGGCAACTTCTGCTGCCGTAAAGCGATAGTAGTTTGCGAAAGCTGAAAACATGCCGAAGCAAATAGTGGCTGCGCAATAGCCGGCAAAGAATTCATTGAGTACAGACCACAAGGCAAGTGATGCACCAAACACACCGATACACCCTGCTAGGATAAAGCCGTTTTTACGGCCAATGCGGCCCATGATCAATGATGCAGGTACGCTGAAACACATGATTGAGAAAAACTGCAGCGCCAAGGGGAGGGTGGCGAACTGTTTGTCTGGCGCTAACTGCATACCGATCAACGCGGTAACCGTTATCAGTAATGATTGACCGATATATAGATATGCGTTGCATAGCGAGAGTAAGTAAACCGTAAATGGTAACCGCTCTGCTGAATTGTTTTTTATTGGAGTATTGCTCGGCATGTAGTTAAGTTTTACTATAAAACTAAATTATCGGCTGGGGCCCTTGCCACCGCGTTTGCGTTCTTCCTTTTCAGCTTTTTTTGCGCGTTGCACTTCTACTTCTTCAAGTTCTTTGGTTTGCATCTCGGGTGTTTCCAGAGTAATTCCTCCAATGGTGCCCGCTCTAAACTCCGTGAGCACTAATCGGGCAGCTCGGTCAAAATCTACAAGCCCGCCGCCGCCAAGGCAGCCTCGGCTTTTACCTATTATCTCCAATACTTCTACGCCATCTTCAATTGGCAGAGATACAGGATAACGATCAGAGAGTAACTGCGGGTAGGTGCGCATAATGTATTCTAATAGATAGATAGCTACGTCAGCGCTATCCATAGCAGTATCTTTTATTGCGCCAGTAGCAGCGAGCCGATAACCACTATGCCTGTTTTCTACATTGGGCCAGAGCACGCCGGGTGTATCGCGCAATACCCAGTTGTCGCCCAATGAAATAGGTTGCTGCCTTTTCGTGATAGCAGGCTCGTTGCCCGTCTTGGCAGCGGTGCGCCCAGCAAGCTGATTAATCAATGTGGATTTACCTACATTAGGAATGCCTACAACCATCGCAACAAATGGTTTCACTCTTGATTTACTACCTGTAACAAGTTGCTTGATGCTGGCTTTTACTACGCTGGATGTGTCGGCATCTGCGGTAGTGATTGCCATGGCATCAATGGTAGGTGTACGTAAGGCTTTAACCCATTGCTCAGTGATGCTTTCATCGGATAGGTCTGCTTTGGTGAGAACCTTTAAGCAAGGTTTGTCGCCACGAAGCTCTTTTAGCATCGGGTTCTCGCTGCTAAACGGAATGCGCGAATCCAGTAGCTCGATAATAATATCGGTAGCGGGGAGCACCTTCGCCATTTCTTTGCGGGCTTTGTGCATGTGGCCCGGAAACCATTGAATTGCCATGGTTGCGCCTAGTCGCTTAACGAAACGGAATCAGCGTTTATGCTGATTTTTCGTTGTTTGTAAAGTGTTGAAAGCGCTCGTTTAAAATCCTTCTTGCTAACATTGAACGCAGCGTATATATCTTCTGGTGGGCTCTTGTCGTGCAAGGTGGAAGTGCCGCCTTCAGCCGCTAAGTGTTCAAGAATTATATCGGTGAGTGCTTGGCGGCTTTTGTTATTTTTTGATTGCAGAGTTAAATCGAAACGGCCGTCTTCGCGAATGCGCTTGATGTACCCAGTCACCGTTTGCCCAGGTTTGATGGGCTTGAATACCTCATCCTTAAAAAGCAAACCACGGGCATGGTTGTTGATAACGGCTTTAAAGCCTAAGTCCGTTTTTTGATAAACAAGCAACGTCACTTCTTGGCCTGATCTTAAGATCTCGGACGTATCTGGTAATCGTAAATCGAGTTTGCTGCTGGCAGCCAATCTTCCTGAGTTATCCATATAAACGGTGACGCATTCGTACTGATCTGGTAACAATGGTCGTCGTTGTTCTGCGAATGGTAGTAACAATTCCTTTTCTATGCCCCATTGTAGAAATGCGCCACCCTCTGCAAGGCTGGATACTTTAAGATTGGCACATTGGTAAATGGTTGCGAGCGGCGTTTTGAGCGTGGCAACCGGTTGCCCCTGGCTATCGGTATAGATAAAGGCATCTAGCTCAATATCGACTCCGGCATCAGGACCGCCATGAGGGCTGCCAGGCGGCATGGCATCGTCAAGTTTTGCAGATGATATTCGCCATTGTTCGCCACTTTTATGCTCTAGATACGCGTCCACGCCGTCATTGCTAACGACGCGAACTTTTATAATATTGCCGACTAACATGGGGTTGGGATAACCGAGGCAGATGAGTACCGCTATCAGACCACATCTAAGCAAAATTGTCTTAGCT
Source organism: uncultured Granulosicoccaceae bacterium (assembly GCA_937958675.1). Lineage (GTDB taxonomy): Bacteria > Pseudomonadota > Gammaproteobacteria > Granulosicoccales > Granulosicoccaceae > Granulosicoccus. The sequence goes on from CALGND010000014.1 coordinate 4,710, forward strand.
CCGATGGAAGGCGTCATCGATGCTGCGATGCGTGCACGCTTGACAAAGCTTGGCGGCTACAGCCGCTGCGTGACCGAATTTATCCGTGTCAGTGATGTATTGCTGCCTAAGCGTGTTTTCTTGCGCTTGTGTCCTGAGCTGGATGCAGGTGGCGTAACCGCATCTGGGGTGCCGGTATATGTGCAGCTTTTGGGTAGTAACCCCGAAGCGCTTGCGCTAAACGCGCAACGCGCGGTCAGTTTGGGCGCTCGTGGAGTGGATCTGAATTTTGGCTGCCCGGCCAAAACCGTGAATAAAAGTATGGGTGGCTCTGTATTGCTGCAAGAGCCTGAGCGAGTGGCGGCCATTGTCGCCACTGTAAGAGATGCCATGCCGGCAGACGTGCCCCTGAGCGTCAAAATAAGAATCGGCTATAACGATGACCAGCTATTGGAGCAGATCGTCAGGGGAATCTGGTCGGCAGGTGCGGCGGAATTGGCCATCCATGCACGAACAAAATTTGATGGCTACAAACCACCGGCATACTGGGCTAGCGTTAGTAATGTGGTTGCCGACCAAGCCAAGCAGTTATATATCAATGGAGAGATCTGGACAGTGGCTGATAGCCATAAGGCAATACAACAAAGCGGCTGTCAACATCTCATGTTAGGGCGAGGTGCTTTAGCTGCCCCCGATTTAGCCAATCGCATTGCCAACAATGCAGTCGATCAACCGCCGATGGCTTGGGAGCGATTGGTGGGAGAAATAGAAGAACAATTTTTACAACACGATTGTAAAAGCCCACGACATGTGGGTAACCGTACCAAACAATGGTTGGCGTATTTAAAGCGGCATTACCCAGAAGCTCAGCTTTTGTTTGCGCGTTTGCGTACCTTGCGAGATGTGCCCTCAATAGCGAACCAATTTAGCGCGCATCAGCAACAGGACCTAATTAAAGTGTAGCGAGGTGGCTTTTAGCCTAGCCTAGTTTACCAAGCAACCCAGTGTTGGGTCGTCGGTGACTTTAAACGAGGGTTTGTCTTTGGAGATAGAATCTATTGTATTTGCTAAGCGATTCATCCAGATAGATGCTTTTGTGCGTTGATCGCCTGTCATACTATCGACAAATTGCGATCCGAATTTCCGCCAAAGTATACGGTTGGTTTCCCACTCACTACTATGGCCATCTTCTAGTAATGTCCACAGTGATTGAATATGCGCATCCATATCGCGTGTATAGGTAGGCGAATTTTGTCGCTTTGCTAACACAAATAATTTGCGATTCCAGCGATCAGATAATTTGTAGTATTCCCTGCGTAAACTAATTTGTTCTTGCAAGGTTTGTTTAAGCATAAGCTTTTGTTTGTCGGTAAAGTCAAAATCAATCCGCCCAGTCCATTTGATAACAGTGTTGTAGCGTCGTTCAACGCGTTGCTCTGGAGTTTGCGAAAAATATTTCTCGCGATTTCTTTTACGCTCTCGTCCAAAGCGGCGTTGAATAAAATTAAGTTGATCGTCGGTAAGTGTTTGCATTAAGTCGTAAGAGTAATTAACCGGGTGGCATTCTCTTAGCGCTTTTGTGTGTTTTTCACTTTTATCTATCCACTCGCCAATTAGCTCAGTAGAGGTGTTGCGTGATTTCACCGCGGTTGCTATTTCACGAAGTAGAGCTGAATACTGTGGTAGTTCAGATTGTCGGTGCCAAACATGGTACGTGCCCAGTCGCTGCTCAAACGCATCAACTTGATCATCATTAAAATCCCCAAGTTTGTTAAATTCGTTGCGCATCTGATCATCAAGCCGGTTGTAAAGCGGTGATAAAAATATCTTGCTGTTGCTGCAACCAGAGATAGCGGTTAACACCACTAGTATCGGTAGCAGTAGCCAGATGCGAAGCCGATTAGCTGGACGTAGCTTGATAATCCTTTTGCTAGTCATTTGGTTGTCCATATTGTTCATGTCGTTAGTTACATTATTGTTCTTACGGTCAAAAAGTCTGCTGTTCTATCTGCTGTTCTATCTGTCTATTGATCTGCCATTTTTTGTGTCAAACGCAGATGAATTGATCTTCTAGAGCATAAAATCGGGGCGAAATAACTGCGCAATTGTTATCATGAGGCCTTTATTTTAGCGGCATCGTGCTGCTAGAGCCGTTAGATTGACGCCAGCAAGTCGATAATTCACATGACAGAAAAGCAACCCTCCCAAAATGTCGATACGGCAACAACGACTGAATCTAAAGATGTAGCAGCCTCTGCGCCAATAACGGGTGCCGGTCAGGTGATTGCGTTCCATTATGATCTCTATGACGATGCCTCTGTGCAGGTTGAGAGCTCTGCGGGCCATCCACCTGTTCAGTTTCTATATGGTCAAGGTGGTGTACTCTCTGCCTTGCAGGAAGCGTTTCTGGGCAAGCTAAAAGGGGATGATTTTTCTATTACGATCCCGTCTGGCTTAGCCTACGGTCGCTATTATCCCGAGCGAGTACAGCGAGTACCTAAAAAAAATATGGACAACGGTGCCAAGCAGCGGTTCCATCCGGGGCAAATTGTTCATATCAATCAGAATGGGCAACGGCAAGCGGCAACAATTGTAAAGGTTGGCAAATTTAATCTCGATATCGATACTAACCACCCGATGGCTGGCAAGGACCTCACCTTTGATGTCAAAATAGAGGGTGTACGGCAAGCTACAGATGATGAGTTGGCCCATGGCCATGCTCACGGGCCAGGAGGCCATCAACACTAACGCCCCACGCGCTTTAATTCAGGAGAATTTATGACAAAGCGAATTTGGTTTTCACGCACGTTAATATTGATGGTGGCATTGTTTGTCACGGCCTGTGCAAAAAATCCTGTTACTGGTAGAAACCAGTTGATGCTAATGGGCGAGGACTGGGATAAACAGGTCGGGCAACAACAATATTTGCCATTGCGCCAAATGCAGGGTGGTGATTATGTCGTCGACAAAGGTGTCGAAACCTACGTTCGCCAAGTGGGCAACAAAGTTGCCAAAGCAAGCGGTCGTAACTTGCCATACGAATTCAATGTCATCAATAGCTCAGTGCCGAACGCATGGGCATTGCCTAGCGGCAAGATCTCCATCAACCGAGGCTTGCTTACAGAGCTAAACAACGAAGCCGAGCTGGCTGCCGTATTGGGCCACGAAGTAGTTCATGCTGCGGCTAGGCATGGTGCAGCACAACAGTCAAAAGGTGTGGGCTTGCAAGGCGCTGTCGTTTTGGCCACAGTAATTGGGCAACGCGAAGGTGTTGGCGATCTAGCAAGCATGGGCTCAATGCTTGGTGCTCAGCTAATTTCCAGCCGTTACGGTAGGGCTGCCGAGCTCGAATCCGATCTTTACGGTATGGAGTATATGTCCGCTGCGGGATACGATCCACAAGGTGCAGTGCAGCTACAACAAACCTTTGTGCGTTTGTCAGAAGGGCGTAAAACTGATTTTTTTAGTGGCTTGTTTGCAAGCCATCCGCCATCACAACAACGTGTTCAAGCCAACATCGCAACGGCACAACGATTACCGAAGGGCGGTGAATTAGGCGAGGCTCGATACAAGAAAGTAATGGCTCGAATGCGCAAGGCTGCACCGGCTTACGATAAATTTGATGAAGCTAAAAAGTCGATGAAAGCGGGTAATCAAAAACAAGCGTTAGCGTTAGTCAATCAGGCTATTCGCATTGAGCCGAATGAGGCCTTGTTTCATTCAGCACTGGGCGACTTCGAAATGGAAAAGAACAATCCACGGGGTGCTAAGCGACATTACGATAGAGCGGTGTCATTAAATAACCAATTGTTTTACTTGTATGTGCAGCGCGGCAATATGTATCAATCAATCAGAAACTATAAATCAGCTAAGGTTGATTACGAGCGCAGTCTTAAACTACTCCCCACTGCTGATGCACATTTAGGTTTGGGTAAAATTGCGCAAGCGGGTAGTCAAATGGATCAAGCAAAGAGACATTATACGGCAGCCTCTGGTGCGCAAAGCCCTGCCGGTCAGGAGGCTACAGATAGATTGTTAGCACTTGATCTTGGCTCCAACCCAGACAAATATGTGCAAGTTCGTCACGGTATTACTAAGCAAGGTACCTTAGGCATTGAGTTAATCAATAAAACAAGCCGCCCATTGGGTGGCATCCAATTAGCAATACAATCAACCAATGGTCGAACTAGCCAGTCGCAAAATATCAATGGCTCTGTGGCAGCTGGGAAGAGTCGGATAGTGGATACTGGCCGACGCATCACCGAAGCTCAAGCCCAGGCGCTTGTTGTTAAATTGCTCAGTGCTAAGGTTGTGCCAAATTAATAAAGTTATCCTGTTAGCCGGTGCTTGGCTGTTGTCAGGTGCCGGTATTACTCATGCTCAAGTTGATTTTCAATCCTTATTGAATAATGCGATTGCTTGTGCCTTAACCGAAGAAGCATTGGCTGACATGCCAGTCGAGGCGCTCTATCAAGCTGACGCATCCATCTGCCAGCCAGCTAACCCTGCGGAGCAAGGGGCGTTACAGTGGTTTAGCGATGATGCCTGTACCTTGCCCGTTAATTTCACCGAAACCCGCATGAATGACTTCTGCGAAGCGTCGGTTGATAAAGTTGCCTTAGGCAGCGCAGTAGATGTTGACCCTTCGGCTTGGACGCTTTCGCCGGGCAATCGCTTAGACGTGGGTGCAAAGCGTCTTGATGGTGTGACTCAACCGTATATGCAGCGCCGCATCTATAAAACTGTTGCTACACCGCGCGGCGAATGCCAACTAGAAATGCGTATCTATTCTAAACACCCAGGGGTTAGCAATCAGAAAGCGATGATTGCCTATCATGGTGGTAGCTGGACAAGTCGCGGTTTTGGTTTTTTTGGATTAGAGCTCACCGTGCCGCATTATGTCGAACAAGGGTTTGTGGTGTTTGCGCCGTTTTACCGTTTGCTAAGCGATAGAGAATCAACGCCTGCCTGTAACCAAGCAAGCTTTGATGAGATTGTTACCGATGCTGACAGTGCGCTTGACTGGGTGTTAGCCAACTCAACTGAATATGGAGCAACTGGCTTGCCGGTTGTTTTTGGTCAGTCCGCTGGCGGGCATTTGGCAGCTTCTGTATCGATTGATCGAGCTGAGTCTGTTAGTGCTGCGGTGTTGATGTACCCGCCCACAGACTTTACTGATTTTCTTCTAAGAGTACAGCAAGGCTTTTACACTAACGATGAAGGGCTATCAATACTGGAACGAGTGATTGGTCGGCCCAGCAGTGAAGCTACAATCGATGACCCACTGGTTTCTCGAAACAGTTTTCCGCTACGAATTCAAAACGATAATGCATTGGCCGCTCCGATGCTGATAGTGCAGGGAATGAAAGATGAATTAGTCGAGTCGCGACAATCGCTGCGGCTGTGTCAAGCCTTGGCGGCGGAACCGTTAATTGAAACTAATCAAGAAATTAATACAATCAGTGCTATTTCAACACGCCGTGATTGTGGTGCTGAGTCATCGCTGTATTTAGTGCGCGAAGGTAATCATGCATTAGATGTGTGTCTTAACGACAGCATCATTAGTGCCTGTCCGTCGGGCGGTAGAGATAGCAGGGTTAGTATCGCTGGTATCATTGATGATGCAGTGAGTTTTGCCTCTACATCGGCTGATATTTCTAACCTTTCTAGTGGTTCTGGTCGTTCTAGTGGTGGTGGCGTATTGTCGTGGTGGATTTTACTCGGGTTAGTATTGGTACGGCTACGACACCGCCGCCAGTAACTCATTTAGAGAGCCAATCTTATGGTCAGTCCATTCTGGCCAAGTACCACGATCAACTACATCAAAGTGTACAGTTGCTGTGCCGGCTTCACGCCCGGCAACTAGGTCGTACAGATAATCACCGATCATTACACCGTCAGTTGCTGCGGCATTCCAACGAGAGAGTAACAATGCCACGCCATCAGGCGCAGGCTTGGGCGCGGCGCAGTCACGCCCGATGATGTTGTCGTCTGTAAAGAAGTGATCAAGGCTGCAGGCTTTGAGTGTGGCTTTAGCAATGTCTTTGCCGTTGCGAGTCACGATGCCCACATTGCAACCTTGGTTAGTTAGCGTTTGCAGTAGCTCGGCACTGCCAGCTTGCGCCGTGGCTAACTCAGCTATTTCAAATTCTATTTCATCTAGTAATTGATGTTTTTTTGCAGCGATATCAGCAGGTAATGCTGCAAGGGATTCAAGGATGGGTTTACCAGCGGGTATATCAAGCTGAACCTTAATTGCTTCGAAGTCATGCACGGCATGGGTTAGCGTGCCGTCCATATCAAACAGCCAGTGTTTTTTGTTTGCCAGTAGTGCTAAAGCCATTAGAGACCGGTTTCCAATTGTGCTAGTAAGGATTCAAGCATCGCATCGCAGCGATGCATTTGTTCAATCTCGATGTACTCATCGGGTTTGTGGCCCTGTTGCATCGAGCCGGGCCCGCAGACCACGGTAGGGATGCCCAAGCTACCTGAGAATAAACCGCCCTCAGTCCCAAATGCCACTTTGCATGTTGCGTTGCCACCCGTTAGCCCTTTAACAAAATCAACGATGGGTGCATCAGTGGGGGTTTCCAGGCCAGGATAGGAGAATACGGGTTCGATAACGATATCGGCTTTGGGTGCAATTTTGCGAGCTTCCTTTATCGATGGCGCTAGGGCTTGATTGATTTGTTTTATAAGCTCGCTTGGGTCGTCGGCGTGAATATTCCTTATTTCAAAATCGACGGTGCAGGTGCGAGGCACAATGTTGAGTGTTGTGCCGGCATTAAATTTACCGATATGCAAAGTGGTGTAGTCAATGTCGTAGGCATTATCGCGATTACCCTTTGCTGCTATCTCGCTTTGGATGTTGCGCACGGCATTAACTAAATCACAACCCAAATGTATCGCGTTAACGGCGGTAGGGGCTAATGCCGAATGCGCTTCGCTGCCGGTGCAGCTTGCGCGTAATGCAATCTTACCTTTGTGCCCGGTGGCAATGCTAAGTAAGGTAGGTTCGCCAACAATACACATCGCTG
>CALGND010000015.1 GCA_937958675.1 uncultured Granulosicoccaceae bacterium
CGCGATACTTGGAACTACGTTGTTGAATAAATATTCGTAGCTTTACTATCCTTCGATCCGCATACCAAGCTCATCTACTAGAGCACGAAAGGTATTGTATTGATCAAGAATAAATTCGTTCGCTTTAACTGGGTCCATTAATTCAATAACCGAACCTCGTCCTGTCATCGTTTCATTAAACTTAGCATCAGCCGTGGCAACAGCCATCCATTCGCCCCACTTTGCGGCAATATCATCAGGTAAATCATCTGGGCCTGCGATACCTGTCCAACCAACGAGTTTGTTTAGGTTTGGTTTGCCCAAATCATTGGCAGTAGGTGCATCAAAACCCACTACAGGTTCTGGTGTTGTCACCATTAATGGCACAAGCTGCTTGTTAGCAATAAAGCTTGCTAGAGCAGATGAGTTAGTGCAAAGAAAAGTCGCAGTACCATTTAGTACTGCAGTTGCCGCGGCGCCACCGCCTTTTTGAGGAATGTGTACGGCTGTCTCTAAGGGATTCTCGACACCGAATTCATTAAGCACCATTGCGGCTGCGATATGCAGCAACGAACCCACGCCCGATGAGCTGTAGCTAGCGCCGCCTTCATTGACCTTAGCAATCAAATCATCCATCGATTTGATACCTGAAGCCGGCGTCACTGCACAAGCAACTGGGTTGATTTCATACACAGTCACAAAACGAAAATCATCCAGTGTGTAGGGGAGTGTGGCTTTCATCGCAGGATTAACTGAGTGTGAGCCTACACGTGCAAACAACATGGTGTAGCCATCAGCTTTTGCGTTTTGAACGCTAACAGAACCCGTCGCACCACCAGCACCTGTCACGTTAGCCATAACCAAAGGTTTGCCAACGGCTGCACCAAGGGGTTCTGCAATTGTGCGTGCTGAGATATCCGTTGCACCGCCGGCGCCATAAGGGATAACCATCTTCACTGCGCGTTCAGGGTACTCAGCGTGTGCCACGCTTGCCAAAGTGGCCAGCGCTACGCCTAATACGACGCCTAATTTCTTCATTTTCATTGTCTCCTCCAAGAATGCAATGGCAATTGCCAAAAGCTGGTTTAAAGTGTAAATATAAGTATTACTTAATAAAAGTAATTATTTTTTACAAGTATCGAAAGAAATGCTTAACAAACTGAGCTCAATTAATCCGTGACTATTCACCTGCTCCGCACCTTGGTGGCCATTGCTGACGAAAAAACCTTCAGTGCGGCAGCTGAAGTGGTCAATGTAACCCACGCAGCGGTCAGCCAGCAAATGCAGACGCTGGAGTCGAATCTGGATGTGACCCTATTTGATCGCAGCACTCGCACCCCTGAGCTAACACCACTGGCGCTAGAAATCGTAATCAAGGCGCGCCTGCTGATCCGGGACTACGACAATCTGTTGCCTTCCGTCCTCGATGATGATGGCCTTCATGGTGAGATCCGCTTTGGTGCGTTGCCCACCACCCTGACCGGGCTAACACCCAGAGCGATGTCGCTGTATAGGGAGAAGTTCCCCAAGATCGTATTGCGCGTGAGCCCGGGCTTGACCGAAAGCCTACTGTCGGATCTGACGCGAGGTAAATTGGACGCAGCTGTATTAACCAAGCCGCATCTGCTGCCAGTGGATTTAGCGTTTCGGGAATTGGCGGAAGAGCCGTTGGAATTAATCGCAGCAAGTACTGAAACCTGTGATGATCCGTTAGAGCTATTAAGTAGTAGGCCGTTCATCCGTTTTAACCGCACGGCGGTGGTGGGTACACTCATCGATAACTGGATTGTGTCGAAGCAACTGCACGTAAATGAAACGATGGAGTTGGATTCGCTCGAAGCGATTGCCAGTATGGTGAATGCCAACCTCGGCGTGTCCATCGTACCGAAGCTTGTTGTGCCCTCTGATGGCACCGTTAAATTAAAAAGTTTGTCGCTCGGACCAAGCACGCCTAAGCGATGTTTAGGGTTGGCCTACCATAAGCAACATGTCAAAACTCGTACGATAGATGAGTTATTTAGAGTGCTGCAAAAGGTCATTGCTGAAGCTTCACTCAATCTGCCGGTTTAGCAATCTGTTGGTTTAACAAAGGGAGTGATAGGTGGCTTGCGACCATAGCATTTTGTGGGTGTCGCATTGATAGCGCATATATGTAAGAAAAGCTTACACAAATATTAATATTATATCTACTTGTGAAAGATATACTATTGTCATCACAATCGCGAAGCTGGCAAAAAAGCAGCAAGGTACACACACTCTCATGTCGTCCGATGCTATTCAGGTAGCCATTCAACGCGGTTCATCCAAGTCTTCTCATCAAGAGACATTCGAGGTGCCTGCGTATGACAGCCAGACGGTCCTCGATGTTGTATCGTGGGTGCAGCAAAATGCCGATCCCACACTCAGTTACCGTTTTGCGTGCCGGGTGGGTATGTGCGGAAGTTGCGCGATGATGGTTAATGGTGTGCCGCGCTGGACATGCCGTACTCACATATCAAAAGTATTGCTTGATAACAAAGTCGTGATTGCGCCGTTACGCAACTTACCGGTGATTAAAGATCTGGTTGTGGATATGGATCCGTTCTTTGATAAGTGGGTTGAAGC
>CALGND010000016.1 GCA_937958675.1 uncultured Granulosicoccaceae bacterium
GCCGTCTTGAGTGAGTTCCTGCGCCAGCTTTGGCAGTAAGCCTGACATTTTTTCATATAGAGTCCATGGCGGATTAATGATTATCATCCCAGCTGAGCTCATGCCTCGTGCAGCAGAATCTTCGCTGATTCCCAGCTCAAAGCGCTGAATATTGCTAATGCCACTATTTAGAAGGTTCGCCTCCATAGTATCGATGGTGCGCCTATCCACTACTGGGTACCAGATCGCATAGAGACCATTATTGAATTTCTTGTGAGCAGCCACGATGCGATCAATCACGCGCTCATAATCAGATTTAATTTCATAGGATGGATCAACCAGAACCAATCCACGCCTGCTACTCGGCGGCAACAACGCCTTGAGCCCATCAAACCCATTTTCACAACGAATCTTTACTCTTTTAGTGCTGCTTAGGTTGTTAACTAATCGTTGGTAGTCCTGCGGGTGTAGCTCATACAACCACGCCCTATCCTGTGGCCGTAAGCAATATTGCGCGATAGCTGGGGAACCTGGGTAGATATCCCACCCATTTGACAAGGTGTTGGGCGGATTAAACGACTGAATCATCTCAAAATAACGCGCTAGCTCTGGAAAGTCACTTAGGCTCAAACGCGCTATGCCATTATCATGCTCTTGGAGCTTCTGTGCATCCTCGGTGTGGAGATTATATAAACCGCTACCTGCGTGTGTGTCGATATATTCGAATGGTGTTTCTTTCTGAGTTAAGTGATCGAGCATTTCAAGCAATGTTACATGCTTAATAACGTCAGCAAAATTACCTGCATGGAAAGAATGGCGATAACTTAACAAGGATTGATCTTCCGGATTTCTTAGGATTACTGGCGAATGATGGGTGACGCTATTCTACATCGAATCCGTCACCGCCCGGCAATCGTGTATCCTCTCCAGCATGAAAAAACACTACGACGCAATCATTATTGGCGGTGGCGCGGCCGGCTTGATGTGCGCCTGGCAAGCAGGCCTGCTTGGCCAACGAGTCGTCGTGCTCGAACGCAGTAAAAAAATCGGCCGCAAGATTTTAATGTCTGGTGGTGGGCGATGTAACTTTACCAACCTATACATAGAACCTGATAATTTTGTATGCCCAAATCCGCATTTTGTAAAATCAGCACTCAGTCAATACACCGCATGGGATTTTATCGGTAGCGTACAAGCTCACGGTATTCCGTATCACGAGCGCGACCACGGCCAACTGTTTTGCGACGACAAGGCTAGAGCGATTGTCGACTTACTACGAAGCGAATGTGAAAAAGTCGGAGTGGATATTGTTACTCAATGCGCCATCGATAAAATCTATTTTGATGCGCCTAACAAACAGTATCAACTGCGTAGTAGCCTTGGCAGTGTTGCCTCTAATGCGGTAGTCGTGGCAACAGGAGGTTTATCCATTCCACATATGGACCCAACCCCGTTCGGCTATGACGTCGCCAAGCAATTTGGGCTTAAAGTGCAGCCAGTGCGTGCAAGCCTCGTCCCCTATACGTTTACAGGAGAGCTGAAAGAAATGTTCGCTCGTCTCTCCGGCAACGCAATACCAACAATTATAAAAGCCGGCAAAAAAAGCTTTCAAGAAGCCTTGCTGTTTACCCATCGAGGCCTAAGTGGCCCTGTAGTATTGCAAATATCAAACTATTGGCAAGAAAGCGATCCAATTCATATCGATCTACTGCCGAACACAAATATGCCTGACGCTCTGCATGCCGCTAAAAAAATGCAGCCCAAGAGTTTAGCCAGGACAGTGATCGCACAGCTGCTGCCAAAAAATGTGACGCTGGAATTTGAAAAATTATGGTGGCCCGATTATCAGAACAAACCGTTAGCCGATTGGCCAAATGCGCAGATTGAACAAGTGGGTAATTTGTTTAATCGCTGGGAAATTGTTCCAGCCGGCACCGAAGGTTATCGCACTGCAGAGGTCACCTTGGGCGGCGTCGATACCGATGAGATATCATCCAAAACCATGGAAGCCAATAATCAAGCAGGCTTATATTTCATTGGAGAGGTGCTTGATGTGACCGGGCATTTAGGTGGCTTTAACTTTCAATGGGCCTGGTCGTCAGGCTTTGCTTGTGCTCAGTCACTGGCTAACAGCGAATAACTTATTAATGTTCTAACACGGTTTTGTCGAAATACTGGACGGTCGAGTACGTTTTTAGTCTAGGCTAGCCCCATCGCTGTAGCCGCTTGCCAAGCATAACCATAAACAGGAGAGATCACCTATGAACGCATACAAACTGACCTATTTCGATATCGATGGTGGCCGCGGAGAGCCTATTCGAATTGCCTTGCATGCCGCTGGATTAGCGTTTGAAGATATCCGTTGGTCTTTTCCGGAGTTTGGCGAAAAAAGAGAAACAGCAAGATTTAACGCGGTACCGTTTATGGAAATTGACGGTAAGCTGATCACTCAGTCAAACGCCCTATGCCGTTATATTGGCAAGATGAGTAACTTATACCCAGAAGATCCTCTTCAGGCTTTGTATTGCGACGAAGTGTTAGAAGCCCTTGAAGATATCACGCACTATATGGTTCAAACTTTTGGGCTTGAAGGCAACGAATTAGAAACAGCACGTGAAAAATTTATGAACGGGCGTCTTACCGTTTGCTTAAAGGGCTTGGACGAATTGTTAACGCGTGGTGGCGGCGAATATTTTGCCAACAAGCGCTTAACCGTCGCAGATCTAAAAACGGCCGTTTATTTAAAAAACATACGATCCGGTGGTTTGGATCATGTTCCCGCTGACTTTGTAGATACACTCACTCCAGCGTTAGCTAAGCTTCAAGATCGCGTTGATAACCACCCTATCGTACTCGCATACAAAGCTTCAAAAAGCGCTTGATGCCAGCCAAACTGAAAAGGCGGCTCCAGAACGAGCCGCCAGAGATCTTGCTGTAGTTAACTGTTTAGACTATGCGAATAGGCTTAGCCCGAGCTACCCTTAGTAAAACTAAACCAAAAAGTGCAATCAGGCCAAAAATCGACGCACTGCCACCGAAAAGGCCATTTGTTGATCTATTTGGAGTAGGCACTGGATCAACAGTATCCACCTCGTCGTTACTTTGTATCGGATCAACCGCGTCATTTGGTTCCGTTGCTGGGTCGTCATTCATTGGGTCAGATGCAAGCGGGTCATTTTCAGCTGGTACCACAACACTCGGCTCTTCAGTTACCGGCTCTTCAACTACTGGCTCTTCGGTTACTGGCTCTTCGGTTACAGGTTCTTCGGTGACTGGCTCGGCATAATCATCAGTGCCATCAGTCACTTCTGGACCAAAACCCATTGGTACGAAGTCGGGATCACTGGTAATAACAAACTTGTCGATAGCTAAACCATCTTCACGCATCCAAATGTTAACCACATTAACGCCTGCATCAGTGATGTTCAGTGATGCTACTGGATCGCTTGGCGTGTGGCGTGACCAAGTCCATTCAGATGGAAAAGTATCAATACGGTATGCCGTATCAGCAACCGTTCCATTTAATCCGATATGGATGCTGTCATTACTACCAACGCCGTTAGAATTGGTATCACCTGAACCACGAACCCAAATGTAGTGCTTCCCTGTATGGTTGAAAAACACCATGTAACTTAACATCGGCGTGGATCCTGTAGTGGCGGCTAATTGGCCTTCATCAGGTGTCGTAATCATCGCATCATCATTGCTAGAGCCGCCACGCGCAACATGGATCCATTGGTGTGTTGACGTCGACGTGTTGATATCAAAGTACTCAGCTTCCATTGAGATTAACGAAGCGCCCGCAGGTGTATGAGAACCTGGTACTGGTTGTGGCGGTTCTGGCTCAGGTTCAGGTTCTGGCTGCGGATCCGGTTGTGGATCTGGATCCGGCTCAGGCTCACCATTCGGTGGATTGTTATCAACCAGCATTGAACGTACTCTATCGGTTGATTGCCGTGCATCAGGTGCACCACCACCAGCAACAATCAAGCGCCCGTCGATAATTCTTGCAACTGGAGCAATCAAATCTTCAGCGAGTAACTTAAACGTACTCCACTTGTTTGTACGTGGGCTGTATTTCCATACCTTGTTTTTGGCGTTCTCGCCACCAGTGGTATAGATGTCGTTTTTATAAACAAACGTGCCAGGCTCTGAGTGTGAATTCTTATTTGGCAAGTTCGCCTTTTGAGTCCACTTATTTGTTGCCGGGTTAAATGCGTGTACTAATGGGGTGTCTTGTGTCCGTGCTGTAGGGCAAGAATCATGACCAAACTGGCCGCCCATGGCGTAAATAATGCCATCGACTACAGCAGTAGAGAAGTGATTACGTGGGCTTGGCATCGCTGCACTGGATGTGATGTTTTTCCAACCCGAGGCTGGCTTATCAAGATCATAAACATAATGATTGTCGACATCACAACGAGCCTTAGTATCAAGGCCACCAAACCAATGCACTTTGTTGTTAACCAAGGCTGCGCCACCGGCAGCAACGCCCGTTGGCATATCAGGGCCTCGGCGCCATTTCTGACTAGATAGGTTAAAAATCCAAACTTTTTCAGATACCTTTCCCGGGTGACTACCGATTCGGCCACCGATAATCCATACATCGGCACCGATTCTAACCGCACCGTTGTGTGTTACAGCATTGCCTAAGACAGTAGATGTAGTACCGATGATGCTCCACTTCTTGGTACCCGCATCATACTTTTCAACAGAATTAGCGATTCTGATGCCCGGCTTGAATCCATTAAATACATAAAGATCGTCACGGTAATCGATTGTGGTTGCTTCCACTCGGCCGACGTTCATTTTTGATTGACTTACCCAGCTCGCTGCAGACGCGCTTCCTGTTGCAGCCAGTAACCCCAATAGAACGATACTTTGTGTGGCTTTTAGAGCTTTTAAATACATCATGGCTTATCCACTTATTTTTATTGTTTGGATAAGTTTGAATAAGTAAAGCCGTTAGCTCAAGCCAATCGTGAAGAGCTTGTGACGGCCTTATAAATACGCGGCTAACTTGTATCAAATTGTGTGGAGTAGTTCGTGTTAAATAGTTAAGGACCGCAATACTAGGGCATTGTTTAGATAAAAAAAAGCGTTAACCACGGCACGGTTTTTGTGCTCTTAGCAAGCTGGGATAGGGTTTATCAGCCTACGTTTAAAAACGAAGACCATAGAAACCATCGCAATAATAGACATCATTATCAGCACCCCAGCGGCAATTGAGAACACCTGCGCGCCACCTAAAGCCACAATAATTGCGCCTGCAATACCACCGGTTGCCATCTGCCATGCGCCTACAATTCCAGAACCCGTCCCGGCATGCTTACCTGCCGTAGAGATTGCGCCCATGGTGGTATTGGCCACGATAATGCCGTTACTAAAACCAAACAACGCACAAGGCAACGCCAATGAGAGTGCGTGAGTGAAGCCCGCCGCCTGAGTAACAAACAGCGCAAGCACTGCAACAAAGCTTAAAACGCAACCGATTAATGCCGCTCTCTCTATCCCTCTTTTAACAAAATAATTTCTGTTTGCGGTATTGCCCAGTAAATAGCTTAAAGGCGTTAGGGCGAACCACATTCCAAACTCTGCCATCGAATAACCATGACGCTGAAACTGATAAGCAAGAAACCCATTAAGAGAAAAGAATATGCCGATCTGCATCCCACCCGCCATTGTCCAGGCTAAAAACATTCGATTACGTAATACACTCCGATAGGCCATAAATACGGAACCTACATTTATTTTGCTGATACGATTTAAGTTAGTTTCTGTCACTAGCCGGAAACCTGAAACAAATACAATCACACCACTGAAAGCCAACAATGCCATTGCGCCTTTCCACCCCGCGCTTTGAGCCAATACCCCACCAAACGCTAACGACAACGCTGGCGCTATAGCGAGCACCATAGAAATAGTAGACATCTGTCTTGCGGCTTCCTCGCGTTCAAATACATCATTAACAATGGCTCGGCCCATTGCCATGCATGCCGCGCCTCCAAAACCTTGGATGCCTCTAAGTATGATCAGTTGATTGATACTCTGCGTGAACATGGCAGCAATCCCCGCCAAACTAAACAGTACCGCACCTAAAAGCAGTACGGGTCGCCTGCCAACACGATCTGAAACTGGCCCATAAATCAATTGGCCCACCGCCAATGCAATCATATACACGCTGAGTAATTGCTGCACAGCCTCGCTTGAGACAGAGAGTTCAGTTTTAATCAACGGCAACGTGGGAGAAAGCAGCGTCATGCCTACCACAGCACTCGCGGTGCACAATGCTAGGAACCATATTGGTGGGGCTATTGCTCTGCTCGTGTTGCTTTGGGTCATTTTAATTATTCTTATTTGTCTGGCAGATGCAACTGGAGCCACCCAGAGGCGAAATACGCTTCAAAGTTAAAGCAACTTTAGAACGAAGCCCTTATCTTAGCGCATGATAGAGGTTGAAGTGTCGACTCGGTGGTACTCGGTTTTTCCAAGTAACGCAGATTCTTCAGCGCCAAAACTTAATTCGCGTTACATTTTATAAAAGAGACATATTTTAACTTTACCGATGAGCGCTTACCAAGCTTTTTCCATAACAGTACCGGATGACACATTAAAATCAATCCGGGCGCGCGTGCGCGACTACCCCTGGCACGAAATGCCCGATGACGGCGGTTGGGATTACGGCACTAATCTGGATTACATGAAAGAGCTGTGCGACTACTGGGCAACAGGGTTTGATTGGCGCAAACAAGAAGCACGAATCAACCAGTTCTCCCATTTCAAGGCACCGATTGATGGAATGGATATCCACTTTATATACGAGAAAGGCAGTGGCTCTAATCCCAAGCCACTCATTATTAGCCACGGTTGGCCAGGCTCGATTGTCGAGTTTCTAGACTTCATCGATTTACTTGCTCACCCAGAAAATCACGGCGGCAAAGTAGAGGATGCATTCGATGTGATAGCCCCCTCTCTACCCGGGTTTGGGTTTTCGGATCGTCCGCCTCGACCTTTCGGCCCAAGAAAGATGGCATCAGTTTTTAACAAGCTAATGACAGATGTATTGGGTTATAAAACGTATATCGCGCAGGGAGGCGACTGGGGTGGCGCTATTTCAACTTGGCTCGGATTTGAACACCCTGCATGTGCTGCGATTCATATCAACATTCTTACTATGCGGCACAAAGATGGCCCACAGGGGGCTGACGAGATTGCATGGGCTGAACAATTTGATCAGGATCAGATTATTCAAGACGGCTACCGGACTCAACAGGCTACTAAGCCTCAAACATTAAGTTACGCCATGATGGATAGCCCAGTGGGTGTGGCAGCATGGATAGTGGAAAAGATGCACGGGTGGTCAGATACGGTTGGAGACGACATAGAAAGTGTTTATACCAAAGACCAACTACTGACCAACATAATGGTATACATCGTTACCAAAACATTTAATACGGCATCGTGGATTTATTATGGCCGCCGAGAAGAAGGTGGAAGGATATTGTCCCCCGATGGATTAAGAGTTGAAGTGCCAACTGGCTGCGCCTTATTTCCAAAAGAGCTATTAGCCTGGCCGCCGCGCAGTTACGCTGAACGTATTTACAACATCACACAATGGACGCAGATGCCACGCGGTGGTCACTTTGCTGCGATGGAACAACCCGATTTGCTTATCAACGATATACGCAAGTTTGCGCATCGTTTGGATTGGAACGATAGCTAATAGGCTTATATCAACTCGTCAGAACGATCATCCGTCTCGCCGTAGCGCTTTAATACGGCAGGCTTAGTACCTTCGTAAGCTTTCGAGATGTTCTTAGCAATCTTCGCGTTTTCACGTTCAAACAGGCAGTCGCCATTTAAATCGGACGCCACGATAAACGGGCCCATCTTATTGCACTTGATCACCCACATGGCTTGCGCTAAGCCAAGCTCTTCGTTCCAATGTACTGCTTCAACCTTTTCAATGCCGCGCCCCAGCAGAGCACCGGTGCCATAGCCCACAGTAGATAAATAAACTGCACCGTTAGGGACGAAATAATCTTTGTAGTCTTTTGATGTCATGCCGCCTTTACCAACGATTATTTTGGCCCCCGTTTTATCAAACCACTCAGGCAACCACTTAGCAAAACGGAACGACGCTGTGGCCGTTACGGCACCCATATCAAATGAACCATCATCATTTATTCGAGCGGCTGGGGAGCAATGAAAGTTAGCCGCCGACTGGCTCGGCAAATCCATCGGGATGTTGGCTTTATCTTCCAATGCACGCATATAAACGCCTTCACGCGCGGTGTACATCAAGCCATCAAGATAAACGATATCGCCAAGGCGTAGCTCGTTAATGGCATCACTTGTAGGTGTAGTGGATAAGCGTATTTCACGAAGACTCACGAGCAAGCTCCTTGTTGGGTTCCCACTCGACCGTCTCACGCCTTTGATAAGGAGTAAACCAATCGGGATCAGTGCGATGCTCTACTCGACCATCGGGGAAGATGCGAGCAACGGCACGCCGTGATGATAAGCAAAACGCATGCACCGACATTGGCATACCGCCTGTGTGGCAATACCCTACTTCGATATTGCAATCGACCACCATATTTTTACCAACAAAACCCATCGCACCCATACCAATGGAATTACCAAGCTCTTTAAACTCATCTTCCATCTCCGCGATTTTAGGGTCCGAGTTGCGGCTGCCCACAGTGCGCAACGTGGATGCGCGCTTACCCAAGGTCATGCAGGTATCTTTTGATCCACCCAAGCCAATACCAATGATCGCCGGTTGGCAAGCCAAACCACGCTTACCAAATGCCATCAAGCTATCCAGATAAAAGCGCTTTATGCCTTGTATCCCATCAGATGGGAACAGCATGCGATAGTCAGTACCAAATAAGCCGCCTTTATGCACAGTAATTAAATCAATCCATTCGCCTTCGGGCTCAAAACCGTATTCGATTTCAGGTGCACCAATGCCCACATTGTTATTGTGATCGGTACGCCACAAAGGATGCACTCGGTTTGGACGCAGTGGCACGCCATTAGTGGCCTTAGCCGTGGCACTTCGCAGTGCTTTTTCTAAGGCAAACATGCCACCTTCAACCGTTGCCTCGTTACCCAGCTTTACAAACCAACGTGGCACGCCCGTGTCCCCGCACATCGCGCAGCGATCTTCTTTGGCAACCTCATAGTTATCAAGCATGACCTTCAGCACAAACGATGGGAGTTCGTTTTCCTCATCTTCGGCGGCGCGCTTTAAGCCTGCATGGTAGTCCTCTGGGATTTCAATGGCCGCTTTCTGCATTAAGTACTCAGCGGTTTGCTGGATAAGATCGATATTGATCATTACGACGCCACCAAGGTTTCGGGTTCGGATTCAGGCAAGATAGTTTGCCCCGGGCTAACAATAGTAAATTGCACGGGCTTGCGCGTGACTTTAAGCTGCTCACCGTCCATCTGTGCAACCGTATATTCACTGTCTTTCATCGCACCAGATTCTGGGAAGTCATCACGATGATGGGCACCGCGGGAATTCTCCCGGGCAAGGCCTGCTGTGGTAATCACCTCAGAGATATCGCATAAGGAACGCAGATTTAACCAATCGTGCCAGGTGAGATTAAACGCTAGATTATCTGATGCTACACCGACATCCATCAACTCATCAGAGACGTCGCTAATACCTTGTAAGCCGCGCTGCATGCCATACGCATTACGTATCACTCCGACTTCGTCCCACATCACATTTTGTAAACGTTGGCGAAGGGGTAAAACAAGACTCGGTTTTTTATTCAGTGGATGCAGCGCTCTGTCCAATTCTGCAATCAGCACTGCTTCATCAGGTTCACGAAGCGCAGGCATATTAAGAATGTCGGCCCCCATGGTGTCACCTGCAATACCACCATATACGGTTGAATTAGCCACACCATTACCACCCAGGCGGTTAGAGCCATGCGCACCACCGGCATCTTCACCCGCAACGTACAAACCTTCCATTGCGGTGCGTGTATTGGTATCGACAACCACACCGCCCATAAAATAATGCGCCGTGGGTACTACCTCAACCTTACCAGCAGCTAGATCAAAACCACTATCGGCACACCGTTTAACCATGCCTTTAAACTTTTTAGCCACCCACTCGGGCCCCAGGTGCGACATAGAAATAAACACACCTTCTTGTTCAGGGTTATTATTTTTTCGCATCTCTGCATAGATGCCACGGCTAACCACATCACGCGTGGCGCGTTCGCCGAGCTTATCGTAATCAAACATAAATCGTTGATCCGCGTGATTGATTAACTCACCGCCGGCACCTCGTAGCCCCTCTTCCAGTACTGTCCCGGTCATACGCGTGTGATCGCCTGCTAATAAACCCGTTGGATGAAACTGCACCATTTCCATATCGCGTAACGGTAGCCCGACTCGCATAGCCATCGCTAAACCGTCCATCGTTTTATCACCACTTGGCGTGTGATACTTATACATAGTGGGGCCGCCGCCGGTTGCCATCAGCACCGTCTTTGCTCGCACTAAGCGAAACGCACCGGTGCGCATATCAATCATTAGTACACCTGCTAGGGCATTACCTTCTTTGGTAGGGATAAGACCAACCGCCCGATGCTCTTGCAGTTTTTCCACTCCACTGGCTAATACTTTTTCCATTAAGCGGTTGATGATTTCAATACCAGTTAAATCCCCTTTGTGTACGGTTCGATCGGCCGTTTGCCCTGCAAACGCTTTTTGATGAAGTGACCCGTCCGCGTTGCGATCAAAGAAACAACCAATCTCGTTTTCTAATTCGCGAATGCGGACAACCGCTTGTTCGCAAAGCCGCCAAGCCATGTCTTGATCAGGCAGCCATTTACCGCCTTCGATGGTATCCATGAAATGGCGTTCAACCGTATCACCGCCACCCAGCGCTACGTTGTAGCCACCCTGAACCATACGCGTGCAGCCGCACTTTCCTATTAAGCCTTTAACGGCAATGGTGATCTTCGTGCCGGCCGGTGCCGTTTGTTTTGCATGAAGCGCTGCAAACAAACCAGCGCCTCCTGAGCCCAGAATCAGGATGTCGGTGTCGTGACGTTCGATGTCAGATAGTTGTAGTTGCATAAATCACAGCGCCTGCAAGAAAAACAAAGTGGCGATTAAAAACGATGCCGCCACAGCCGTTGCTGCTATGGTTTTTTGAGGAGGTGTCCACGGCAACCACTCCATCGCCATCAATCGCAGCCCACCAAACATATGCAGCGCCAATAAAAACACCAGAACAAACTCCGCAAGTTTGATCACGGTCGCATCATTCATCTTTAGAAAACCGTCAAGCCGGCTTGGATCAGTCATAGCCATGGCTAACACCCAAAAGTGCAGTGGTAAAAAAAGCGCTAATGCCAAACCCGATAAACGATGCAGAATGTAGGCAATCCATAAAGGATGCGCTCGGCCGGTTATGTGAGCCAGCCTACTCATGCGAACGTCACAGCCCATACAGCGCGTGCACCCAATGTAAACAGGCCTAGGCCTAGCGCCAAGGTAACAAACGTTAAGGCAGCACCTTTAACACCAACCCACTCGTACAAAACTGTTCGCACACCAATTGCACCATGAATAGCAACAGCCACCACGAAGGTGCCATAAAACAAAAACCACACAAGTGAACCTTG
>CALGND010000017.1 GCA_937958675.1 uncultured Granulosicoccaceae bacterium
TCTACTAAGAAGAAGGCTGCTGGCAAGAAGAAGCGTTCTACTAAGAAGAAGGCTGCTGGCAAAAAGAAGCGTTCTACTAGAAAGAAGAAGTAACACTAATCAACTTTTGATTAGACTGTACGTGAAGAGGTGGCTTAGGCCACCTTTTCTCGTTGTGGGGTAGCGAATTTTTTCCGACCTGCGTGCAGCAGCAAGGCTAAATCCGGTTATCGCCAATAGCACTAAACGGTATAACCGTCACCGTGCTACCCGCTTCAGCTCCCTGGCTATCTAGTGGTAATTCGATAAGGCAATTAGCTTTATGCAGCGATGTCAGCACGTGCGAATCTTGCAAACCAGTGGTTGATACCCGATAACCATCAGCGGCATTTCCTGCCAATACGCCTCGTTGATATTCTATTCGGCCGGGTAGCTTGTTTAGATTGCTATCGATTATGGCTTCAACCGTGATTAGTTCTTTTGATCCTAGCCCTTGCATGCTTCGAAGCGCTGGTTTGACAAAAAACAAACAAGTTATGGCTGCTGATACTGGATTACCAGGTAAGCCAAAGAACACTGCTCCTGAACTTAGCTTTCCAAATGTTAGCGGCCTGCCCGGTTTCATGGCAATTTTCCACATCGCGATCTCCCCGGTTTTTGCCAGAGCGTCTTTAACGAAATCTGCATCGCCTACCGATACGCCACCGCTGGTAATCACTAAATCAGAATCGACGGTTTGATCGAACGCTGCTGTGATTGCATCGAGGCTATCAGCACAGATGCCAGAGTCGGTACATTGCACGGCAGGGGACTGCAGCATGTTAATGAGCAGGGCGCGATTTGCGTCGTAAATGCCACCGGGCTTAAGATTAGCGCCTGGTTCATGAACAGCATCGTGGAGCTCGTCTCCGGTTGATATCACTGAAACGGTCAAAGGTTTCCTGACAGTAACTTTGTTAAAGCCGTGGCTTGCCAGTAGTGCGAGCTCAGGTGCTTTGAGCTCGGTACCTGCGGAAAGCAATAATGTTCCAGCGGCTTGGTCTGAGCCAATATCACGGACATTGAATCCATGCACTGGGAGTTTGTTGATGTACAAGTTACCCGATGACACGGTAGTATTTTCTTGCATAACAACCGTATCGGCATCATCGGGAACACACGCACCTGTAGTAATGCGTATGCAACTGTTGTCAGGCAAATCTCCGTTAAATGGGTGGCCGGCTAGCGAGGACCCAATGATTGTGAGCGCGTCTTCTCCTTGTGCATGTTTGAAAGCATAGCCATCCATCGCCGAACTTCTGAACGGGGGAACGCTTATGTCAGCGAATGTGTCGGATGCAGATATCCGGTGCATCGCAGCCTTCACGTCGATAGTCTCGGTTTGATCTGGTGCAACGCACAATGCCAATATTTTATCTAACGCTTCTTGCATGCTTAAAGCGCTTGGATCCGCATCGCTTGCGCAGTTTTTGTCTGCTGGAGTCATTGCTGTATTCACCTGGGTGGTTTTTGCGCTCATTGGCCTCTATGCTAACGCAATGAGTTCTACTTCGAGACTTTCTGCCAAAAACGAAAGGGCATTGCTGCTGTTTGCAGATATGCTGCTTGTAGAGCGCGGGCTTAGTCAACACACGGTTGCAGCTTACCAATCCGATCTCAAGCAATTTGCCCTGTGGATGGCAGAAAGGGGTATGGATTTGCAAAAAGCAAAACGTGAAGACATCATGAATTATCTTGGCTTTCGAATAAGCGGTGGTAATAGCTCGCGCACCACAGCCCGCGTTTTGTCTTCGATCCGCCGCTATTATCGTTTTATGCTGCGCGAGCGGCATATCAAGTTGGATCCTACCCTGTTAGTAGAATCCCCGGTACAGGGTCGGCCGTTGCCCGCAACACTTACCGAAACTGAAGTACAGGCTCTGTTGCGTGCACCCGATACGCGAACTGCGCTAGGTATTCGTGACCGCGCTATGATCGAGCTGCTTTACTCTTGTGGTTTACGAGTGACTGAGCTTGTTAGCGTTAAATCGGATCAGATCAACCATAAGCAGGGTGTGGTGCGAGTTTGGGGCAAAGGCAACAAAGAACGCTTAATACCGATGGGTGAAGTAGCTTTGTATTGGATTGAACGATACAAAACGCATTCTCGGCCGGATTTGCAAAAAAAGGTGTGTGATACCTTGTTTTTAAGTCAGCAAGGTCGCGAGATGACGCGTCAGAGCTTCTGGCACAGAATCAAGATACACGGTGTTACAGCCGAAATACGCGGCCATTTATCACCACATACCTTACGTCACGCGTTTGCTACCCATTTGGTTAACCATAATGCTGATCTAAGGGTGGTGCAGCTATTGCTAGGTCATAGTGATCTATCAACCACACAGATATATACTCATGTGGCCACAGAGCGCTTGAAAAGTTTGCACCAAACTCATCATCCGCGGGGTTAGTCACGTAGTTAGTATGGTTTTGCGAATACTGAACTTACGCCTAGGCGCTGAGTCTACAAACGAAAGAATGGGTGTTTTATGAACAAATCGGTTATGAACAAATTGGCGTTAAATGTCAGTGTGGTGGCGTTAGTTGTTGCGCAAGTGGCTTGTGCGGACGAGGTCGATACAGCTGCTGCAGTACAGAAAGCTGCCTCTACTGGGCCGGATACCGGAATATCAACATCTACCGCTGAAATGGAGACTAAGGTCTTGATTAAAAAAGCGGATGAAGCCACTGCACCGTTGTCAGAAGATGAGCAAATAAAGCAACTGCGTGCGCAGATCGACGCACAGATTCCTGGCATGCCAATCAAGTCAATAACGGCTACGCCTGTTGCTGGCGTTTATGAACTTATCAGTGACGGGCAAATTTACTACATCAATCAAGATGCTAGCTTCTTGCTCACCGGCAATATGATCGACCTTAATACAGAACAAAACCTGACGGAGCTAAGGTTAGGCGGTTTGCATATGGATTTGTTGGCTGATATTGATGAGTCGAACATGCTGATATATGAGCCCGATGAGCCATCTGATCGATCGATAACCGTTTTTACTGATATTAGTTGTGGGTATTGCCGTTTACTACACGAACAAATCGATACCTTGTTAGATTCTGGAGTTCGTGTGCGTTACTTGATGTTCCCGCGTGCGGGATTGGATACGGCTGCTCATGAAGCGCTTGAAAGTGTTTGGTGTGCTGAGAA
This sequence comes from uncultured Granulosicoccaceae bacterium, assembly GCA_937958675.1. Taxonomy (GTDB): domain Bacteria; phylum Pseudomonadota; class Gammaproteobacteria; order Granulosicoccales; family Granulosicoccaceae; genus Granulosicoccus. The sequence goes on from CALGND010000017.1 coordinate 3,179, forward strand.
TCCACAAGCCGCTATGACAACAGCCAAAGCGGGTGGACAAATCGACGCGGCATCATGTGACAATCCTATCGAGCAGCACGTTGATGTCGCGCAACAAGTTGGATTACGAGGCACACCGTTGATTTATCTTGATACAGGTGAGCGAGTACATGGCTACCGCGAAGCGGCTATCCTGGCGAAGATGGTCCAAGATGGCACGCCCTATACTGAATAATAACGTTCTTAACGGTAAACCCTCTTTAGAATAGACTTAGGGTAGGATGGACTTAGGGTAATAACGGGGGACATTCATGAGGTGCTTGGATCGATTTCGGATAGGGATTGTTGCTATCGTTCTAGGCGTGATAACTAGCGCGATGACATTGATTGCTCAGGCTGATCAAACGGATCCAGAGCTCAATCCTCTGTTCGACAAGCTTGCTAATGCATCTGATGCTAGCGAGGCCTCACTGATTGAACTACAAATCTGGCAGCATTGGTTAGCTGCCCCCGATGCCAACTCTGAAGCACTAATGTCTCAAGTCGTTGCCGCGATGCAAACTCGCCAGTTGACACTGGGCATAAAGCTGAGTGATCAGCTCATTGATAGCTCCCCTGATTTTGCAGAAGCTTGGAATAAGCGCGCAACGCTTCATTATCTTGTGGGCGATGTTGATTCTTCTGTTGAAGATATTAAGCAAACCGTCAAACTTGAGCCACGTCACTTTGGTGCAATATCTGGCCTAGGGCTGATATTTTTAAAACGGGGCGATTATCAAAGCGCCCTTGAAGCGTTTGAGCAAGTATTGAAAATCAGTCCTCAATCGCAAAGTACGCTTCGAAGCATCGAACGCGTTCGTAATAAACTTGGCGACAAGATTTAGCTCGCAAGATCGAGAAATCAGTTTTTTTATGCTTCGTTATTACGTATGTTGCTTGTTTTCATTGTCTGTGTGCCTCTGTAAGCCTCTACACGCCGATCAAGGCTTGTTAATACAACATCGATCCGCTCAACCAATAGCCGCTCTTATAGGCTTACCAGCGGCAGCTGTACGCAGTGAAGGAACCCAGTTTCAGTTATCTATCGAACACAGCAACGTATTTATGGGCGGTGCCTCAAGAACAGAAGAGCTGCTTCTCGATGGTGAGACCACTGCGTTATACGCGCGGTTGAGTAAACGCTTAAGCCAATGTTGGCAAACAGATGCAGCGTTAGTCTTTTTGTCTCATGACGGTGGTTTTCTCGATAGGCCTATCGAAACTTGGCATGGCATCTTTGGCTTGCCTAACGCTTTTCGCGATCTGGCAGAAGTTGATAGTCTTGAGTATTTTTATCAATCTAGTGATGGGGCTGGGCGGCGAGTTGTATCAAGCGAGCGTGGTTTTGGCGATATCCAACTCAGTGTTCAACGGTTTCAAACATGCGAGCAAGGTGCTTCACTATGGCGTGCGGGTACCAAATTGGGCATCGCCGCTGACGATGGTTTCTTTGGTAGTGGAAGCACCGATTTTTATATTGATTGGCAATCATCTCGGCGTCAATTGACGCCACGCTTTGATGGTTCTTATAGTTTTGGCTTGTTAGCGCCTGGAAAAGCGGACAATCTGCCCAAGCAAAACTCAATTGTTGCATTTGGTAGTCTGGGTACTGAGTTTAATTGGTCGTCTAGCCTATCTATAATTGCGCAGCTAGATTGGCATTCGCCCTTTTTTGATAGTTCGCTAGTTGAACTGGGTCGAGTCGCTGGGCAATTCACCTTAGCTTTACGTAAAAAACTAAAAGGTGGCAACGCAATTGAGGTGTCTTTTGCTGAAGACATTGTCACCGATACAGCGCCAGACTTTTCAGTGCGGCTCGGATGGCGTCAAAGCGTGGGTCGTAGGCAGTAGTTTTTTAGCAATCCCGTACTGCAATTACGACTTTTTGTTGAACAAACGTTTGAACACGTCTTCGTAGCGGCTGGCGTAATAAATTTTCAGCCCCTTGATGATATGTTTAGGCAATTCTTGTACGTCACGTTCGTTGCCGGCGGGCAATATGACTTCTTTAATGCCTAATCGCCGAGCGGCAATCAGTTTTTCGCGAACACCGCCGATCGGCAATACTTCACCCGTGAGTGTGAGTTCACCTGTCATTGCTAGGTTTTTCTTTACCGCTTTATTTAAAGCGAGCGACAATAAGGCACTGGTGATACTGATACCCGCGCTTGGCCCGTCTTTTGGTGTAGCGCCTTCAGGCACGTGTATGTGCAATGCTGCTTTAAGAAAGTAGTCCTCACTTATGCCCCATTTTTTGCAATGCGTAGTGACATAGCTGTGTGCAATTTGTGCAGACTCGGTCATTACTTTGCCAAGATGGCCAGTAAGTTTGAGTTCGCGATTAGCACCATGAATACGGCTGGCTTCAATCGGCAGTGTTGCGCCACCCATGGTTGTCCAGGCAAGCCCGGTGATCACGCCAACGCCGCCCAGTTGTTTTTCGCCTCTAAAGGGTGGTTCTCCGACAAAATCGCTAAGATTACGACCGCTAATGCTGATCGGTTTTTTCTTGGTCAACAGCTGCAATACGCTTTTGCGTAAAATCTTGCTCAATAGCTTTTCAAGATTACGCACACCGGCTTCTCGGGCGTAGTCTTCGACCAGCATCTTGATGGCTGATTCGGATATTTTGACTTGGCTGGTCTTAACTTTGTTGCGTTCGAGCAGTCGTGGCCACAAGTGCTTCTGGGCTATCTCGAGTTTTTCTGATGCGATGTAGCCACCTAAGCGTATGACATCCATTCGATCAAGCAGTGGTCGAGCGATGGTGTCAAGTTGATTTGCAGTACAGATAAACAACACCTTAGATAGATCAACGCGCAGATCTAGGTAATGATCAAGAAAATCATCGTTTTGCTCTGGGTCGAGTACTTCTAGCATTGCAGAGGAGGGGTCACCTTGGTGCGACATGCCCATCTTGTCAATTTCGTCGAGCATGATAACCGGGTTGCTTACTTCCACGTCTTTAAGCGCTTGCACCAACTTGCCAGGCATAGCGCCGATATAGGTACGGCGATGGCCTTTGATTTCGGACTCATCTCGCATACCGCCCACGCTAAAACGATAAAATTTTCTGCCCAGTGATTCTGCTATCGATTTACCGATCGAGGTTTTTCCTACGCCGGGTGGGCCAACGAATAAGAGGATGGATCCACTGACGTCGCCACGAAAAGCGCCCATTGCCAAAAATTCAAGAATACGATCTTTAATATCATCAAGGCCGGCGTGATCTTGGTTGAGTATTTTACGCGCACCTCGCAGGCTAATTTTGTCCTTGGAGTGGATGCCCCAGGGCACCGCACTAAGCCAATCAACATAGTTGCGGGTAACGCCGTATTCGGGTGAGCCGGTTTCGAGCACGCTCATTTTATTGATTTCACTGTCGAAACGCTTTTGAACATGTTCTGGCGGAGATGTTTTTGCCATACGTTCACGAAACGTATCGATATCAGACGTACGATCGTCTTTAGCGATGCCTAGCTCACGCTGAATGACTTTGAGCTCTTCGCGCAAAAAGAATTCTCGCTGATGCTTTGACATCTTTTGTTCAACTTCAGTGCGTATCTCACTCTGTAAGCGGGCTACTTCAAGTTCTTTGTGTAGCAGTACAAGTACACGCTCCATACGCTTTTGCAATTGAACAGTATCGAGTATGTGCTGTAGATCTTTGCCAGAGGCCGTTGTTATGGCAGCGGCAAAATCTGCAAGTGGCGATGGATCGTTAAGATTAAAGTGGTTGAGGAAGTTTTTAAGCTCCTCGTTGTAAAGTGGGTTTAGCGGAATGAGCTCTTTGATTGCTTGGATTAGTGCCATGGCGTACGCTTTAATTTCAGGCGTTTTGCCAGCACGTTCGGCCGGGTAACTTACAGTCGCGGAGAAGGGCGGTTCATAGCTTATCCATGATTCGATCTTAAAACGTTGCAGGCCTTGAGCAATAAACTGAATCTTACCGTTGTTACCGACCACATTGTGTAATCTCACTATGCAGCCAATTTTAGAAAAATCGTCTGTGATAGCGTTAGCGTTTTCTTGATCGCCGGCGTAGCACAGTCCCAGCAGGTGGTTGTCCATCTTGGCCAAGCGCGAGAAAGTTTCCTGCCATGGGTCCTCGTCAATCACTAGAGGCTGTACTTGGGCTGGAAAAAACGGGCGTTCAAAGATGGGTAACAACATGAGCTTCTCGGGGAGATTTTGCTCTGGCAAAATTAACCCTGTGTTCTCATCGCTTTTTAGATCAGGCTCTGATTCGAGCTCATCGAAGAGAAGATCTGTTTCATCGTCAGAGTTAGTCATGATGTGCTCATGTTGTGGTTATATTTGTCGTTATATTTGTAGTTATATCGTGCTCATCTTGTATTTGGGCAAGCCCATTTACGTTGATGGGGTGATAACGTCGAAGTTATATGCAAAAAAACTATGCAAAGCTAGTTCCTTTTCAAGATGTTTGAAGCTCATAGCAATCAACGGTTCTCAAAATAACAGGTTTAATCACCAGATAACATAGCCATCAGGCCTTCAAGTGCTTCTTTACCAGAAGTTCGCTGCTGCTCTGGATTGTTTTCGCTAAGTTCCCCGAGTGTGATGACATCTTCCTCAGGTAAATCGGCAAGAAATCGGCTTTGCTCACATTGGCTCATTTCGCCATAACGTTGGCGAGAACGTGCACGGGTGAACGTTAGTGTATGACGAGCGCGTGTCATTCCCACGTAGCAAAGACGCCGTTCCTCTTCAATATCGCCGGTTTCTAAGCTGTTTTTATGGGGCAGAATTTCTTCTTCCATACCCACCATAAACACATGTGGGTACTCCAAGCCTTTTGCAGCGTGCAGTGTCGACATCTGTATTTGCGAGAACTCTTTTTTTTCATCTTGGCGGGAAAGGATATCGTGCAAGCTTAGTTGTGAAACAATGTCGACCAGACTGACATCCTTGGCATCATCTGTCGTTAGTAAACGTTCAATCCATTGCCATAATTCGTCGATATTCTTTAAGCAACGCTCGGCCTTTTGTGGCGTACTGGATTGGCGTTCGATCCAGCCGGTGTAGTCCATATCATCAAAAAACTGTTTAAGCACGCCCAGTGTGTCGCCGCGTTCCGCGTTGTCTGCAACTAATACTAACCAGTTAGCAAAGCGCTGCAGATTGGCGCGCGCCTTTTCGGACATCTGTGCCTCTAAGCCCATATCATGGCAAGCTGCAAATAGGCTGATGTTTCTTGAGCGTGCCTGAACCCCTAGTGCTGCTAATGTTGTTGGGCCTATTTCGCGTCGTGGTGTGTTGATGCAACGTAAAAACGCAGTTTCATCATCTGGATTAACAAGCAGCTTAAGATATGCCAACATATCTTTGATTTCGGTTTTATCAAAAAAGGAATCGCCACCACTTATTTGATAGGGGATCTGCTTTTCTCTCATTGCTTGTTCAAATGGGCGAGACTGAAAGTTACTGCGATATAAAATGGCGAAGTCACCAAATGGCACGCCTTTTTGATAATGCATTGTTAGTATTTGAGCGGCAACCCATTCTGCTTCATCAATTCCGTGCCTGCATACCGATATTTTTAACTCATCGCCTATGCCTAAATCACTCCACAGCTTTTTTTCATAAATATGCGGATTATGACTAATCACCTGATTGGCGCAGCGCAGTATGCGCTGGCTAGATCGATAATTTTGTTCAAGCTTAATGACTTTCAAATTAGGGTAATCATCTTTTAGCGCGTGCAGATTTTCGGGCCGTGCACCTCGCCAAGAATAGATAGATTGATCGTCGTCGCCAACAGCGGTGAGTGCGCCAAATTTATCAACTAATAAGCGCACTAGTTCATATTGTGCTGCATTGGTGTCTTGATATTCATCCACAAGTAAGTGTCTTGTGCGACCACGCCATTTTTCGAGAACGTCAGGATTAGTTTTAAGCAGCGTTACGGGTAGGTTGATTAGGTCATCAAAATCAACCGAATTACAGGCGGCTAAAAATTCGGTATAGGCTTTGTATAAAATCGCAGCTGCTCGTTCTTGGTCATCAACAGTAGATAACAAGGCCGCATCTGAATCTATGAATTGATTTTTCCAATTAGAGATCATGTTTTGCAGTGTGCGTTCTTCTATTGCGCTGTTATTTTCGCTGATCAGCTCACGCAACACGCTCATCGAATCACCTTGATCGAAAATCGTGAACCCTTTGCGCAATCCCACACCAGCACCATCCTGTTGGAGCATGGTTAGGCCCAGACGATGGAAGGTGGAAATAGATAACTGCTTTGCCGTTTTGGCATCAAGTAACTCACGCAATCGGCCGCGCATTTCGTTGGCTGCTTTGTTGGTAAATGTTACGGCGATGATGGAGCGGGGCGAATACTGTTGTTTGTTAATCAGATAGGCGATTTTTTGCGTAATTACACCTGTTTTGCCGCTTCCAGCGCCTGCCAATACCAATACGGGTGTTTCAAATTCAGTGACGGCAGCACGTTGTTGGGTGTTGAGTTTGTTCATGATGAGTCTGGTTTAACGGTCGGTCAGTCTAGCGCTTAACGACTGAAAGTGCATCGTTGACAAGCATCTAAATTTGTTGGCGGATGGCAATGCTCAGTGCATAAAAATCCCGCTATTGACGGATAGGTCAGTACCCACTTTGGCCACGTATTACATTAGCTGAAGTATTCAGCATCCTTGCGTGATCAATACCGTGCAGCTTATCCAATCGCTTCCACTGCTAATGCGACTCCTTGACCACCACCAACACATAAAGTGGCTAACCCTTTTTGTGCTTGCCTGCGCTTCATTTCGTGCAAGAGCGTGACCAGTATGCGTGCACCTGATGCACCTATCGGGTGGCCTAGAGCGATGGCGCCACCGTTAACGTTGAGCCGATCTTCTGGTAATCCAAGCTCTTTTATGACGGCAAGTGATTGAGCTGCGAACGCTTCATTTGATTCGATTAAATCAAGTTCTGACATTTTCCACCCCGCTTTTTCCAAGCAACGTGTTACTGCTGGTATTGGACCGGTACCCATCACGGCTGGATCAACACCGGCCACTGCCGATGCTTGAATTTTAGCAATCGGTTTTAGACCAAGCTCCTTCGCTTTTGATTCGCTCATTACCAGCACCGCCGCTGCGCCATCGTTGATGCCCGAGGCGTTTGCGGCGGTGACTGTACCGTCACGTATAAACGCAGGCTTTAAGCCCTCTAACACGGCAGCATCGGTATCAGGTTTGGGGTATTCATCGGTGATGACCTGCAGTGGATCGCCACGTCGTTGTGGGATTTCTATCGATACAATCTCACCATCAAATTTTGCCGAGGCAGCTTTTTGTTGTGAAGCGAGTGCAAAGGCATCTTGTTCTTCGCGAGTGATCGAAAATTGTTCAGCGACATTTTCAGCCGTCTGTCCCATGTGATAATTGTTGATTGCACACCACAAGCCGTCAGTGATCATCGTGTCAATCATTTGCCAATTGCCCATTCGTTGACCAGTGCGTGAATGAGGTAGGGCGTGAAGCGCGGCGCTCATGTTTTCTTGGCCGCCTGCGATGATTGCCTCAGCATCACCCGAGCGTATGGCCTGCCGAGCTAGGGCTATTGCTTCTAAGCCGCTGCCGCATACCCGGTTGATTGTTAGAGCTGGGACGCTGTGCGGCAAACCGGCTGCAATACTGGCTTGGCGTGCTGGATTCTGGCCTTCTCCGGCGCACAACACTTGGCCTAAAATCACATCGTCTATCAGGGTTGGGTCGATGCCACAACGCTGAATAACGGCGCGAATAACCTGGCCACCCATTTCACTTGCAGGCAGGCTGGATAGAGCGCCTTGAAATTTACCAATCGGGGATCGTAGTGCTTCGACTATTACTGCTTCTTGCATGAAATCATTCCGTGCTAATCACTTAAGGGAAAGCCTTAAAGATACCACGTTGGCTGTGCTAACCTTGCGCTCATTGTTTGAGAGCTAAGCAAATTTGATCATTCCATTTTTCAATCCAGCGCGACGTAATGTCACATTTTCGCTGCTGTTGGTTTTAGCCTTGCTGTTACTGATATTGACGGGGCTTGGTGTTTTCCGTCTGTATTTTAATTTTGAGGGTGCTGATCCTGAATCGTCAGCTGGACAACTGTTCTCGCTCAAAATTCGTGGCGGAAATTCGTTCAATTTGTTTGAAGCCGCGCCATTTGGTGCTGTATTTTGGGCCAGCCAGGCCATTATTTTGGCCTTAGCTATTTTGCTGCCTTGGTTTCGCATGTGGGGTGGCTCTCTGTTGGCAGTTTGTGCGGCGGTAGCTGTGTTTCTTTTGCACTATTACCATGGCTCTGCGCTTCCACGCGTGCCATTAGCATTTGAGTTTCTGACTATCCTCGTGCTGTACATGCTGTACGTGTTGTTGTCCTACATTGCGGAAATCCGCGACCGAAAACGCTTTGCTGCGCTGCTGAGTCAGTATGTACCGCCGGAGCTTGCCAACGAATATTCCAGAAATCCGGCAACCATGGGGCTAGGGGGCGAAGAGCGAGAGATCACCGTATTGTTTTGCGATGTGGTGGGTTTCACCGCTATCAGCGAGCAGCTCGAATCTAAACAAATGGCCGATTGGTTAAACGGCTTTTTTGCCGTCGCCAGTAAAGTGATCGTCCGTCATCGTGGCACTATTGATAAATATATGGGCGATAGCGTCATGGCTGTTTGGGGCGCGCCCGCGCCTAGTACAACTCACGCATTTGATGCGCTATCGGCAGCCATGGATATTCAACTAGAGATCGCAGAACTACAGCAAAGTTATATCGATAAAGGTTGGCCTGCAATTAGTGTTGGGGTGGGGGTGAGTACTGGTCTTGCCAATGTTGGGCCAATGGGGTCAAAGTATCGAATGGATTACACTGTAATCGGTGACGCCGTCAATGTAGCGCAACGACTAGAAGAGCAAACTCGCAAATATCATGTGCCGGTAATTGTTTCTGATAAAACCGCTATTGCCTTGCCTGATATGTTGTTTCGCGAGCTTGACACAATCTCGGTGAAAGGACGAAAGTCTGCCGTCAATATGTATCAGCCATTGCATACCAATGATCCCACTGGCAATTTCGATAGCGAGTTTGATGAAAGAGAAATCAAGCAGTTCTTGCGTATGCACGAAGAAGCAATGATCGCCAGCAAGGATGAAGATTGGACAAACGCACGGCGCTTATTTATTAAACTGCGCGATGAATGGGGCCCAGCAGAAATGTACGATCTATATTTACGCGGTATTGACCAAGCTGCTTTAGCGAAACGTAGATAACTAGAATCTAATCTTCAGTATTATTTGATAACACCCATTGATTGCCGTCGAAGTGTTCCTGAGGGTTGAAATCGGTTTTATATTGCATCTTTTGGCAACCATCTACCCAATAACCTAGATACAAATAGGGAAGGTTCATGTCTTGGCACAGCTCAATTTGCCTTAATATCGAAAACCTTCCCAAGCCGCGTCGGCTAAATTCGGGATCAAAAAAGGTGTAAACCGCCGATAGTCCGTCGCTAGTGGCATCCGTTACCGCAACGCCAATAACGCGCTTGTCCAGGCTGACTTCAACAAACAGCGTCTCGCCCCACGGATTGAGTAAAAATCGTTCGAAGTCCTCTGGGGCGGGTTCATCCATACCGCCGCCTGCATGGCGAGCCCCAAGATATCGTGTATAAAGTTCGAAATATAGATCGGTGTATCGAGCTGGAACAAACTGAACCAGTAGGTCGTCATTGAGTTTGAGGTTGCGCCGGTCACTGCGTCTTGGTTTAAACGTTTCACAGCGTATTCGGGCAGGTACGCAGGCGTTGCAATCAGTGCAGCCGGGTTTGTAGACGAACTCACCCGAACGTCGAAACCCCCTTTTAATCAATTGGTTATAGACAGCTCTAGGGTGTGGATGATGTGGGTCAGCATATATATTGATCGCTTGACGATCCGGTAAGTAGCTACACTCGTTAACCGATCCTTGATAGAGCTTGATACGTTCTTGCGTCATAAGTAAGGATTTTAGCAGAGCTGATGAAAGGTTTAGTTAGATAGAAAGTATGAGCTAGTTCACACTTTAATTAACCTCTATGGCGGATGTTGTTTAGTGCTGGCGGATGATATTCTGTTACAACAGTTCACAACCTAACCCGTTAGGTAAAGCTAAACTAGCGTCATAAATTTATCGTCATCTGACGACTCGTTTGCTTGGAATAATCATGAGTCCACTTACAGTTGCATCGCTCATTCGATTGCGCCAAACAATTTGGGAAACACTATCTCGCCAAATTAGTTTTCCAACTCCGCTGCGTGCACTGGCAGAAATCGCTATGTTCGCGGTTGCGTTTATTGCCGCAGCAAAAATCAGCCTCGGTGTTCCGATGGATCAATTATTTTGGCCTCTTGTAGAAGTGGAGGTTATTATGATGTTAAGCATGGTGATTAGCGGTGTGTACCGAACTGATATCACTAACTCCATTATGAATATCTACGTACATTCGGCCTACGGATTTTTAATTGCCACCGTCCTGTTTTTAATAACGGTGGCTTTGTTTATGCCCACCTATGCTGATAATAAATTTGTGTTTTTCTTTTTGTTCTTCACGTTTTTCGTCATGAATACCATTCGTCCACTCATTAGTGGAACTGATTTTATGGATGGTGGCGGTCGCCGCACTAACTAGCATCTGGCTAGCTCCCGTCCAGTTTCCGTTAGTCGCGCCGTAGCTGCTCAACATATTCAAAAAGCGCTTTTTGCAAAGGCTCATCGTTGCTCCAATCGGCCTCTTTCATTAGTTGATCGAAAGTAGCCAAGTCTAACCAAGGCGCATCAACATTGTGCAACCTCTCGGTGCAGAACTCATTCCAGCGTATGGATTCTTCATTACTCAATGATTGTGGGAAATTTCTCGCTTTGTAGCGAAACAGCATCTCATCAAGTCTGGCGTCATCGAAAAAGCCGATATGTTTACTCAACTTGTCCACAGCCCCTTCTTTGGCTGAGGCCCGGATTGCTTCAAAACGTTGTTTGTCGTCGCGACTAAAAAAATTTCCACCGTATAAGCTGCCATCGACATCATCAAGTGTGGTCTCGAAGGTGCGCGTCATCGCGCGACGTACCTTCTCGCTAAGCTCATTGCTATACAGAGTGCTAAATTGCTCAACGTGTTGTAACTGTTTAGTTAGGTCTATGCCAAGCCGTTCTGCATCCTGTGGGCGCATTGTGCCAAGCGGCACTACCACCGGGCATTTGTTGATATGAATGACGCGTAGATGCAAGCGTTCGGCTTTGAGGTCTGCATCGCGGGTAAAAACTCGCTGTGCAATTTCCTCCTCGCTGAGGTCGACAAGTGCTGCGGGGTTACTACGGCAATCGAGAACGATAACGCCATTTGGATTCACAGGGTGTCTTGCAACTGGTATGACAACGGCCGCATGTCCATATTCACCCGAAATCATCCCAGAAATTTGTACGCAAGGACTACGTGTGGCCACATTGAGAATTTGCGCAAGGCTGTGTTTGTCACGATGATTGAACGCATAGTCGTAGAGTTTTGGCTGGGCACGTTTGATTAAGCGCGCAACGTCAATTGTGGCATCCACATCAGACATCGCATCATGTGCCTGGGAGTGGGTCAAGCCATTAGCTTTAGTAATGAGCTCGAGCTTGTTCGCAGCTTTTCCGTTCTCATCAACAGGCCACTCAATGCCGTCGGGACGTAACGCTCGGGTTAAGCGAACAACATCGAGTAGATCCCATCGAGAATTACCATTTTTCCATTCGTGTTCGTAAGCGTCATGAAAATTTCTGAAAGCTGTGAATCGCGTGAATTCATCATCAAATCGCACATTGTTGTAACCGGCAGAGCATGTGCCATCAGCACCAATCTCGCGCAAGATCTTTTCAATAAATTGGTATTCAGGTACACCTTTTTGGTTGGCTAGCTGCGGCGTAATGCCGGTAACTAGTGCAGCGATGGGATTAGGGACATAGTCGGCGGCTTGCTGGCAATAGATCTCCATTGGTTTGCCAACCGGTTCGAGGTTAAGATCGGTACGACGCCCGGCAAATTGAACTGGGCGATCCCAAGATGGAGACGTACCAAAGGTTTCGTAGTCGAACCAATAGAGGCTATCGCTCACGCCAGTTCACCGATTACCATTGAAGATCATCAGGGACAGGGTGTTCCTTGTATTCATCGCTGCTGTCATTATCGTTTCGAGATGAGACCACCATCCATTGCGGGTTGATCTCCAAAATAGCTTTACCTGTATTGTCTGGGACGAGATAAGTTGCACCATTCAGCCGTGTAATCACCCATTCGCCACTGATGAGTTTGGTGCGAGCTTCGTCACTAACAAACAGTTGTCTGATTTTTTTCTCTAGCGAGTAGCTATATACACTCTCGCCAGCAAATTTCTTAATCTGGTGCTCGTTGATGAGCTCAGTAATAGCGATTTTTTGAGCTTTTCTGGCAGCTATCGCAGCGGCAGCCTGTTTGGTTCTGTCGGCATCGTTTTCTTTTTGGCGTGCTTTGTTGCGCTGGCCCTTAGGTTTTTTATTATTGCGCGCTTTGGGTGTTTTTTCAGTAAACCCTGCTTGCTTGAGTTGGTCACGAAGAGAGTCAGACATGGAGCGAGATGCGGTAATAAACTAGCTGAGGCTGGCATCATAAATGAAATCTAACGCCAGCTGCAACGCTTAAAGTTCCAAGTGTTGCTTAGCCGTTACTATTTAGTTGTGGCTAGCTTGCAGGAATTCTGTACACACGCGACTAAAAACGGCTGGTTTCTCGGCGTGCACCCAATGACCAGCACCCGGGATTTCTTTTAGTGTTGCCTGTAAGAAATGGCGATTAATAAGGCCAACATCGGTTTCACGAATGTAGTCACTTTTACTGCCTTTGATAAACAATGTTGGTATGGCTATGGCTTTTTGCATGGTGGGCATTTCCCGGATCGCTGCATAGCTTGTATTGATTCCGTTTAAATCAAACTGCCAACTAAGTGCTTTGTCGTCGTCGCGTATTAAGCTCTTTAGTAAAAATGCCCTTACTCCCGCCTCGGGTATTGTCGTGCGCAGTAGTTTATCCGCTTCGCGACGATCGCCTAGTGTGCGCAGATCAACTGATGTCAATGCGTCCAGAAGCTCCTGATGATGTGGGGGATACAAGCGTGGAGCAATATCCACAACGATAAGTTTGTTGATGCGCTGTTGTGTGTCTTTATTAACCAAGGCCATAGCGACTTTACCGCCCAATGAATGGCCCAATACTGAGCAGCTTTCAATGTTGTTTTGTTCTAGGTAGTTCTGAATTTCGTCTGCCATAGCCGAAATCGACAGCTCAGGCAACGAGGCTGAATCGCCGTGCCCTGGAAGGTCGATACGATGGACTTGGTGATGGCGTTCAAAGTGCAGCGCCACTGAGCGGTAGTTATCTAGGCTGCCAAATAACCCATGTAAGATAAGCAGTGGTTCGCCACGGCCTGCAACGACGGCGTTTATCATCATCAGTTAACTTGGGTAAACGTTGTGCTTAGCCATGGGGTAGACTGCATGCATCATATATAGGGTGTTTATTGTGTATAACGAAGTGGATTCTAGAGCAAAACGAATGCTGGATAAACATTCGGATGCTTTTTTTGCGAAAAGAAACATTGGTTTGGAAAAGGAATCGCTGCGCGTGGCTGCCGATGGCGCAATTTCGCAACTACAGCATCCATCAAGCCTTGGCTCGCCCCTGTGCAATAAGAGCATTACCACCGACTTTTCTGAAGCGCTGATCGAGATGGTCACCCCTCCGTGTAAATCCGCGGAATCGGTAATGGCCTATCTCACTGGCTTACATCAATTTATAGCAGCTCGATTGCCTGATCAAGAACATCTATGGAACACCAGTATGCCTTGTATATTGCAGGGCGAAAAAAGCATCCGTATTGGTCAGTATGGAGAATCACACAATGGCCAAATGAAGCAGGCTTACCGACGTGGCTTAGGCCTTCGTTATGGTCGTCGCATGCAAGCCATCGCCGGTGTGCATTTTAATTTTTCGTTTAACGAAACCATATGGCCGATTTGGCAGGCACTACACGGGCACCAACAGAAACCTCTGTTTGATATGTCGCAACAAGCTGCATTGCGAACTGAAGGGTATTTCCATATGACGCGTAACCTAATGCGCATCGGTTGGATGGTGCCTTATTTGTTTGGTGCGTCTCCTGCTATCTGCCAGTCATTCTTGGGTGAGGATGATCACCCAACTCTAAAAACCTTTAACGGCTCCACGCGATACGAACCCTTTGGTACGTCCTTACGCTTGGGTAACATTGGTTATCAATATCGCGATGATAAAAATCTTGATCTAAGTGTTTGTCATAGCAACTTCGAATGCTACATGCGAGACATCATTGGGCATGTCAGCGAAGTACACCCGCCGTATGAAAAAATGGGAACGCTTGATGAGCTCGGACGCTATCAACAACTCACAGCAAACCGTCTACAAATTGAAAACGAGTACTACAGCAGTGTGCGGCCAAAACAAATTGCAGATGCTGGTGAGATGCCGATATTGGCACTCAAAAAACGTGGCATACGCTATCTCGAGCTACGTTCTGTGGACATCAACTTACAACATGACGAAGGTGTAAATCTCGAGCAGATTGCTATGCTAGAACTGCTGATGATGTTTTCCTGGTTAGCCGACAGCCCGCCATTGGAAATTAACGAGATGAGAGAAAATGCCACTAACATGACCAACGTTGCTCATAACGGTCGCAAGCCTGGCCTGCAGCTTGTTAAGGCGGGCAAGCAAATAGCGCTTGATCAGTGGGGTTTGTCGATTGTTGATCGCTTGCAAATCATTGCAGAGCAGCTTGATAGCGAGTCAAGTGATGATCTTTACGTGCGTGCGCTAGAGCAACAGCGGGCAAAGCTATGCGATAGCGATAAAACGCCATCGGCCATAGCCCTTGCGGGAATAAAGGAGAGTGGGTCATTTTTTGATTATGCACTGGCGCAATCTGTCTCATCACATGACAGGCTATTGGATACAACATCCGATACTGAGCTCACGTCCAAGTTAAATAAGGAAGTGACGCAGTCCATACAAGACCTTGCAGCGTTAGAGGCACAATGCTCAGGCAGTTTTGAGGATTACTTACAAAATTACTATGCGCAATTGCCTGGCCACTCAATGGCAAGTCAGCATGGCTGATGTGGGTGTGGTCATTCTGGCTGGTGGGCTTGCAAGGCGCATGCAAGGTCAAGACAAAGGCCTGATTGTATTAGGTGCTAAGCCAATGGTGCAATGGACTCTAGAAGTTGTGCAGCAATTTAGCGCTGATATTGTTATCAATGCTAATCGTAATCATGGTGCTTATCAGGCGCATGGTGTGCCTGTTATTAATGATCTGCACGATGGGCATCTTGGGCCACTAGCGGGCCTGTATGCGGCAATGCAAACTTTGCACAACGACTACATATTTATGTGCCCTTGCGATTCACCGTTTGTGCAGGCAGCATTGCCTGTTAAATTAATCGATGCCCTAGACGACAATGCAGAGATTGCGGTCGCTCATGATGGTGAACGATTGCAGCCGGTATTTTCGGTGGTCTCAAGATCTTTGTCTAAATCGCTTGATGAATTTTTGCGTAGCGGCGAACGTAAAATTGATAAGTGGTACGGCATGCATAAAATGTTGGCAGTGGATTGTAGTGATTACACCGCATCGTTTCGTAACATCAACACCGAAGAGGAACGCTTGGCTGCCGAGCTGGAAATGACTGATGACGATTGAAAAACAACCTTCTTGTGATGATCCAGTCGAGCCGGCCTTGTTGCCCGTCATTGAAGCGCGGCGGCGTATGGCCTCAGCCATCTCTCCGATTAATGATGCTGAATCCGTGCATTTAAGTGATTCCTTGGCACGTGTTCTAGCGAAAGATATCCACTCTCCGCGAGCCGTCCCACCACAAAGTAATTCAGCGATGGACGGATACGCAATATCGCGCGAAAGCATACCCGCTAGCGGCGAGACGACACTCCAATTGATCGGCACTGCTTGGGCAGGCAGGCCTTGCGAACAAATCGTAAAGCCAGGGCAGGCGATCCGGATTTTTACGGGCGCCATCATGCCTGAAGGTGCGGATACCGTCGTAATTCAAGAACACGCTATGCAATCGGATGATACCGTGCGCATTGATGCTGAAGTGCAGCCAGGAAAAAACGTTAGGCCAGCTGGTGAGGATGTGCAAAAAGATGAGTGCGTATTGTGTTCAGGCACCACTCTAGGCGCGGCAGAAATTGGAGTGCTCGCCTCGTTAGGTATTAATACAGTTGATGTAGTACGTAAAATTCGAGTTGCTTTTTTTAGTACGGGCGATGAACTGCGCACATTGGATGAACACGCAGGTACTGAACTACCGTTGGGTATGCTCTTTGACAGCAATCGTCACACGATTAAGGCCTTGCTGGCATCCCCTGCGATCGAAACTATTGATTTAGGTGTGGTACCCGATGACGTAGATGCGACACGCGAAGCCCTACGAAGTGCTTCAATGCAGGCTGACTTAGTGGTTACATCAGGTGGTATCTCTGCTGGCGATGCCGATTTTGTAGCGCAAGTCTTTCAGGAGCAAGGGCAGGTATCGTTTTGGAAGCTAGCAATGCGTCCAGGCCGACCATTGGCGTTTGGGCTTGTCAATGATGCCGTGTTCTTTGGTTTGCCCGGCAACCCGGTAGCGGTGGTAGTAACTTACTTGCAGTTTGTAAAACCAGCTATCAAACGATTGCAGGGTGCTATTCGTGTGGAGCCAGTTACCTTGCCTGCAATTAGTACATCCGCCATGCGAAAAACACCAGGACGGATGGAGTTTCAGCGCGGCATACTAGGGCGTAGCGATGATGGTGAGCTAAGTGTTGCCAGTACTGGTAAGCAGGGCGCAGGGCGATTAACATCAATTGCGCAAGCTGATTGCTTGATTGTATTAGAACCGGAGCAAGGTACAGTCGAGCCGGGAGATCGGGTAAAAATTCAGCCTTTTTTTGGTTTATTAGCTTAACTAAGCTAAAGCTTTGGCGCAGACACTAATCGGTATACATTTAGTACAGCGAATATCAGCGCTGCAACGCATACAATCGTCGGCCCAGTTGGTGTATCCAATTGATACGCGATGGCTAAGCCCAGTAGCGCTGATGTAGCGCCAATACTTGAAGCGTATACAGCCATCTTCTCGGGCGTGCTAGATAGTGCTCTGGCTGCCGCCGCCGGTATGATAAGCAACGCCGCTATCAACAAAGCGCCCACAACTTTAATGGCAACGGCCACCACGATAGCCAGCGCTATCGTTAAAATTAGTTGCTCTTTGTTAGGGTTAAAACCTGCGGCGTAGGCCAAATCTGGATTGAGAGTGGATGTTAGTAATGCATGCCAACGCCAAACCATTAAACCTACCACTACTGAAGCGCCGGCCCATATGATGAGCAAATCAAGTTTGGATACGGCCAGTATGTCGCCAAATAAATAAGCCATAAGATCAATGCGAACATCACTCAAGAACGACACCGCAACTAATCCGATTGCTAGAGCTGAGTGAGCGATCACACCCAGTAAGGTATCCATGGCATAGCCGCGATTACTAAGCAGGGTAACTGTTAAGGCCATTAACATAGACATGGCCAGTACACCTACCCAGATAGACGTAGAAAATGCCAAGGCCAGTGCTACGCCTAAAATTGATGCGTGTGCGGTGGCATCGCCAAAGTACGCCATGCGCCGCCATACAACGAAACAACCCAGTGGGGCTGCGGCAAGTGCTACACCTAAGCCTGCAAGGGCAGCACGCGCTAAAAAGTGATCTAATGGATTCACTCGCAGTTTCCATCGGCGTCGTGAGTGTGGCTATGCTCGTGGCGATAAAGCGCAAGTGCGCCCTGAGTGCCGCTACCAAACAGTGCGCGGTATTCGGGAGCTGATACCACGTGCTCAGGATGACCTTCACAGCACACATGGCCATTTAAACAAATGACCCGATCAGAGGCCGCCATGACCACATGCAATTCATGGCTCACCATGAGCACAGCACAATCGATATCGTTGCGTATCGTGTCTATCAATTGATAAAAGGCAGCGGAGCCGGGTTGGTCAAGGCCTTGGGTGGCTTCATCCAAAATCAATAAATCAGGTTTGCCTAATAGTGCTCTTGCCAGCAGAACACGTTGAAATTGTCCGCCAGATAAGTCGGTGAGCTGTTTACTATCAAGATTTGTCGTGCCCACTTGTTTTAGCGCTTGTTCAGCGGCGGTATCGCTGACCGGTTTAGGTAAGTCGAGAAATCGTCTGACAGTAATTGGCAAGGTTGGGTCGATTTGTAGTTGCTGTGGTACATAGCCGATGGCAAGCTTAGATTCGCGCTTGATCGTTCCACTAGTGGGTTTCACTGCGCCTACTATGGTGCGTAGCAAGGTGGATTTGCCTGAGCCGTTGGGGCCCACGATCGTGACAATTTCGCGGCGATCGATATGCAAATCGACATCGTGCAAAATGGTGTTACCTGCCAACTCAACTGACAGATCCGAAACAGTAAGCAGGCTCATTGAGAAATGCGTGTGGAACCGAGTGTATGATGGGGCATCATACGGCAAAGCTCACCATTGGTAACACTCTTGTTCATTTCTCGACCAACTATTTTGAAATTACTATTGGTTTCGATGCTGATTTCGCTGCCGATTTGGGCCATCACAGCTCGGGCTGAGGCTCCGCGCGTGGTCACTGACATTGCACCTGTCCACTCCTTGGTAAGCCAGGTGATGGGCGATGTAGGTGTGGCTGAAGTGCTGATAAGTGGTAACGCGTCGCCTCACGATTTCTCTCTGCGCCCCTCTGTAGCCAAGGCACTGGCGAAAGCTGACATCGTGTTCAGAGTAGCCAGCGAACTCACCCCTTGGCTAGATGGTCCATTGCAAAAATTGGCAGCTGACGCTCAAGTGATCTCGTTACTTGATACCGAATACATGGCAAGGCTGCCAGCGCGAGACGATGCGCATTTTGCTGCGCACAAGCATGATGCACAGCAGCATGATGATACCGCCGGTCAGGCGACTGATCCGCATGCATGGCTTGATCCGAACAATGCTCTATTGTGGCTTGATGTTATTTCGACAACGCTTGCAGAATTTGATCAGCAAAACGCGGACGCATACACACGCAATGCAGAGGCTGCCAAAGTGGCATTAACGGCTACTCGCGACCAACTAGAAAAACAACTTGAACCTTTGGTGGCCAAATCGTTTTTGGTATTCCACGATTCGTTTCAATATTTTGAACATCGTTTTGGATTACAAACGCTGGGCGCGATTGCAGCATCAGATGCAGGCAGGCCAGGCCCGGCAAGAATAGAGCAGGTGCGCAGGATGGTGACCGAAACCGGTATAAGCTGTGTCTTGGGTGAGCCACAATTTAATACCAGCTTGGTGCAATCGGTTGCGCCTGGAGTAAAGCTGGTGCTTGTCGATGTACTTGGTGCAAAGCTAGAGCCCGGCTCTCAACTTTACAACAAGCTGTTAATTGAATTGGGAAATGCTCTAGAGTCTTGTTTGCTGTAGAGCAGCCTGTTGTAAGCAATTTTTTATTACCAAGCCACATCTAGTTTGTCCAAGCCATGAAAGTGAAAGCTATCCTTGTATTGGGGGGCGGATTGAAGGCGCAAGCCTGGCAATCTATCAAACAGCACTTGCAGTGCGATTCGTATTTCTAATTTAGCTAAGTATGCGCCAACACAAAAATGTATGCCCGCACCGAGCGCTAGAGTCGCACCATCGCTACGATTAGGGTCAAATTGATTAGCATTGGTGAATCGAAGAGGGTCTCTGTTGGCGGAAGCTAAGAGTAGGGCAACTTGTTGGTCTTGCATGAGTTCTACTCCATGCCCTAGGTCTGTATCAGTTTGCGCGTATCGCGTAAATAAGTGCAATGGTGGATCATATCGCAGTGCTTCAGTCACTATTGCATCTGCTTGTTTGTCTGATTCAAGTAAGAGCATTTGGTACTCGGGGTGTTCAATGATTAATTTAATAGCGTTACCAAGTTGATGCACAGTGGCCTCATGTCCCGCATTAAGTAAGAGTATCGCTAAAGAAACTATTTCGTCATCGCTAAGTCTGCTTTCATGTATCCACGATGATATTAAATCGTCACTAGCTAGCTTACGTTTATCAAATAACAAACTTCGAATGCGTTGGTCAAAGGCGTATGAAGCATTGTTTGCCGCAAATTCGTCCTCTGCGTTTTGGGTCATGGTATAAACCTTTACCATCGCATGCGACCAATCGAGAAGTTGCTGTGATTCCTCGAGTGGTACGCCGAGCATGCCGGCAATCACTCGCACGGGTATTGGTGCAGCATAGTCATTCAAGAGCTCGGCACTGCCTTGTTTGATAATGCTATCGATGCAGTCGTTAGCGTGCCGCTGGATAATGGGCATAAGCTTGTTGATTTCTTTGGTCACAAACGAGCGATTCAAGCTGCCGCGTAATCGTGTGTGCTCAGGTGCCTCCAGAGCTAACAATGAGTGGCGTTCAACTGATGCAAAATGCCGTAATCGAGCGGGGTAGCGGGGTTGTTCTCTATTGCTAGGCAACCGAGTAAAGGATGCACTCTTTAAGGTGCTATTCACCGCCTGATAACTGGTCAGACACCAAAGATCATAGTCATTCCAATACACCGGGCCGGGCACAGAATGTAGCTCTTGGTACACTGCGTAAGGGTCCAAATAACACTCTTTTGAGCGTGGATCGATACTGAATTGCCTTGGGCCAGTCCATTTCAGTGGCATATTGCCTCCTCTATTTAGGAAATGTGATACGAATCACAAACCAGATTGCTCGCTTGGACATTTGCTGGGTATTCTAGTGCGTATTTTGCAGTAGATAACGTAGACCGAGTGAACTGCGGGCCATGAATACCAAATTGCTTTTGGTGGAACCCTCTGCCACGATGCGCCACGTCCTAGAAGACTACGCGCACTCGTTGGGCTATGAGGTGGAAGCTGTAGAGGAGTATCGCAAAGCCAAGGACGCGCTGAATGAACAATTCCGCGCCTTCGAGGGTGACTATGCCGGCGTTTTACTTGGCTGGCCAGCTGTGCCAGATTCAGAAGCAGACGAATTTGCTGAATTACTAGAACAGGACGGATTTACTGACCTGCCTGTTGTGGTGATGTCCACCGATATGCGCTCATCAACACGCGCTTGGGTAGCGGGGCGAGAGTCCACCAGTCTGCTCTCTTGGAAAGAATATCGAAACATTGAAAGACAACTTGCGCGCATGCTAACCACAAACGAGACCAGTCAACAAGAAATTAATCCAAAGTTTGATAACAGCGATATTCATCTTTTAGTGGTAGATGATTCTATTAGCATCCGCTATGCCCTACGTGACATGTTCGAATTGCAAGGTTATCGCGTCACGTTGGCCTCGACACATGATGAGGCGGTAGCGCTAGCTAAGACCCATCAAATGGATCTGGCTATTCTGGATTTTTATCTGCAGGACGGGTCGGGAGATGTGCTTTGTCGAGAGCTAACGCATGACCCAGCAACTGGCAATATCACGTGCGCCATGTTAACCGGCACTTACTCCGACCATATAATCAAGCGCAGCCTACGTGCTGGTGCAGTCGAGTGTATGTTCAAGAACGAATCAAGTGAATTGATTCTATCTAGAGTCGATGCCTTGTCGCGAATTATTAGACAACGAGAAGCATTGATTAATAGCCGTATCAGTCTCGACAAAATAGTCGACACGCTAGCCGGCGCAACATTGTTAGTAGATGGCAAACACAAGATCAGCTACGCCAGCCCTAAAGCCTTAGGATTACTTAATCAAGCCACTGACGAGGAATTAATTGGTACACCAGTGACTGAATTTGTTGGTACCACTGGGTTTGCAGGAGAAACGGAGCAGTGGCATGACGTGATGTGGTCCATGCCTGAGAATAATTCAGTGCCATTGCGTTTTCGTAAACAGGCGATAGGCAATGCCAACCAAATATTGCTCTATTTGCAAGAGCGAGAGAAAAACACTATTGCTAATCCACAATTGGCCGCGCTCGATATCTCGATGATTGAAAGTTTCCCACGCGGTGGAGATTTCATTGAGTGTCTCGGTGGGTACCTAATGCAGCAAAACGACCCTGAAGGGTTTGTTAGTGTGTTGTTAGTAGAAATTGATAACCACGATCAAAATCTTGTCAATGATGACTATCAGAAACTAGAAGAAGAATTGTTGGGTTTTTATAAGTTGCCAAAGCACATGGCTAGGATAGCGAATAAACGACTTGCCTTTATATTGCGTCATAAAACAGAACCAGAGGCTTATCTAATGACGCGCAAGCTGATGCAATTGTGTAATGGTATCGACTTGCCTGGGCATGATCAAACACAACGATCAACAGGCTGCGTAGTAGGTCTTGCGAACAACGCAGCCCTTAGCAGCAGTGAGTTACTGCAGCGCGTATCACTGGGTTTAGATCTTGTCAGTAAGCGCGGTAGCGATCAAGCTCTATTGTTGGATGTTAGAAAGATGTTGCCGGTATACCCTAATGATGGTGATAAATCATCTGAAATTAGTTGAAACTCTGTGCACTAGGTTTGCTTGGCGCGCCTTGGGGTTTTACTGAATTATTTGCCGGCACGATGTTGGTCGAAAGTATAAACCATTTCGTTTGCCCAGCTTATGCGAGCACCATCGCCACTGACGGCTAAGCCGTATGGTTGTTGCGTAAGCGTCAATGTAGCATCTAGATCAAAACTCTCAAGTAAGTTTTGTTCGTTCAATTGGTACATCTGTATCTGTTGCAGCGAGTTATCATTCCAACTGAGGTAGCTAGTTTTCAAGTCATCGCTACTGTTAAATACCAATTGCTTTGATGCTTCGCCTGAAGCTGCTTCGTGCTGTACGGACAGAGTGTCCACTGAATTACCATTAACTGCTAAATGCCACACACTAGGTGATGGTTGCTTATTCTCTTCAAGCTGCCAAGCCGCCAAGAGGATTTCATCACCTTGGCTATTGATCTGAATTGTTGCGCCTGAGGCAGAGCTTATTGGCAGTCCGGTAGTGATAATCGATTGCTCATAAGACTGGTCACGAAAGATTGAACGGCTTAGTTCTATGCTGCTATTGGGCTGTTGGCTTAGTGATGTTAGCTGAGTAAGATCAGGAGAGGCATCCCATGTCAGTGTAGGCGTAGAGCCTTTTATCGTGCTTGATTTACGATAAATTAGGTCCTCTCTCGAGTATCGAGAGATTCCATCCTGATCCACTACTAGCAATGCAGATGCGTCAGCCGCAAGTGCGATTAGATTATCTGGTATGGGGTTTTCACCTACTTCGTAGGGCGTGTTCCACTGACTGGTTTCAAACCAGGCTTCGCCCAAACGATCAAACAGGCTGATACTTAATTCGCTAGTCTGTGGCTGGTGAATCGCAATTGCGATGGTATCTCCAGAATCTGACATGGCTACATCGACTGTAGTATCTGTCGTTGAATTTAAGCCTGCAGGCTTTATGCTGCTAGAGTAAATCCAGTCATCGGAGGTTTTAAAATGTACTTCCGCGCTCTGCGTATCGGGGCTAATCGCCACCAGTACGTTGCCGCTACGGTTGAGAGTCGGTTGCCAGAACACACCGCTCGCCCCTTCGGCAAGCTCAAGTTGTGCAATGATAGGTGGTGTGTTGACAGCGGTCCGATATGAACTAACACAGTCAGTTTGTGTACATAGTTCAATGCTGTACAGCCACTCATTGAGATCAGTTTGTTCAGGATCAATCGGAAGTATGTAATTGTTATCAGTTGCACTGATTTGATTGCTAATAAGTTCTTCGCTTGCTGTCGTTGTATTAAACGCAAATAGGCTTACCGTATTGATATTGGCGGATGTTTGCCAAGAGAAGATTAGCGATTGATCCCTGTATGTAATGTCTAGCGGCGGCGCTTCAGGTGGAATAAGAATGTCGTCGCTTAAGTCAGCAACGTCTAACACTGGATCAGCCTGCGGTGTTTCGGCCAATACTGTATTGCTTTGGACACGCGTGCTAGTCGAGTCGCATGCACTGAGTGCGAGCAAAAGTAAAACTGATTTGATGATATTGGGAGCCAATTGCGTTCTACCGTCCTTGAGGAAAGATAAAATGCGGCGCTGATAGTTTTCGGCTTTACGATATATTCGGTTTTAGCCGTCTGATTTAGTATCCCGAAATTCTGTCAGCACCGCGTCAATAAAGCTGCAAGAACTGAACCGAAAACGAATCAGCTGATAGGTAGGTAAAACGTGCTCTGTAACCCGTTTTAAATGTCTGTTTAGATGGAGGCGGTTCCTTGAACGGTATGACTAATTGGGGTCTTTAGAGTGTCAATCGCTTGTTGGATGCCGTCAACATTCAAGCAATGCATGCGGCCTTGCATCAGTTGATGGGTCATTTGAATCGACTGAGTGCGAGCCCAATAATCGGGGTTTTCAGGGTTTAACCACACGCAATTGGGAAAGGCGGTCAGCAGACGATTAAACCAAACGCTGCCAGCTTCTTCGTTCCAGTGCTCTACGCTTCCACCTGGCATCGCAATTTCGTAGGGGCTCATGGTGGCATCGCCCACGAGGATAAGCTTATAGCTTGAATTGTAAGTACGCATGAGTTCATTCAAGCTGACAGTGTCAGTGTGGCGACGGTTATTATTGCGCCATAGTTTTTCATAAATGAAGTTATGAAAATATAAGTGTTCGAGATGTTTGAATTCTGCCCGCACAGCGGAAAATAGCGTTTCGCAAATGGCGCTGTGATAGTCCATCGAACCGCCAATATCCAGCAACAGCAATACCTTTACGCTATTGCGCCGCTCAGCTCGCATTTTGATATCCAGCATGCCCGCGTTGTTGGCGGTTGAGCGGATAGTGTTTTCCATGTCCAAGGTGTCGGGTTTGCCATCGCGTGCCAGGCGGCGCAATTTGCGTAAGGCCATTTTGAAATTGCGTGTGCCAAGCTCTTGGTTTCCATCCAGATCTTTAAAGCGCCGTTGCTCCCAGACCTTTACTGCGCTGCGGTGCTTGGACTCGCCACCTATCCGGACCCCCTCAGGGTTATACCCGCCATGGCCAAATGGGGATGTACCTCCTGTGCCGATCCACTTACTACCGCCTTGATGCCGGTCAGTTTGTTCGGCTAAGCGTTCTTCTAATGTTTGCATCAGTTTGTCCCAGCCGCCAAGTGCCTCTACCATGGCTTTTTGCTCTGCGCTGAGTGATGAAGGGTCCTTAAGCTTTAGCCATTCATCGGGTATGGATTTTAGGGTGTCATCAAATAATTTTTCCTTGCCCGCCCAGTAGTTTTGAAAGGCTTGATCAAACTGGTCGTAGAGAGACTCGTCCTTGATAAGGCAAAGACGCGAAAAGCTATAGAAGTGATTGAGATCGTACACACCCAAGTTCTGCGACATGCCGTCCAGCAGGCTTAGGTACTCGCCAGTGGAAACTGGTAGTCCTTCAGCTCGCAAACGATAGAAGAAGTCTAGTAGCACAGTGTTTTATCGCTTACGTTGCTTATGTAAAAAAATTAGCCGTTCG
Source organism: uncultured Granulosicoccaceae bacterium (assembly GCA_937958675.1). Lineage (GTDB taxonomy): Bacteria > Pseudomonadota > Gammaproteobacteria > Granulosicoccales > Granulosicoccaceae > Granulosicoccus. The sequence goes on from CALGND010000017.1 coordinate 28,803, forward strand.
AACAAATGAATATCTTGTTCGTTCTTTAGTAAGGCGCCATGCATCTTGGGCAATATGGTGCGAGGCTCCTCCGCGCCTAGCATCTGCGGCGATAGATCGTCTGCTATCAGCAGTTTTAGCCAATCCAGTAGTTCTGAAGTGGAGGGCTTTTTCTTCAGACCAGGTACTTCACGGAGGTCAAAAAACACTGAAAGCGCAGCGCTTAGTAGGTCTTTTTTTATATCAGGGTAGTGCGCGTGCACAATGCGTTGCATGGTGCTGCTATCGGGAAACGCGATGTAGTGAAAGAAACAACGCCGTAAGAATGCATCAGGTAGCTCCTTTTCGTTGTTGCTAGTGATGATAACCAAAGGCCGATGCTTGGCCGCTACTGTCGTACGTGTTTCATGGACGTCAAACGACATTCGATCCAGCTCTTGCAGCAGATCATTGGGAAACTCTATATCGGCCTTGTCGATTTCGTCAATCAACACCACTGATCGCTCATCGCATTCAAATGCATCCCACAACACACCCGGTACAATGTAGTTACCGATATCGTGTACCTTCTTATCGCCCAATTGTGAATCTCGTAACCGCGATACAGCATCGTATTCGTACAAGCCGTTTTGAGCGCGTGTGGTTGACTTAATATGCCACTGATACAAGGGCGCTTTTAATCGTTGGGCGATTTCAATCGCTAATTGAGTTTTGCCAGTACCGGGCTCACCCTTGACTAACAATGGCCTACCCAAGGTGAGCGCTGCATCGATAGCCATCTGCAGCTCATCAGTGACAATGTATTCAGCTTCTTTCACGAGGTTTTCTTTCGGTTTAGCATCGGACCCACATCTGCTCCGCCCAGCAGATGCATATGTATGTGAGGGACTTCTTGCCGTCCGTGTTCTTTACAATTGATAATTAAGCGATAACCGTCGTTGGCAATGCCAGCTTCCCGGGCAAGTTTTTTCGCGACAGTGATCATGCGACCTAGGGCGGGCTCGTCATCTGCCTCAACGTCATCCGCTGTAGGAATGATTTTATTGGGCACAATAAGAATATGTGTAGGCAATGCCGGGGAAATGTCCCTAAATGCCGTTACCAGATCGTCCTGGTAGAGCATGTCTGATGGTATTTCCTTTTTGACAATTTTGCTAAATAGCGTTTCTTCTGCCATGGTGCACTCTCTGCTGGGTCAGAGCAGATTATACTGCCTGTGCCTGATAAACGGACTGGATAGAACATGACTAACCCAAAATTTAGCGCATACCGTATCCATGCTGACGGTGGCGAATTTTCGGCCAAACTGATACAAATGCAGCTTGATGAGCTGACCGCTGGCGACGTGGTTGTTGAGGTAGCGTATTCGAGCATCAATTATAAAGATGCCTTGGCCGCAACAGGCAAGGGCAAGATACTCCGTGCTCCTGAGTTAAATGGCGGCATTGATATGGCTGGAGTGGTTAAACACAGTGATAGCCCGCTTTTTCGCAACGGTGATGAAGTGTTTTCCTGCGCCGCTGGCCTATCAGAGTTTTACGACGGCGGTTATTCTCAAATCGCTCGATTGCCTGCAGCTACGCTTCGAAAAGTGCCTGAGGGCTTAACTATGCGCGATACCATGGCGTTCGGCACTGCTGGCATTACGGCAGCCATCGCGGTGCAGCGTATGGAAGAAAACGGCCAGACCAAAACCAATGGCCCGATAGTGGTGACGGGTGCTAGCGGTGGAGTGGGAAGCTTTGCTGTCAATATGCTGAGTCAAATTGGTTACGAAGTAGTTGCCAGTAGTGGAAAAAAGCACACTTATGAGTATCTGAAGCAATTAGGCGCAAGCGATATAATTGATCGCTACTCAATTGATAAAAAAGCAGGTGATAAACCTCCGAGGCCACTAGAGAAGGGCATATGGGGAGGGGCCGTCGATACTGTGGGTGGCGATACATTGAGTTGGCTTAACAGCACTACTAAGCCATGGGGTAATATTGCATGTATCGGGCTTGCCAGTAGCACTGCGCTTAACACTACAGTCATGCCGCTGATTTTACGAGGCGTGAGCTTGTTGGGCATTAACTGTATGGAGCTGCCTGACGCCATGTTGGACCATTGCTGGAAACGATTAGCGACCGATTTAAAGCCATCACAGTTTGATTTAATCGCACCGGGTTCCGTAAGCTTAGAAGACCTACCCGATGCGTTTGAAGCCTACATGGCGGGTGACGTTAGCGGACGTACTGTCGTTACCATTACTCGGTAGCTTTACCAACTGAAATTACTACCACCGATTACAAAAACCGACTACTAAAAAATTATGGGTCACAGACTTTCAAAGATATACACACGCACCGGCGACGACGGCACCACAGGCTTAGGCGATGGCAGTCGTACTGAAAAAGACGGAGTACGAGTTGAAGCGTATGGCACCACAGACGAGCTTAATTCAGTGATCGGCATGATCCTCTCTTTACCATGCCCGGATAACATCCGAAACATACTCGATGAAGTGCAACATCATCTGTTTGATTTAGGTGGCGAGCTATGCATACCGGGGCACCAAGCTATCCAGCAAGAGCATATCGATTGGCTCGAAGCTAAGCTTGATGAGCTTAATGAGCCATTACCCCCCTTAAAAGATTTTATCTTACCTGGCGGCAGTCAAACAGCAGCCACATGCCACCTGGCGCGCACCGTATGTAGGCGCGCAGAGCGTTTAGTTGTATCGCTTAAGCGAATCGAAGAAGTCCCACCGTTCAGCATGCAGTATCTAAACCGCTTATCTGATTTTCTGTTTGTCGCAGCCCGAGTGCTGGCCCGCGAGCAGGGTGGTTCTGAGGTGTTGTGGAAAAAGAATAGAGCGCCGGTTTAAGAGAAGGTTTAGGCAAGTAATTTGGTAGTCTGATAGGTGCTGCAATAGCTTACGAGGTTAGTGGTTTGACAGCTTGAGAACCTAACCGTGATTTGTTCTTGGGTGGACGCGATCGCTGCACATATTGATGTAAGTTATTACGTATTAACGGAGAGCTAATGCTGAAATCAGTAATACAGGAAGAAACTACTGGATGTGGAATCGCTTCTGTTGCAAATATTTTGGGCAAAACCTATTTGGAGATGAAAGCGATCGCGAATTCCATGGGTATTTTCGCTTCGGATAAATCTTTATGGTCGGATACTCTTTATGTTCGCCGCATGTTGTCGAGTGCAGGAGTTGAAAGCTGCGATAGCGAAACAGCCTTTGAATCTTGGGAAGCTCTGCCGAATTGTGCGCTTTTGTCCATCAAGCACTATCACGAAGATGGCAAAGATTTTTGGCACTGGGTAGTTTTCAGGCGTGTGAATGGTCATGCGAGCGTTCTAGATTCTGCCGGATATTTGCCATCTAATGTTCGAACGGACTTCGATGAAATGAAACCCAAGTGGTACATTGAAGTTAAGAATCAATGGCAAGTCGACTAATTTCGTACGAGTATCGTTAGTTCCTCGCTGGAACATATATTGATGCCGCTCAACCGAGTTGATGGGAAAACAAGTATTTGCGAATCTTTAATGTGCAGTTGTTAAAGACTGTGTAAACCGTACCGATAGCTTGTTGGAAGAAGTTCCAAATCGTTGTGGCAAAAGGACCATCCACAGATTTAGTTGATTGTTATTGTTGATCCAATCGTTTGTAATGAGCTGGTTTTCTCATTTCCAGTTAATCACCCTCGGTAAATGTGTCGTGATTCACATGCAGGTTATGTGAATCTCGTACTCGCGCTTAGGGCTCGTTATAATCGCCCCAGCTCGCTAAGACGGGCACCAGCAATAATAATAATAAAAACAGCATAATCAGCGTCTCGACGCTGGGGTGGCCACGAAAAATGAGCAAAACCAATACAGACCGCAGTGTACGCGCAGCTACCCTTGGCGCTACTAAAGCGAATCCCCCGAACAGAACAGTTGTACGATCACTAGCGGTTACGGCGGGTTTCCTGCTTGTGCCTGCTTTGCTGATGAGCTTTACTCACGTTCCAGAAACTCCGCTCGACAAAGTCGCAAGGCTTCAAACTCAACACATGCCAATCACAGCTGTGTTTACGCCTATAGATCGAGAACAGCTTGTAACGTATACCGGTACAGATGTAAATGCAGATGTTCCGGTGACTTTGTCAGTTCCAACGCTGGAGCTGAGGTCAAATGAGTTCACGCGACACTTAAACGTTGTTAGTCTTAATAGCGCCACAAACGCTGCACGACAAATTAGTACCAATACCACTCATGCATTCGCTGGTCGAATTGATCAATCGCTGGCTTTCGCTACAGAATTGACTGACACCCCATCGCCAGAACGCTTTCGACCACTAATAACCTATGTTGATCTGGGCTCTGGTAGCCAGCCGATTCCTAATGTACGTTGCATGGGTTTGTCTCCGCGCTCTGTGCACAAACGCGCTAAACGTTATAGTAAGTCGGTTGAAAAGCTTGCCGCTCGATATTCTATCGACGCCAACTTGGTTCGAGCTGTGATGACTCGTGAATCGTGCTTTGACAATAGTGCACGTTCTTACGTCGGTGCCATGGGGTTGATGCAGCTTATGCCAGAAACTGCAGCTTGGCTTAAAGTCGAAGATCCTACCGATGCCCGTCAAAATCTAAGAGCGGGTGTACGTTACCTTGCTTCTCTAAAGAAGCGCTTTGGTACCACTGAGCTAGCACTGGCTGCATATAATGCTGGTCCTGGCAATGTAAAGCGTTATAACGGTATCCCGCCTTTTAAAGAAACTCGATATTACGTAAAAAGCGTCATGAGCCACTATCGTAGCTATGCGGCAACTGAGCAATTTACCAACGCTGTCGCCCTGAACTAAGCCCCTTCAGTAATCAGGGGCTCTTTATCACTCAGCCCCAATGCGGTGCTACAATAAGCGCGATATGAATGCGCTGTCGATTCGACAACTAACCAAAACCTACGATCATTCGGTTCATGCCCTACGTGGCATTGATCTTGATGTCGCGTCTGGCGATTTTTTTGCCTTACTCGGTCCCAATGGGGCGGGTAAATCTACGGCCATTGGCATAATATGTTCTTTACTTAACCCAACAAGCGGTGAAGTTCAGGTCTTTGATCATAATCTCGCCACTGAGCGTGAAGCTGCTAAATCGTTAATTGGCTTGGTACCGCAAGAATTTAATTTTAACGCCTTTGAAACCGTGCTAAATGTAGTCACTAACGTTGCGGGTTATAACGGCATGGGGTGGAAGGACGCCAACAAACGGGCCGAATACATTCTAAAACGATTGGACTTATGGGAAAAAAAGGACACTCCTGGTCGACAGCTTTCAGGAGGGATGAAACGGCGTTTGATGATTGCAAGAGCTTTGATCCATCAGCCTAAACTGCTAATTCTTGATGAGCCAACAGCCGGTGTCGATATAGAAATCCGTCGATCCATGTGGGAATACTTAACTCAGATCAATGAGCAAGAAGACACCACTATTATTCTGACTACGCATTATCTTGAGGAAGCGGAAGCGCTTTGCCGCAACGTGGCAATTATCGATGGCGGTGAGATTGTTGAACGCGGAAAAGTAGCCGAGCTGCTTAGCCGAGCAACGATGGAAACCTATGTGCTCGATCTGATTGAAGGGCCAGCATCAAGGTCCTCGCAGTTAGGACCGTTTGCATTACGCTATCGAGACGACGGTTCCCTGGAAGTTGATATCCCTCAGGGGCACACTCTTAACGAACTACTCAAAGCCTTAACTGAGGCGGGCGTGCAGGTTTCGAGTATGCGAAATAAGTCTAATCGCTTGGAGCAGCTGTTTTTGCAGCTGGTTGATCGAGACGCCTCATGAGCCATCATTTACTGAATGAACGAGTAGCGTTTCAAACGCTGGTGCGTAAAGAGGTTAGGCGCTTTATGCGCATCTGGATTCAAACCTTGGTGCCACCAGTTATTAATGCATTGCTTTATCTACTCATTTTTGGCGGCTTGATTGGGACGCGGATACGAGAGATGGATGGCATCCCTTATATGGACTTTATCGTGCCAGGCATCATCATGATGGGCGTGATAACTAACTCGTATGGCAATGTCTCGTCGTCGTTCTTCGGCGCGAAGATGCAAAAATACATTGAAGAGTTGCTAGTGTCTCCGGTAAGCAATATCACGATAGTAGCGGGTTTCATTATTGGTGGAGTGGCACGTGGCTTGGCTGTTGGCTTGTTGGTTGCCTTAGTTTCGCTCTTGTTTACTCAAATAAACCCAGTTCATCCGATTATTACTGTGCTGGTGATGGTGTTAACGTCTATAACATTCTCCTTAGCAGGGCTTATCAATGGCATTTTTGCTGAGAAATTTGACGATATATCGATAGTGCCAAATTTTATACTAGCGCCATTAACCTATTTGGGCGGAATTTTTTATTCAGTAAGCTTACTACCACCCGTGTGGGAAGTGATATCGAGGCTTAATCCGGTGCTATACATGATTAATGGCTTTCGATACGGCATACTAGGCGCCAGCGACATGCCCATATGGCAAAGCTTTAGCGTCATTGCCTTTTTTATCTGCCTGCTTGGTTTTATTGCCATGAGGCTACTAAATCGTGGCATTGGCGTAAAGCAATAGAGTTTTAACAGTAGCGCCAAGCAAAAGTAAATTTAGAAATACAATTAAAAATAAACACACGACCTACATTTAACGCGAATCATCATTATGTCTGTTCAAACTCCACCAGCAAAAAAAGCCAATACTAATATTCCTGCAGCGCCGCCAACAATGGCTCAGCAGGCTGATCGCCATATGCTTTACCAAGAGTCTGTGCAAAATTCAGAATTTGAGTTGGATTTCATCGACGAGACCTTTGAAGCAATTACTGGACGTAAAGCCACTGTGATGCGTGAAGATTTCTGTGGCACCGCTATATCGTCAGTTGAATGGATACAACGTCGCGAAGAGAACACAGCTATCGGCGTTGATTTTGATCGAGAAGTATTGGATTGGGGCAGAAAGCACAACGTATCGCAACTTAGTGATGAGCAAAAAATGCGATTAGAGCTGATCGAAGCTGATGTGCTGGATGTGAAAACTCAAAAAGTCGATGTGGTTCAAGCCTACAACTTTAGCTATTGGTTTTTCCAAGAGCGTGCCACCATGTTGCGATATTTTAAGCAGGTAAGGGAGTCATTAGTAGATGACGGCGCCTTGTTTCTAGATATGTTTGGCGGATCGGAATGCTATCAAACACAAAAAGAAAAGCGCAAGATGGATGGTTTTAAATACATCTGGGAACAAGCGGAATTCAATGCCATTACTAATGAGTTGAAATGCCATATACATTTTCATTTTCCTGATAAATCTAAAATGAAAAAAGCGTTTACTTATGTATGGCGCGTGTGGGGCGCTCGCGAACTACGCGAAATACTGCTCGAAGCTGGCTATAGTGATGCCACTGTTTATCGTCAAAAATTTGATGATAAAACCGATGAAGCGCTTGATGAATATATCGCTACGGATGAAGCCGAGGACTATGCTTGCTGGTTGGGCTACATCGTAGCGCGCCGTTAAGCAGACACTTAGACAAACTTAAGCGTTACCCGCGCGCCGGATAAATCATCCGGCGCGCTTAGTTTTAAGCTCCCACCATAACTCTCCATCAGCTCTGTACTAGCCGCCAGACCAAGCCCCAAGCCCTCAATTTGACTATCTGCCCGTACGCCTCGTTCGGTCAAGTGAGTAATTAGCTTTTGAGGGAAGCCTGGGCCGTTGTCATCGATAACGATAGTTTTGTTATGAGCGTGTAGTGTCACATTGATAGCCGTTGCACCGTATTTACAAGCGTTGTCGAGAACATTGCCAAGGATCTCGTACAGGTCCGCATCAGCTAGGCGCACCTTGAATAAATGCTCATCGTTGATTGAGATACTCGTTTTGTTCGAATAAATTTTTTGTAAGGAAGATGCCAATCGCTCAATCACTGGTAGTGGGCTAATGGCTGCTGCCAGCTTTTGTGGTGTGCTTTGGGTGGCGCGTTGTAGATAGCGTTGCAGCGTGCTTTGCATTTGCGTGGTTTGCTCGTCCACTGTTTTTATCATGCCTTTTTTTTCGGCGTCTGTTGTCGAGTTTCCTAGATTTGTTAATACAGAAATTGGTGTTTTAAGACTATGCGCCAAATCATCTAGCAAATTACGGTATTGCTTGTGTCGATTGCGTTCACTGGTGAGCAAGGTATTTATGCTGCTGGCTAGTGGTGCTAATTCTGTAGGCACTTTGTTACTAAGCTGATCTCGTTCACCTTGCTCGATTTGCGTAAGCTCATCACCGATGGTGTTAAGCGGTTTTAGGCTTTTGCTGAGTATCCACAATTGCATAAGCAACAGGCCAATACCGGAGATGAGTAAACTAATCCATAGGCTGCGATCAAACTGGCGCAACTGCACATCGAGACTCTCGGCTGGGGACACGGCTTGTATGGTAAAGGGAAGCTCTAAGCCTTCGTTGTACTCCCACACTGTGGCGAGTTGGAGTCGATGTACGCGTTTTCCGGCATCATTCTCGATCTGATCGAAGACCCATTCGCCTACTGGCGTTTTTGCCACAGTAGGGATAAAAGAAGTAGAGGATTGTGATTGCCACAAGGGTTGGCCATCCTGGTTGACCATTTCAACAAACAATCCAGAAGTTGCTTGAGAAAGGCGAGGATCAGGTAGCTCGTCAGAACTCACTAGCAACTGCTGATTAGCGCTGACATCGGTTGCAGCCAATACGCCGTAGATTAAGCCTTGAAGGCGGTCAACTAATGCAGCTTCAGCGCGTTTATGGACCGAATAGCTGACTGAAACTGCTATCAGCACAAAGAATATGGATAAAACAACCGCGGTGCTAACAAGCAAGCGGGCGGAGATCGAGCTCACTCGCCACTACGCTCGAGGGAGAGGCGGTAACCACGGCCACGCAAGGTTTCTATAGGGTCAAGCTTTTTATCAGGGTCAAGCTTTTGTCTGAGCCTGCGGATAAATACTTCCAGTACATTTGGGTCCCGATCGGTATCTTCGTCGTAGAGATGATCTAACAAAACTGCTTTGCTTATGACCGAACCGGCATTGAGTGCAAGATAGGCCAGTACGCGATATTCGTAAGCAGTCAATGATACGAGGTTGTCATTAACCATGACTTGTTGCGTTCGAGTATCGATGGATAAACCCTCAAATCGCAGTAGGGATTCTGAGAAGCCACCTGAACGGCGAAGCAGTGCTCGGATACGTGCGAGCATTTCTTCTATGTGAAACGGTTTGGCCAGGTAATCATCTGCACCGGCTTCTAAGCCATCGACTTTGTCTTGCCAGCTATCGCGAGCGGTGAGTATAAGTACTGGGTAGCTACACGATTCTGCCCGTAACTTTTTGATAATCGATAAGCCATCAATACCAGGCAAACCAAGATCAATAATGGCGATATCTATTGGCATGGTGGTAGCAAGGTATAAACCTTCGGTACCGTCGCCACTTTCGTCAATGGCGAACCCTTGTTCACGCAAGGCTTCAACCAATTGTTCTCGGAGTGCTTGTTCGTCTTCAATGATTAGCGCGCGCATGGAGTTATTTGCTCCCAGTTTTGGGAATGCGAATGGTTTTTACTCGACCATTGCTTATGAGCTTGATGGCGAATGCCACACCGCCATTTCCACTGCTGACTTGTTTGACACTGAGTATTTCGGCGTTACCACCAACTTGTGCTAACGCCTGGCTGATCGCTTGCTTACGATTGCTAGCATCGGCATAGCTAGGTGTTGAGCTAAACGATAGGGCTACCAGCAAACATATTGCAGCTAATGCAGTCGCTAAGCCTTGCGGCCTAGCGACTGATCGTTGTTGCTTTTTCACTAGCTTGCACATGTGTTTCGTTTGCTTTTTTTAATTATAGTACTGGCCGAACTGATACTTGTATCTTGATTCGATCGCCAGGATTTCGCTTCATTCGAGTTTTGAAGTTCTCACCTCGGTAGCGGTAGGTAACATCGTAACCTTGAAGCTGTTCCCTGTAATGTGTCTCCGTCGTATTTTCACACCGTTTAACGGGACGTGTTTCATAACTTGGCTGGCTCTGGTAGCCATTGTTGCTTGATTCTGAGTATCGACGGTGACGTTTAGTCCGATCGCTTGATTCGCCAGCTAAGGCTGATCCGATAATAGCGCCGGCTACCGTTGCGCCAGTTCGGGCACGGCTGCTGCCTTTTCGAGTGAGTTGATTGCCTATGACGCCACCGATAACGCCACCAATAAGTACATCGCCCGTGCTGCGTGAAGTACCACGGCGTTTATTGTTCTGGCCTTGATATTGAATAATGTGCTGTTGGTCTTCGATCCAGCATTCTTGTTTGGGCTGCTGGTATCTCACCTGCTTGTAGATGGGCAGCACGTTAACAACTCTAGCGTACTCAGTAAATTGGTTTGATCGTGACGATGAGCGATCAGCTAAGGCTGTAGTGGAAAACGCTGTGGAGGAGATCGTGAGCGCTATTAGTGTGGTGGTGAGTAGTTTCATGTTTTCATCCGGCTTTTGTAATTGCGTAGGATGATGCTAGTGGGTGAGCACTGAACCGATACTGAACACGCAGGTGTTTTTTGTGGGCTAGCCTGCAGAGTTGTAGATGATCTGCTTAGGAACCGGCATCCGTTTCGATTGGTAGGATACGTGTGAGGATGCCAAAGCGCTGGTTATCAATGTAGTGGAGCTCGCGGCTGCGCATCTTGCGGCTTTGCGACATTCCGTAGCTAGTGCCCGTATCGGTATCGGTAAAAACCAAATGCGCATCCATATGCAGAAATCGCCCAAGTGATACTTTAATCGTTCCGTTGACAGTGGTTGTTCTAATTTCGCGAGGGCGATCGGCTTGAGGTTGGCCGCTGGCAGGTATAAATTTTTCGTATGGTTTTAGATCTTCTGGTAAATATACCGTGATGGCTCGTCCAAGATTAATACGCACGGCTTTCGCCTCTTTGCGTTCAAGCCCTGGTTGGCGCCATGCAAAATGCTTGAGCATCCGATAACGTCGTTGCGAATTTATTTTCTCAGCGCTTTCGGTCATTGATAGACCGTCAGTGACCAATTCAAACCCTGCATCTCTTGCACGATCACTTGTTAAGCCCATGGAAGAAACCAACTTGGGGTAATACAAGCTGCCGGGTATCGCGTTGTCCGCACTGTTTCGGTGTTCAAAGACAATGACTTCAATGAGATAGTCTTTGGCATGTGCTGCACCGCCAAGGCCAAGCAACAGCAGCGCGAATATTAGTTGCCGAAGTGTGTGTACAGCTTTGATCGTAACGCTTGCAGCTTGCATGGGTTTGTTGCCTTTCTCGTCGTTTACGTGCTGGGTGTGGCTAATAGGGTAAGCAGCTCGTCCAGAAACTCTCTACTTTGTTCTACTGAGTTGAATTCTCGCACAAATCGCAAAGTCTGTTTACCATCGAAGCGGTAGATGTCTGGTTTTTGCTGTATCAAGGTAATCAGTGTTAGTGGATCTATCTTGGGTTTTGGGTCAAAAATGACCCGCCCGCCACCAGGGTTGAGCTGCAGGCGCTCAATACCGAGTTCGGTGCAGCGGTGCTTGGCTGCGGTGACATCGAACAGATTTTGCGCTTGGGGCGGTAGCAAGCCAAAGCGGTCAATTAGCTCCGCTTTAAGGTCGATCAGCTCTTCAGCGTTTTTAGCACTCGCGATACGTTTGTAGAGCATTAGGCGTTGATGAACGTCTGGGACGTAGTCTTGCGGCAGCAATGCGGGCACGCCCAGGTCCACCTCAGTGCCATATGCCAATGGTTTGTCGTAATCGGGCAACTTGCCGGCCTTCAGAGCTTGAACCGCACGCTCGAGTAATTCGGAGTACAAAGTAAAGCCGATTTCCTGAATTTGCCCTGATTGCCCCTCACCGAGCAATTCTCCAGCGCCACGAATCTCTAGATCGTGGGCTGCGAGCGTAAAACCGACACCAAGGTCTTCTAGGGACTCAATCGCAGCAAGTCGTTTTTCTGCATCGCTTGTCATCACGCCTTTAGGTGGCGTTAGTAGGTAGGCGTAAGCCCGGTGGTGGCTGCGGCCAACACGTCCACGCAACTGATGCAGTTGAGCCAGGCCCAGTTTGTCAGCGCGATTAATAATAATAGTATTAGCGGTGGGTACATCAATGCCGCTTTCGATAATGGTGGTGCTAACGAGTATGTTGAAGCGCTGGTGATAGAAATCGACCATAACGGCTTCAAGATCTGACTCGCGCATTTGCCCGTGTGCGTATTGCACACGGGCATTGGGTACGATCTCTTCGAGAGTGCGTGTTATTCGCTCGATAGTGCTCACTTCATTGTGCAGAAAGTAAACCTGCCCACCACGTGCCAGTTCGCGTTCGCATGCTTCACGTATATGTGAATCAGACCACTCGCCAACAAAAGTTTTGATCGCATGTCGATGTTGTGGCGGTGTAGCAATGATGGATAAGTCACGCATGCCTGCCAAGCCCATATTGAGTGTGCGCGGAATTGGCGTTGCAGTGAGAGTAACGATGTCGATTTCAGCACGTAATGCTTTCATGTGCTCTTTGTGACGTACACCAAATCGGTGCTCTTCATCGATAATAACCAAGCCTAAATTTTTATACTTGACATCTTTTTGCAACAACTTGTGCGTGCCAATGATGATATCAATGCCGCCACTTTCCAGTTTTGCTAGCGTAGCCTTTTGCTCTTTTGCGGTGCCAAAACGCGATATTGACTCTATCTGCACAGGCCAGTCAGCAAAGCGATCTCTAAAATTCTCATGATGTTGTTTAGCTAACAAAGTAGTGGGCACTAATACAGCGACTTGCTTGCCGGCATCTACTGCGACAAAGGCTGCGCGCATAGCCACTTCGGTTTTACCAAAGCCTACATCACCGCAAACGACCCGATCTGTTGGGCGGGGCAGACGAAGGTCTTCAACCACTGAGTCGATTGCTTTGAGTTGATCCGGCGTTTCTTCAAATGCAAAGGCGTCACTAAATGCTTCGTAGTTGTTGGAGTGTTCAGGAAATGCAAAGCCTTTGCGTGCAGCACGTCTGGCATGAATTTCTAACAATTCTGCTGCTACATCGTAGGCTTTTTCAGCGGCGCGACGCTTGGCTTTTTGCCATACTTCGCTGCCCAATTTATGTAATGGCGCATTATCAGCACTTGAGCCTGTGTACCGGCTAATAAGATGCAGCGCGGACACGGGTACGTATAGCTTATCGTCACCCGCGTAGTGAATAGTAAGAAATTCGTTCTCGTGTTCGCCGATTGTCAGCCTGGTTAAGCCGTGATAGCGTCCCACACCATTATCAATATGGACGACAGGATCGCCAATGCTGAGATCTGCTAGGTTAGCAATGATGGCATCGGAATCTCGCGTTGGTCGTCGACGCTCACGACTGCGTTTAATGCGGCCTGAACCTAGCTGTGATTCTGTGATAATTGCAACTGCTTGCAGTGGCAAGTGCAGGCCGCGTTCCAGTGGTGCGGTTGTTAGGCAAAGCTCTCGATCAGAGCTTAAAAAGTCCACCCAACTATCAACCGTTTTCACTTTTAGCTGGTTGCCCACCAGCAAGTCCATCATGGTTTCGCGTCGGCCAGTGGATTCCGCAACAAACAAAACACGGCCTTTAAAGTCTCCTATAAAGCGCTTAAGTGCAGCTAAGGGTTGTTCACTGCGTGCCTCTGAGGGGTATAAACCTGGCGTATAAGTGGGTAAGTTGGCAGAGGACTTATCAGGATTTTCTATTTCATATCGTTGCGTATTAATGCAACGCCTATCAGCCAAATGCTGCTCAACTTCGGCAGGCGATAAAAATAATTGCTCTGGTGGCAATATTGGTCGCTCAACATCATGCCTGCGTTGCTCAAATCGTTCTGCTGTGTTGTCCCAGAACTGCTGCATCGACGACGACGCTTCGTCAGCAAAAATAAGCTGAGCATCAGCTGGAATATAATCAAACAATACTGAGGTTTCTTCAAAAAACAGTGGCGTGTAATACTCGATACCCGCTGGCGCACGGCCTTCAGACACCTCGCGGTAGATAGGGCTGTTTTTACTCTCCGCCGCGAAAGTGTTACGAAACTGCTTTCTAAACAGGCCAATGCCTTCTTCATTTAACGGAAATTCATGAGCGGGCAGTAGTGAAATTTGGTCGATCTTATCTACGCCGCGTTGAGTATCAGGATCAAAGCTTCGGATTGTTTCGATTTCGTCGTCAAAAAATTCAACCCGAAAAGGCACGTTGCTACTCATTGGGAACAGGTCGAGTATTGACCCACGAACGGCGAATTCCCCATGGCTTTCAACCTGCGCCACGTTGCGATAACCAGCCTCTGCTAAATTGAGCCGAAACTGATCAATTGCCAACTGAGCACCAGTGTTGATCATCAAGGCGTGCTTTTGTAGGAAAGACGCTGGCGGCAGCCTAAGCATCAGTGCCGCTGTAGTGAGCAGCAAAATGCCCGTTTTTTGTTGGGGCAGGTGGTAGAGCGTTTTGATTCGTTGCGAGATGATGTCCTGATGGGGTGATACGCGATCGTAGGTAAGCGTTTCCCAGTCACTGAATGTATGTAGATCGACTCGATCTTGGCAAAAGAACTGAAGCTCAGCCTCTAGATGCAGTAGCTCTGTCGTATTGGCGGCCACCACTACAACCAAGCCTGCTTGTGCGGCAGCGTAGTCGGCAATCGCCAAGGCTTCCGCACAGCCGTAAAGCTGACCCCATTTTTGCAGGCCGGTGGTCTGGGTTGGTAGATCCGGAGCAGGCAATAGCGTTACAAGTTGATTATTGCTTGGCATCGGGTATGGCTTAGCTGTGTCTGTGGTAAGGATTGTCAGGCTAATTGTCCCATATTTCCTATACTGTAAGTGAACGCTGGAGTGACGGCGCATGCTGCGAACCATTCCATTGCAAGTGGTCTAACAGGTAGGCCAACATGTGGTCATATTAAATGGTCCGAAAAACATCAGTTATCATTCTTAATCTGTATACCTAATCAAGCAATCTAAGACATGTTTCAGCCGTATCCATTATTTATCGGGCTAAGGTATACCCGGGCAAAAAGACGAAACCACTTTATTTCGTTTATTTCCTTGATATCCATTGTGGGAATCGCGCTGGGTGTGACTGCGCTCATTACTGTTACGTCAGTGATGAACGGCTTTGAAAAAGAGATGACTGAGCGAATTGTAGGTGCGTCCTCTCACGCCACCGTAATGGGGCTGGGTGAGTCGATGGACGATTGGGAGTCGGTGGCCAATGAGGTATCACAGCACCCGGAAGTACTGGGGGCTGCACCTTATGTCGAAGGCCAAGTGATGTTGGTTCATAATGGTCGCTCAACTGGCTCGCTAATTCGCGGCATCTTACCTAGCCAAGAGGGCAAGGTATCAGAACTCAACGACAAGCTTGAGCGAACCGAGTCGCTCAATGTGGCTTTGGTGCCAGGTGAATTTGGCATGCTACTCGGCTCCGACTTAGCAGGCTACCTCGGTGCTATCGTGGGTGACAAGGTTACGGTTATCACACCAGAGGCCAGCGTAACGCCCATGGGCTTTGTGCCCAGGCTAAAACGTTTTACGGTCACGGGTATCTTTCGTTTTGGCATGTATCAATTTGATCGCAACCTTGCGGTTATGCATGCAGAGGATAGTGCCAAGCTATTAAAGCAAGATGGCGTTACTGGGGTGCGGCTAAAGCTTGCTAATACCAGACGTGCGCCGTTGGTGACTAACGATCTTCGTCAGTCCGTAGGCATGAATTATTATGTTACAGATTGGACTCAACAAAACGCCAATTATTTTCTAGCGGTCAAGATGGAAAAGACCATGATGTTCATCATCTTGAGCCTGATCGTTGCTGTGGCGGCTTTTAATATTGTGTCGACGCTAGTGATGATGGTGCAAGATAAGCAAGCTGATATTGCCATTCTGCGTACCCAAGGTGCATCTCCTAAGGCCGTGATGATGACGTTTTTAGTGCAAGGTACCTTGATAGGCTTGGTTGGCACAATTGTGGGTTTTTTCGGTGGTGTTGCATTGGCATCAAATATCGATATCGTTGTACCGTTTATTGAGCGCTTTACTGGCCCAGTGCTTAACCCGGAGGTTTACTATATCGATAAAATGCCGTCAGATATTCGCTGGCCTAGTGTATTTAATATCGTCATGATGTCATTTTGTTTATCGGTATTGGCAACGCTATATCCAGCATGGCGAGCATCGCAGACTGATCCAGCCTCAGCGCTGTCTTATGAATAACGGCTTGAGTAAGGGCACAATGAGTGACATAAACGCTTCTAGCGATACAGGCCAGCCAGTGCTAGTGGCTGATAATATTAACCGTACTTACAAGCAAGGCGACTTGAGCGTTGAGGTTCTAAATGGATTGTCACTGCAGATTGAAGCCGGCGAACGCATTGCGATAATCGGATCTTCTGGAAGTGGTAAATCGACGCTGCTGCATTTGCTTGGTGGGCTAGATACAGCTACCTCGGGTAGCATTAGTATCAACGGACAAGACTTAAAACAACTTAATCAAGCAGCCCGAGGCCGCTTACGCAACGAGAGCGTTGGCTTTATTTATCAGTTTCATCATTTACTGCCAGAATTCACCGCGCTTGAAAACGTCTGTATGCCATTGTTGATTCGAGGTGATACACCGGCAAAGGCAAAAGAGCAAGCGGGTGCGTTGTTAGATCGCGTTGGCTTGTCGCAGCGACACCGTCATAAACCATCTGAACTCTCTGGCGGTGAAAGGCAACGTACCGCGGTAGCAAGAGCGCTGGTGACCAAACCGCATTTAGTTCTAGCGGACGAACCCACGGGTAACCTTGATGAGACAACAGCTGCTGGTGTGTATGAGCTAATGCTTGAACTCAACAAAGAGCTGGGCACGAGCTTTTTAGTCGTAACTCATGATCGCAAGCTGGCGGGTAGGATGCAACGGGTATTAACACTTACAGGTGGTAAACTCGAAAGCGTGGGTTGATAGATTGTTTGCGGTTTTATTTACGATTTTATTTACGGCACGACCTACGGCACGACCTACGGTATGACTTGGATGAACGTATTCGTTGTCGCCAGCGACGCATAGCGGACCAACGCCACACCATCGATGTAATCAAATATCCAAACAGTGCTGTCAAAATTGCGCAAAACAGGGCGCCAGTGGCTAACACGGGGCCGGCTTGCGTCAGGCTTGAGAAAAATCCAGGCAAACTCAATTCAATTGCATTAGTGCCTGGAGGCTGTTGCAAAATAGTTGACCCGGCATAACGTGCCGCGTACAGTAAGGGAACAATGGTCAAAGGATTGGTGAACCACACCATGACCACGGAGAGAGGCACATGGACGCGCAACACCGCCGCAATAAACGCGGCCACTATCATTTGAAGTGGTACTGGTATCCAGCTTATAAACAAGCCTACAGCGATACCCCCGGCTGCAGTGCGCCTATTAAGGTGCCACAAGGTTGGATCAGACAGTCGGTTTTTAAGCCACCCCTGATCAGTATCTTGCATGCCCAGCTGCGCTCTAACTATCTCGTTCTTTGGCAGGCGGCCTCTAAGCCATTCGCGGGGCATTACTGTGTCCTGGTTCTCGTGATTTTATACATAGTGATAATAACGTCGAATTCGCTCACAACCTTAGCTCTGACAGCCACGTGTTGCGGGTCAGTTTAGGTTTACTGGGGGGCCAATTCTCAGTTTATTCGATATCGACTGGGTCGCTCGGTCTTTGGCTGGGGTTAGCTGCCTCAGTATTTATAGTCTGTTTTTGGCTGCCACGCTTGCGTTTGGCGCTTGCTGCGATGATTTTGGGTGGGGCGATTGCGGCAATTGCCGTGCAGCAAAATCACAGCCATCAATGGCCTACAAATCTGACATCGACTGATGTCACCATTACGGGCTTAGTGGATGGTCTGCCAACGCAGTCTGGCTCGGTTTTGCGACTCTTTTTGTCCGACATTGTTTCAACATCGGCGTCACAGCCGCGGCGCGTTCGACTCAATTGGTATCGTCCTACTCAAATACCCAAAGCAGGTGAGCGCTGGCAATTTACTGTTCGCTTAAAACCACCCTTAGGTTTGGGAAACCCGGGTAGTTTTGATGTGCAGCGGCATAGCTTTATCACTCATGTTGATGCAATGGGTTATGTAAAGTCATCAGCGTCAGCTAAGCGCTTAGCCAAAGCGCGTGGCTTTTCGATCGATCGTATCAGGCAAAGTATTGCTGAAAAAATTGAAGCGACGTCTTCTGGGCCAACAGTGCCCTTGGTATTGGGCTTGGCACTGGGAGTCAGCGCAGGCATCAGTGATGCGCAATGGCAAGTGCTACGCGACACAGGCACTGTGCATTTGTTGGCTATTTCAGGGCTGCACATTGGTCTAATTGCCACATTTGCTTACGCTCTTGCGGGATGGTTCTGGGCGCTTTGTTCGCCGTTATATCTGCGTTGCACAAAGCTTGCGTTTGCCATTCCCTTTGGTTTTGCTTGCGCTGCAATCTATGCGGCCTTAGCTGGCTTTAGTTTACCTACACAACGTGCGCTGATTATGTTGTTTGTGGTTGGAATAGGGCTGCTGACTCGGCGTGCGTCGGTGGCAAGTTTTGCCCTTTGTGCCGCTGTTGTTCTTATTGCAGTGTGTGATCCGACTGCTGTGCTGTCGATTGGTTTCGCTATGTCATTTACTGCCGTGGCGTTGCTTATCTATCTTGGTCAGGGAAGACAGCACAAAGGCAAAAAATGGTTGAGTGCCATGCGCCTGCAATGGCAGCTTAGCCTATTGATGCTGCCTCTATCAGCGTGGTTTTTTGGTAGTGGCTCGCTAATTTCCCCATTAGCAAATTTAGTGGCGGTCCCTTTTGTTGGTTTGCTGATCGTACCTCTATGCATCATCACAGCACTGTTTTCTTTTATGTCTCCGACCTTGTCGGCGTTTACATTGCAACTAGCGGAAATCTTGTTGAATTGGTTGATGGTTGGTTTGCACAGTGCCGCTAACATACCTGGCGGCCATATCGCCTTGCCTTTGACTGCTCTAGCCATTCTATTATTAGCACTGCTGGCTGTGGCGGTGTCGGTGGCGCCAATCGGTTTGCGTATGCGGCGATGGTCGTTGGTATTGCTAGTGCCGATAGCTTGGTATCTTCATCAGTTGCCAGCGGTCAAACAACTCGAACTCCATGTGTTGGATGTTGGTCAAGGGTTATCAGTAGCCGTATTTACTAAAAATCATACGCTGTTGTTTGACACCGGCGGGCGCTTTGGTGATTCAACCATGATGGAGCGTGTGGTAGAGCCATTCCTTGCAAGAAGGCGCCGCAGTTATATCGATACGCTCGTGGTCTCACACGCTGATGAGGATCATTCAGCTGGCCTCAATTATTTAATCGAATCACAACCACAACTAACGGTGTTCGCAAGTGATAGTGATGAGGGCAGCTTATGCAAAGCGGGTCAGGCATGGCAATGGGATGGTGTTTGGTTTGCATTTGTGCACCCTGGTGAACATGAACAAGGTTCGCGAAACGATCGATCCTGCGTGTTGTTAATTCATTATGGAGAAACGCGATTTTTGCTCACAGGGGATATCGAGCGCAGCGCTGAAGCTGCGCTAGTGGAGCGTGGTTTTGATTTGCCGATTACGGTTATGACAGCGCCTCATCACGGCAGCGCGACATCGTCGTCCTTAGAATTTTTGCAAGTCGTGAAGCCCGGGCATGTTGTGATCCCAGCAGGGCGTGGTAATCGACACGGGCACCCGCATATCGATGTTTTAAGACGCTATAACGATTTGGGTAGTCGAATATGGATGACCGGGAAGGATGGCGCAGTGAGTTTTATGGTTGGCCGGGATGGTATGCTTAGTGAAGCTGAATCATACTGGCACACGGATTAAAAAGGTTGTGTATCCAAACAGTAACTCCTTTTAGTGATCCAGTAGGGCGCGCCCGTGGTCAAGCAATTTTTTTACTGTGTCTTGGCGCAAACGCCGCTGTGGTGAAATCATTATGTATTCTTCATGCACGCCGCTGGCCAGCCCAATTGATTTAGCCTGATAGCGCTGACGAATATCAGCGCCAATAATTTCTGGGGACGGAAATACACCATGACCCAAATCACCAAAGGTTTTCATTAGTGCGCTATCTTCAAATTCGGCAACGATGTTGGGTTCGATGTCTCGTTCTTCGAACCAAGCATCTAGCTGTCGCCTAAGTGGTGAGCTTTTGGTTGGCATCAATAGTGGGACAGTGTTAAGTGATGCAGGAAACTGTTTACGCAGCTGGGCTGTGTTTTTGCCCGACGAATAAAAACCTACCTGCGTTTTGCCCAGAGTGTGGTTATAAGCTTTGACACCATAGCCTGAGGGTATTGGCATATCTGAAATGATTAGATCGAGTCGATGAACAGCAAGATCTGCCAGCAAGGTGTCCAAGCGACCCTCGCTGCAGACAAGCTTCACTGTGTTTGTTTGTTCAACAATGGGTGCGGTTAATTGACAGGCTACAAGCTTTGGAATTGAGTCTGCAATGCCAATGCGTAATTCGGCAGTCGCGCCGATCTGATCGTTACTTAATTGTGCCGCTAGGTTTAAACCTACGCTGAAGATGTCGTCTGTGTACACCTTGACCGCCCGGCCAGCATCAGAAATTTTTAAGCCGCGCCCCGATTTTACAAATAGAGCTTGCCCAACTACGCCTTCAAGTAGTTTGATCTGCCCACTGATGGTTTGTGGCGTAATGTGCAAAGCCTCAGCGGCTGCTGCGACACTACCTTCCTCTGCAACAGTGTGGAAGTAGAGTAGGTGATGGTAATTGAGATGGCGCATATACTTAGCTTAACAGCATGACGGTGTAGACAAAGTAAGTCGACATCAACAAGGGCCCCAGTAGTTTTGGATAATGCCCTGGCTTCCATCCTAGCAACGTTATCACCAGCGCCAGCAGCACAAAAACACCGATGGTTAAATTATCTAAACTGAAATCGGTCAGTGGCCTTACTAACGCGCTTAAGCCAAGCACCAGTCCAATATTGAGTAAATTAGAGCCGATAACATTGCCAACAGCTAAGCTCGTTTCTCGTTTAACGACCGCGACTAAAGTAGCGGCGATCTCAGGCAAGCTTGTGCCAAGCGCAGTCACAGTGAGTGCGATAACAGCTTCTGGTAATCCAAACTGGGTGGCTAATGACAGGCCAGACCAAATAAGCGCTTCTGCACCAACTAGTAAGGCGATGATGCCTGCGATTGTGTAGTAAGCAGCGGAATGGTGGCTAAGGCTTGCTTCATCAGAAGCAGGTGGCGCGACTACGGCAACATTTCTTACGTCACTACCAGATACGTTTATTTGAGCTTGAGTACTTGGTTTAAAGGCGATAGCGAAGCTAACCACAGTAATACCTAGTAAGCTCAAACCCTCTAGCCGGCTAACGGTACCATCGCTGAGCATCAGTGCTCCGACAATGGTTAGTGCGAACATAAACAGCAATTGTATTTTTAATACTCGCTCAACATGTAACACGGTGACGCTAGCGGCTAAGCCCAGCACGATAGCGGTGTTGATGATATTTGACCCGACGACGTTACCTGCGGCTAAGCCGCCATGTGCTTGCAATGCTGAGCCTAAACTTACAAATAACTCCGGTGCACTGGTGCCAAGGGAGACAAGTAACAGGCCTGTAATGGCTTTGGGCCAGCCTAGCTTGTCACCCAGTGATGTGACGCCCTTAAGCAACCAGTCCCCACCAAAATATAATAGTGCGCAACCGATCAGCAGTGCGGCATAAACAAGCATTGATTCGTTTCTCTATTAATTTGCGGTGGAGTGTCGCAAGTTTTTTGCCAAAGCGGTACTCGAAAGAATCGTTATAACACATCGGATATTACGAACAATAGATAAGTATATAACGACTTTATCGAATAGTAGTGCTGCCGTTAATATATTTGAAATTTAAAACCGACGCCTTAATCGTGCCACTTAACACGCTCAAACGTTTCATCCGATTGGAAGCTATCGCTGGAATATTATTATTTGTGGCGGCAGCGTTATCGATGGTGGTCGCTAACTCGCCGTTGGCCAGTATCGTTGCAGATGCTTTGAATGCTCGAGCGGCTGTCATCATCGGCCCTATAGCTGTAGATAAATCGGTTTTGCTGTGGATAAACGATGGCTTTATGGCGGTGTTTTTTCTACTCGTTGGTTTGGAACTTAAACGAGAGGTTCTTGAAGGCCAATTATCGAGTGTTAAGCAAATTGCTATGCCAGTCGTTGCAGCCACTGGTGGTTTTATCGTGCCGGCCTTGTTGTTTTATTTCATAAACCGCTCCGATTCTGTGGCTCTACAAGGTTGGGCTATCCCCACAGCAACTGATATAGCGTTTGCCTTGGGTGTGTTGTTGTTGTTTGGGAAGCGGATACCGATGCAGGTTAAGGTGTTTTTAGCATCATTAGCCATCATTGATGATCTGGCCGCTATTATCGTGATTGCCTTGTTCTACACTGGTGAATTATCGCTAACCGCGTTGAGCGCTGCTGGTTTAGGAGTAGCGGTGCTAGTGTTTATGAACATTGTCGGAGTGATGCGCACCGCGGCTTATATTGTGGTTGGTGTTTTGATCTGGGTTGCGGTGTTAAAGAGCGGTATTCATGCAACACTTGCAGGTGTCGTGGTGGCGATGGCGATACCACTAAGGCCGCGTGGCGTCAAAAAGCCCCAGACACCGGATCAACGCATTGATCGAGCTGTCTCTCCGCTAAGGTCGCTTGAGCACTCTTTACATCCATGGGTGAGCTACGCGATTTTGCCGATCTTTGCGTTTGCTAATGCCGGAGTGTCTCTTCAAGGCTTAACCATAGATATGCTGACTAACTCAATCACGCTGGGCATTGCGTTGGGATTGTTCTTTGGCAAGCAACTCGGTGTTTTCGTGCCTATTTGGATCGGGATGAAATTACGATGGTTTGAAATGCCAACAGGTGCAAATATGCTGATGCTCTATGGCACAGCGCTAGCCACTGGGATTGGTTTCACCATGAGCTTTTTTATCGGCTCATTGGCCTATGAAGATCTTGACGCCGCGTTGGCCAATTCAATGAAACTGGGCGTACTCATAGGTTCGATGCTGTCCTTGCTTGCTGCAATTGTTGTTTTAGTGATCAGTACTCGTAAGGGAAGCCAAAGTGATGGTCTACAGAGCATGGATTAGATTGATCAATCGTTGTACAGTCGTACTCGATTCAAACGCAGCAGAGGGGTTCTCGCGGTCCGTGACACACTAAATCCCTGCGTCTTGGCCCAAATGCGCTATAAAATACACAGATACTTTTACCTCCCGGCCTATTGGTCGGCTGACAGGCGTGTGCACTATATGTACTCGCTAGAGAAGGGCATTTATTGTGTTAGAAATAGTTAGTGCTGGCGGGCTTATTATGCTGCCAATTATTGTGTGCTCAATTGTGGCTTTGGCCATAATTGCTGAGCGCTTCATTAATTTGCGTAAGGATAAGATTCTGCCTAATAACTTGGTGGCGGACGTCTGGCGAATGGCTAGCACCAAGCAGTTAACTGATGAAAAAGTACGTGAGATCCAACAAGAGTCTGCTCTGGGCCGGATATTAGCCGCAGGATTACTGTCGCGCGGTCAAGATCGTGAGGGCATGAAAGAATCAATCGAAGAAGTAGGGCACCATGTTGTGCATGATCTCAGCCGTAATCTAAATGCTTTGGGTACCATCGCTGCAGTCACGCCATTGATTGGCTTGTTGGGTACTGTCGTGGGCATGATCTCAGTATTTACCAATATCACTACAGTAGGCGTCGGTAATCCAGCTCAATTAGCGGGCGGTATTTCGCAGGCGCTGGTCACCACGGCCGGTGGCCTAATGGTGGCGATTCCCTCGTTGATGTTTTACCGCTTCTTTCGAGGCAAGGTCGATGAGCTTGTAGTAGATATGGAAAAGGAATCACTGAAGCTTGTTGATGTGTTACAAAAACGTCAAGTCAAATCACGGGCTACCACGTGAAGTTTGAACGTAAACACCCGGACGAGCTTGAGCTCAATCTGACTCCGCTGATTGACGTAGTGTTTTTGTTATTGATCTTTTTTATGGTCTCAACCACCTTCCAGAAAGAGTCTGAAATATCATTGCAGCTGCCTCGAGCCACACAAGACCCTGTTGATAAACCCCTTGAAAATATTGAAGTTGTGATTAATGCAGCAGGTAAGTTTTTCGTCAATGATCAAGAGCTGGTGCAACATGATGTGCAGGCTTTGCAGGCGGCGCTTCACCAAATTACCAATGGTCAACGTGATTTACCGCTAACCATTAGAGCTGATGCTCAGACACCTCACCAGGCAGTTGTGGTTGCCATGGATGCGGCAGCGCAGCTTGGAATGCTAAAAATGTCGATTGCAACATCGCATTCCCCTAATTAGCGCATAGCGGTTAAACTTTAGCGTAACAACTCCTCGGGCCGACATGCAAAGCGAGCCGCAACTTATTCCCAAATCGATGGACACTTATCGCCGTTTGCTGCGTTACGTCCACCCGTACCGCTTGCAATTTTTCTACGCGATATTAGGGATGATCGGTTACGGCATAACCGAAACTGCGTTTGCTGCCTTAATGAAACCCATGCTCGACGGTGGTTTTGTTAAGCAAGACCCTCGATCAATCGCATTGGTGCCACTGGCCATTATTTTAATTTTTGTCATTCGTGGCGTGGCGGGTTTTGTTTCTACCTATTACATGGCTTGGATTGGTTGGCGTGTGATCAAAACCTTGCGTAGCGAAGTGTTCAGTAAGTACTTAACGCTACCAACCTCTTTTTACGATACGTCTTCTTCGGGTGAGCTAATTTCGCGTATTACGTTTAATAGTCAACGTGTGGCTAACGCTGCCAGCACCACATTGACGGTGATGGTTAGAGATACCTTTACGGCTATTGGTTTGCTGTCGCTAATGTTTTACCACAGCTGGGAACTCTCATTGTGTTTTCTGATTATCGGCCCAATCATCGGTGTGATTGTTGCCAGAGTCGGTAAAAAGTTTCGCGAAATTTCTCGCAATATCCAAGGCTCAATGGGTGATGTGAGTCACGTGATACAAGAAGCGGTTGATGGCAGTCGTGTGATTAAAATATTTGGCGGCCAAGAAACTGAAACTGCACAGTTTGAAGTTGTTAATGAACGCAACCGTGCACATAATATGCGCGAAACTGTGGTTAAGGCGCTAAACGTACCGTTTGTTCAGTTGTTAGTTGCGTGTGCATTGGCGATTATCGTGTACCTTGCCTCCAGTGGCTCAATCAATGAACGTATATCGGTTGGTGGCTTTGTTTCGTTTATTACGGCGATGCTGTTGTTGTTTCAACCCTTACGCAGATTAACGTCGCTAAACAACCAGCTGCAAAATGGTATCGCGGCAGGTGAAAGTTTGTTTGCCACTCTCGATATTGAATCAGAGCAAGACAGCGGCACTAAAGAGCTGGCTGCCCCGATAGGATCGATTGAGTTTCGTGATGTGGGTATGCACTACCAACCTGATAAGCCTGCGGCTCTAAATGGCGTGAGTTTAGTGATCAACGCAGGCGAAACCATTGCGTTTGTTGGGGAGTCAGGCAGCGGTAAAACTTCGTTGGTCAATGTATTGCCTCGCTTGTATGAGATCGATACCGGCGAGATCTTAATTAATGATACGCCAGTTAGCGAATACCAACTCCAATCACTACGTAGCCAGATCGCCTATGTCAGCCAAGATGTTATGTTGTTCAATGACAGCATCGCGAGTAATATTGCTTATGGCAGCAAAGAATCTATAAGCGATGAAGCTTTGCGTGATGCTTGTAAGGCTGCTCACGCCCATGATTTTATTATGCGCATGGATGATCAATACGGCACTATGGTTGGTGAAAATGGTGTAATGCTCTCTGGTGGGCAGCGGCAACGAGTTGCAATTGCACGTGCGCTACTAAAGAATGCGCCAATTTTGATTCTTGACGAAGCCACTTCAGCGTTAGACTCAGAATCCGAACGCAAGGTGCAGATGGGTTTAGATGCATTAATGAAAACTCGTACAACCTTAGTGGTTGCGCATCGCCTGTCTACTATTGAAAATGCCGATCGAATTGTGGTGATGGCGCAGGGTGCTGTAAAAGAGGTCGGCACGCACGATGAGCTTATGAGTAGGGAATCTCACTACAAGCGTTTGCGCCAACTGCAATTTTCATGAGTGCAGCGCCTGCACATTGGCAAAGTCGGGGAGTACGGGCTCTGCTACTTTGGCCAGTATCACTTTTGTTTAGCACTTTAGCTCGCTGCAGGCGATACTGTTATCGCAAGGGCTATTGCGAAGTCATCACGTCTAAATTGCCGGTTATTGTGGTGGGTAATATTAGCGTTGGCGGTACTGGTAAAACACCTTTAACTCAGGCTTTGGTTAACAGTGCGTCTGAGCTGGGTATAGCTTGCGGCATCGTGAGCCGTGGTCACGGCGGTCAAGCTCAATCTGCACCTTATTTAGTCGACGATAACTCCAGCGCTGCGATAGTGGGGGATGAGCCCTTGTTGCATCATTATAAAACTGGTGTACCGGTAGTGGTGTGCACTGATCGCGCTGCAGCGGTGCACAAACTTAGTCAAAGTGATGTTCATCTTGCGTTTAGTGACGATGGCTTACAGCACTATAAAATGCAACGCGCGGGCGAAATTGCAGTTGTTGACGGTGACACCGGCTTTGCCAATGCCATGCTATTGCCGTCGGGCCCCTTAAGAGAACCCACAAACCGGCTCGCTGGCGTTGATATCGTTGCCGTACAAATTTCCGTAACTCAATCTCATCCTGATACCACTGCGCTATTACAAAGTGTTCCTGATTTATCAGCCGCGGTTGAGGCGGGCGTGCCAGTGGGCAGCTTTTTTTTAAAGCCAGGAAAAATACGCCAGCTATGGACGAATGAGTTACTGCCGCTTGACGCACTAAAAGGTAAAGTCGTGACAGCGGTTGCAGGGATCGGATCGCCGACACGTTTTTTTCATGCGCTGCGAAATGCCAAGTTAACTATACAAAGCGTATCGTTTGATGACCACCACGCTTATAGCGAAGAGGATTTTCGTTCCATGCCGCTAGGCCCTGTTATCGTTACGGGTAAGGATGCAGTCAAGATCAAAGCCTTATCGCTACAAGATATTGAGATTTATGAGCTAGAAGTTGATGTAGACATGAGCGATAATCTTAAGTTTGCTGTTAACGAAATGTTTGAAAAGCTTACTCGGTGCGTTAAACCAGAATCATGACGGATACAAACATGAATTCACCATTGCCTAACTACCGCGTTGTGATACCAGCTCGATACGCATCCAGCCGATTTCCTGCCAAGGTGTTGCATCCAATAGATGGTGTGCCAATGGTGATAAGGGTGGCTAATCGTGCGCAGCAATCCGGTGCAAGTTCGATTGTTATTGCCACTGATCACGCCGATATTAAAGCGCTTTGTTTAGAGCACAAGCTTGATGTACAAATGACTAGTGTCGATCATCCCAGTGGTACCGATCGCATTCGTGAGGTGGCACTGCAGCGCGAGTGGGTTGATGACACCATTATTGTGGGTTTGCAAGGCGATGAGCCCGCTACTCCTCCTCAACATCTTGATTTGTTGGCTGCCAACCTTGCAGATCGACCTGATGCGAATATGGCTACTTTGTGTACACGATTGTTATCGCGTGAGGATTATTTAAATCCTGATCGGGTGAAAGTGGTGTTAGATAATAACGGCTACGCGATGTACTTCAGTCGCTCGCCAATACCTGCAATAAGGGATAGCGATACCGATTTACCACTGAGTTATTTGCACGTGGGTCTGTATGCATACCGCTGCGACTATTTAAAAATATACGGTAACTTGCAAGCAACAACATTAGAGCAAACTGAACAACTAGAGCAGCTGCGTGTGTTGTACAACGGCGGTAAAATTCATGTAAGCGAAGTGGAGCCGACTGATGCCGTTGGTGTTGATCGGCTCGAGGATGTTGCGCGTGTAGAACAATTTATTCGTAGTAGTGACGGAGACCACTGATGGCAGATGAAAAAAAATGGGAAACCATATCTGATACAGAACTACTTGATGGCTTCTACAGGATCCATAAACTTGGTTTCAGACATACATTGTTTAATGGTGGATGGGGCGAAGTTCAAGAGCGCGAGCAATTTCAACGCGGTAACGTGGTGGCAGTACTGCCCTATGATCCCAAAACACGGCAAGTTGCATTGGTTGAGCAATTTCGAATTGGCGCTAGGTTCAACAAACCTGATCCGTGGTTGATGGAAGTGATCGCGGGCATGATGGAAAAAAATGAAGAGCCTGAAGATGTCGCTATACGTGAAACCTTTGAAGAAGCGGGTATTACATTAAGTGATGTGACCCTGGTTAGGCGTTACTACGCCAGCCCAAGCTCAACCACGGAGGAGGTGTTTGTCTTCACCTCTGAATGTGATTTATCTAATGCTGGTGGTGTTTATGGTTTAGCTGAAGAGGGTGAGGACATTAAGGTACATATCGTATCCATCGAACAAGCGTTGGAATGGTTAGATCAAGGCATTATAAAGAATGCCATTAGCGTTATTGCGTTGCAGTGGTTGGCCTTGCGGGAGAGACCTGCTTAGGATTGTGTTGTGTGGTTCTCACTTTTTTCGCGCTCTAAGATTGTTGCTATATCGGGCCTAGACGCGATTTACCTGACACAGTACTCAAAATTTGAAGTTCGAATGTGAGCTTGGCGACGGTACCACTACGACACGCTTGTCACGGCAGTTGTTGCCAGTGAAAATAGCAACTTGCCTATAAAAATAAAAAAACGGCGGTTGTTATGTTGGTTTCAAAAAAGAAGTTTCAAAGCTCGACTCGTCTTTGTATAGCGTCGCTGGCGCTATTAAGCGTTGCTGCTTGTAGTGGCGGTGGATCTTCAGCGCCTCAGGATCCAATAACAATCGACGATTCCACGGTATCTGACCAAACACAAGCAGAAATGATTGTTCGTGTCAGCCAGGACTTAACAGTTATGGTTGGCGAGCAATTTCCGCTATCCGCTGTTCTCATTATTCAATCCACGCCTTCTGATCTACCCGTACTGGAGTGGCAAGTGATGGATATTAATGCCAATGTCGTGTTGGAAAATGCTGACAAGACGCGTGCATCGGCCATGTTTAATGCCGAAGGCGAATATGAAGTGCAGTTCTTTGCCAAGGTTGGCGATCTAGAAGGCAGCGACACCTTAAAAGTCACGGTTATTGATCCGATTATTAATCAAGCTCCGCAAGTCAATGCGGGTAACTCTATCACTATAGAATATGATGAAACTCTACAACTGAACGGCTTGGTTACTGACGATGGCTTGCCAGCATCATCTCTTTCTACACAATGGTCATTTTCATCTAATGATGGCAACGCAATCTTTGGGGAAACAACCGAGCTTAGTACATCGGTAACCTTCGATTTTGCTGGCGAATATACACTGACGCTAACAGCCGACGATGGCGAAATTAGTACAAACGATTCTCTGACTATTGTCGTGCAAGAGCCTGAAGTGGTTGTCGATGATCCTGGCCCTGATCCAACGGGTAATGCTGGTGGTATTAGTGCCAATAAAGCATGGAAAAACGTCAGCACAGCTAACGGTAGTAAAGCGCAAGCACGGCACGAAGCAGGCGCTGTTGCATTCAATGGTGATATGTATTTGTTAAGTGGACGTGGCAAGCGTGTCGTTAACCGCTATGATGCTAGCCAAAACAAATGGACAACTGAAGGCAACAGCAAGACAGACTTTAGTCACTTTCAACCGGTTGTGTACGGTAGCAAGATCTACGCAGTTGGTGGACTGACTTGCTGCTTCCCAAGCGAAAACGTTCTCACTCATGTGCAAATATTTGACCCTGCAACGAAAAAATGGTCGCAAGGGCACAGCATTCCATCAAATCGTCGCCGAGGCGGTGGCGGTGTAGTCAATTACAAAAACAAAATCTATATGGTGGCTGGTAACACCAATGGCCACAACGGTGGAACGGTTAATTGGTTTGATGAATATGATCCAGCCACTAATACTTGGAAAACGCTTAAGAGTGCTCCAAATAAGCGTGACCATGTGAGCGCGGTAGTAATAGGCGATAGGCTCGTGGTTGCTGGTGGTCGTCAATCGGATCATCCAAACGTCCATAGCAATCCAGTGACTGATACTGATGTTTACAATTTTAAAACAGGACAATGGGAAACCGGTCATCCTGATATTCCAACACCGACGGCTGGGGCCATGGTGGTACAAGTGGGTAATGAAGCGGTCGTCATTGGTGGTGAGATTGGAACCAGCACTATGGGACTAAGCACAGTGCAGGCTTACAATGTTGTTTCGCGCAAGTGGCGTCGCTTGAAATCTCTAAACTTGGGTAGACATAGTGGAGGTGCTGCAGTAATTGCAAACGCTATTCATGTGGTATCAGGAAACACCACGCGAGGCGGTGGCGCTGAAACTCAAAGCCATGAAAAATTAGATCTCGACTAGGCTCGTGTTGTTAACGAGAGCGCTTGCGTCAAGCTTGGGCTCTCGTTCTTTGTCGCGTGTCTACAGTCGCTATTCTTCTTCGTTTCCAAAGTCAGCTTCGATCAACGCACCTTGCTGAAACAGATCGACTAATAATTGTTTGTCTTCACTGCTATCCACGTCGATTAAGCTAAACGTACTTTTATCAAATAGTGATTTGGCCATACTAAGAGAACACTCAAACTGTTCTCCATTGGCAAACAAAACGGCACTATCGGCTGCGCTTGTGTAAGTCATGCGGCTAAAGGGGTTAGCAATGAGTTGCGCTTCTTCATCCGGTATTGAATCATCAGATTCGAGTTTATCAATATGTGCGTTTTGGGTAACCAGCTTGCCACACATCATTGCCAGCTGTTGATCATCTATCTCAATGGAGCGTCGCCACACGTCGATAAAGCGCTTGATTGCATCGGGGTGTAGCTCACCTGCTAAAGCAGGCTTAAGCGGCGGGTCAAGATAACGAACTTGCGTAAATGATTCTATTAACTGGGTTGCGAATTCATTGACAATCGATGAGTGAGAAGGCGCGCGAAATCCAATTGACCAAGTAGTGCAATCATCTCCAACAGCAATACCGTGATGGGCAACACCAGGTGGTAGATAGAGCATGTCGCCTGCTTGTAAGTCGGCTGTGTTGTCAGGCTTAAATGAATCGATAATGCGTAATTCGGTATTTTCAGTTGATTCTTTTAAGGTTGTCACGCCAGAGTCGTAGTGCCAACGTCGCACACCGCTGGCTTGTAGTAAAAACACATCGTATTGATCAACGTGAGCACCAACGGATGCACCATCTGGAGCAAAGCTAATCATCAAGTCATCAATACGCCAAGCAGGCAAAAACTGAAAAGGTGTCAACCAACTAGCTAAGTCAGGCAAGTGTTTATCGATATCGCTAACCAACAGTGACCAATTAGCAGTACCGAGTTCGCTATAGATACTTTCCTCGAACGGGCCGTGCGCCAACATAAATTGGCCAGGCTCAGCTTCTTTAATGATGCGCGATGCGATGTCGTCTTCTAGGGATAAGCCGGCTAGTTCATCTGCACTGATGGGTGTTTCAAAGTCCGGGAATGCTTGTCGGATTAGAAGCGGCTTTTTTTGCCAGTACTCATCTAAAAACGATTGCGTGTCTAGTCCGTCAGGCCAGTTGATGTGTTCGGTTTGCGGTACATCCATAACTGCTGCTAGCCTTCGCTGTCACGCGCCAGTGATTCAGCTAGACCAATATAATTAGCAGGCGTTAATGCGGCTAAGAGTTGCTTGTCTTCCTCGGGTATTTCAAGTGTTGCAATAAATTCTTGCAAGCCTTGTTCTGTAATTTTTTGCCCTCGCGTTAACGATTTTAGTTTTTCATAGGCGTCTGCCACACCGTGCTTACGCATCACCGTTTGGATGGGTTCGGCGATGACTTCCCAAGATGAATTTAGATCCGCTTGTAGTGTGTCGCTATTAACTGATAGCTTGCCAAGGCCCTTGTTGATTGAGGCTAGGGCAATAGCAACGTAACCAGCTCCTACGCCGATATTTCGTAATACGGTTGAGTCGGTGAGGTCACGCTGCCAACGTGAGATAGGTAGCTTCCGGCTTAGGTGATCGTATACAGCGTTCGCTAGGCCTAAATTGCCTTCAGCGTTTTCAAAATCAATCGGATTCACTTTGTGAGGCATGGTGGATGAACCCACCTCGCCATCAACGGGTTTTTGCTTTAGGTAACCCAAAGAGATATAACCCCATATGTCACGGCAAAAATCAATAAGAATTACGTTGAATCTCGCTTGAACATCGAATAACTCAGCGACAAAATCGTGCGGTTCTATTTGCGTGGTGTAAGCGTTTTGCTCTAAGCCTAGGCTTTCAATAAACTGTTTACTAAAGGCTGGCCAATCCACATTTGGGTAAGCAGAAATATGGGCGTTATAGTTACCGACCGCACCGTTGATCTTGCCCAGTAGTTGCACCTCGCTCAGTTGTTGCCGCTGCCTACGTAATCTCATCACCACATTTGCCATCTCTTTGCCTACTGTTGTTGGGCTGGCAGTTTGTCCATGTGTGCGGCTAAGTAAAGGCTCAGCGGCTGTTTGTTGTGCAAATGCGTCAAGCTGACCAATAAGCTCGCTCATCGCGGGTAACAGGTAATCGTCACGGTGATTTTTAAGCATCAAGGCATAGGCGAGATTGTTTATGTCTTCAGAGGTGCATGCAAAGTGCACAAACTCTAAATGTGGTTCTAGGCCTGGCATTGCCTTGAGCTTATCTTTTAAAAAGTACTCAACGGCTTTTACGTCATGATTAGTGGTGCGTTCAATTGCTTTAACTGCGGCGGCATCTTCAACCGAGAAATTCTCAGCTAAGGCGAGCAGTTGCTTTCGTGTCTCATCAGATACCGGTGGTAGTTGAGCAATACCGGCATCGTCAGATAGGGCAATTAGCCAATGAATCTCAACACGGGCGCGTTCGCGAATGAGGGCGAACTCGCTGAAGTAGTCGCGCAGCGCTGCCGTCTTGCTGGCGTAGCGGCCGTCGATGGGATTGATAGCGGTGAGATCAGAAAGGTTTAGTGACATGTTGGATGGTTCGGCTGGCTTGGTTGGCTTGGTATTAGAAGCTGGTAGGCGCGAGTGGATTCGAACCACCGACCCCCACCATGTCAAGGTGATGCTCTAACCAACTGAGCTACGCGCCTGCCGTGGAAGCAATTGTACTACACTTGGCAGTCAGGATTACACCATGTGGCTCATTGTACGAGTCACCACTGAAAACCAGCGTGGCCTTGCGTAGGGGTCACGACACAGGAGATAACCCATGCCCCAGATTACTCTGCCCGATGGCAGCACTCGTCAGTTCGCCAATCCAGTATCGGTATTTGATGTGGCTGCCGATATCGGTCCAGGCCTTGCCAAAGCTGCGCTTGCTGGTGTGGTTGATGGCACGCTCGTGGACGCCAGTCATATGATGGAAGCTGATGCAAGCCTTGCGATCGTGACTAACAAAAGCGAAGAAGCGTTGCCATTGCTGCGTCACTCGTGTGCTCATTTAATGGGCCAAGCGGTAAAACAGTTATTCCCTGAGGCGCAGGTCACTATCGGGCCCGTTATCGAAGATGGCTTCTTTTATGACTTTGCCTTTGAACGATCATTCACGCCAGAAGATCTCGAACTGATTGAAAAACGCATGAGCGAGCTTGCCTCGCAAGCTATAGCGATTGAGCGTTCTACCTTGAGCCGTGATGATGCAGTGAAGTTTTTTACTGATATTGGCGAGCAATACAAAGCTGAAATCATCGCTGACATTCCTGCGGATGAAGACCTAAGCATTTACAAGCAAGGTGATTTTACGGATCTATGCCGTGGCCCCCATGTACCCAATACTGGGTACCTGAAAGCATTTAAGCTCACTAAAGTTGCGGGAGCGTACTGGCGCGGTGATTCAAACAATGCGATGTTGCAGCGCATCTACGGTACTGCCTTTGCCGATAAAAAGGCTCTGAAAACCCATTTACATAATCAAGCTGAAGCTGAAAAACGCGATCATCGCAAAATAGGCAAGCAGCTAAATTTGTTCCACCTTCAAGAAGAAGCACCGGGGATGGTGTTTTGGCATCCGCGCGGCTGGGCTATTTACCAATCGATAGAGCAGTACATGCGCAAAATGCAGGGTGAAAAGGGTTATCAAGAGATCCGCACACCTCAAATAGTGGATATGTCCTTGTGGGAGCGCAGTGGTCATGCGGATAAATTTGCCGATGGCATGTTTTCCGTTATTACCGAAGATCGTCAACACGCGGTTAAGCCAATGAATTGCCCTTGCCACGTGCAGGTATTTAACCAAGGCCTAAAAAGCTACCGCGATTTGCCGTTGCGATTGGCAGAGTTTGGTTCGTGTCACCGTAATGAGATGTCAGGTGCCTTGCACGGCATTATGCGAGTGCGTGGCTTTACTCAGGACGATGGTCATATTTTTTGCACGGAAAACCAAATTCAGGAAGAAGTTGGTGAGTTCATTAAATTCTTGCACGAGATATATAACGATTTTGGATTTACCGAGGTGATATACCGCTTATCTACTCGGCCGCCTCAGCGTGTGGGCAGCGACGAAAGTTGGGATAAATCGGAAAAAGCGCTGGCCGAGGCGCTGGATGCCGCTGGTCTACCGTGGGAAGAGCTGCCAGGCGAGGGCGCGTTTTATGGCCCCAAAATCGAATTCTCGCTCAAAGATTGCATTGGTCGGGTGTGGCAATGCGGCACGATGCAGGTGGATTTCTCGATGCCAGGCCGTCTGGACGCGAGTTATATTGATGAAAACGGCGAAAAACAGGTGCCAGTTATGTTGCATCGAGCCATATTAGGGTCGTTCGAGCGGTTCATTGGCATCCTTATTGAGCATCACGAGGGCAAATTGCCACTTTGGTTAGCTCCAATTCAGGCTGTTGTCATGAATATTACGAATAAACAGGCTCCCTACGTTGAGAAAGCAGTCAAAGTGTTGCAAAATAGCGGGTTACGTACCGAGGCAGATTGTCGGAACGAAAAAATCGGCTTTAAGATCCGGGAATGGACCTTGGAGCGCGTGCCCTATTTGTTGGTAGCGGGCGATCGAGAGGTCGAAAATAACCAATTAGCGGTGAGAACCCGCGACGGTAAAGATTTAGGTACCATCGATCTGGACAGTTTATCTGGCCGTTTGATGGACGAAGTGGCGTCACGTGGCGCGACTCAATTGGAGGAATAGGTATTTCAGCGAAAGTAAATCGGAAGAACGAAGAGATTGATGTTCCCGAAGTTAGGCTCATTGGGGCCGATGGCGAGCAAGTTGGAGTGGTGTCATTAGAGGCCGCAAGAGCTCAAGCTCTTGAGTCTGCGCTTGATTTGGTCGAGATTTCACCCAATGCAGAACCGCCAGTCTGCAAGATCATGGATCATGGTCGCTTCAAGTTCGAAAACAACAAGAAGCAGCACTCTGCGAAGAAAAAGCAGAAAACGGTCCAGATAAAGGAGATAAAATTTCGTCCGGGCACGGAAGACGGCGACTACCAGGTCAAGTTACGTAACCTGGTAAAATTTTTAGAAAACGGCGACAAAACCAAAATCACCCTGCGTTTTCGCGGCCGTGAGATGGCGCACCGAGAGCTTGGAGCGCAGCTACTCAAGCGAGTAGAGGCAGACCTAAGCGAACTAGCCGTTGTTGAGCAATTTCCGAAGTTGGAAGGCCGGCAAATGGTTATGGTGATGGCCCCCAGAAAGAATTTGCCAACGAAGTAGTGTCATTCCCGCATCGGCGGGAATCCATCTTAAATCAAGCATGGATCCCCGCTTGCGCGGGGATGCAACAGAACGCGGAATGATAGCGGACTGAGTTAGCAGACAAAGCAGTAAAGAAAGGTTAGTATTCGCAGCCTGGTTGGTTGGCACCGTTTGGTGTCATGCCACACCAAGCCTTTATAACCGAGCAAGCGTACAGACACTATGACGCCGCCGGTATTTACATTCACTCATTAGGAGTCAAACAGTGTCCGGTAATAAGCAAAAATCCGTAAGCGGAGCCGCTAAGCGGTTTAAACGCACGGGCTCAGGCGGTTTCAAACGCAAGAGCGCGCATATGCGTCATATCCTCACCAAAAAAAGCACCAAGCGAAAGCGCCATTTACGTGGCAGCTCTATGGTCCACGAATCTGATGTCGTGCTGATCAAACGCATGTTGCCCAATAATCGCTAGGAGAGAGACGCAATGCCAAGAGTAAAAAGAGGCGTAACCGCTCGCGCCAGCCATAAAAAAGTACTTAAAAAAGCCAAAGGTTATCGTGGTGCACGTAGTCGTGTATTTCGTGTAGCTAAACAAGCTGTCACTAAAGCGGGGCAGTATGCCTATCGCGATCGCAAGGCCAAGAAGCGTATTTTTCGCCGCCTGTGGATCGCTCGTATCAACGCTGCCTCTCGTGAGTGCGGTCTTTCTTACAGCCAGCTAATGCTTGGCCTAAAGAAAGCGGAAATCGATATTGATCGTAAAATGTTGGCAGACCTAGCAATCGCTGACGCGCCGGCATTTGGTGCGATTGTAGAGAAGGCGAAAGCTAGCTTGGCTTAGCACCTTGGTCGTTCCCGCGAAAGCGGGAACCCATGTACGCTGGACCACCGCCTACGCGGGACGACAAAGGGGAAGGGCATCGCTGCCTTTCCCCTTTTTTTGTGCATAACAATATACTGTCTCAAAACACACTGAAAAGACCATCATGTCACTTGATCTCGACTCATTGCTAACTGACGCTCAAGCGATGATTGCCAACGCCGACTCCCTCGATCAACTTGAAGCTGCCCGTGTGGAATTGCTTGGCAAGAAAGGGCGCTTAACGAATACGCTCAAATCGATTGGGCAGTTGCCTAAAGAGGAAAAGCCTGCAGCCGGCCAAGCAGTCAATAAGACAAAGCAAGCGGTGCAAAGCTTGTTCGATGAGCGCTTGAGCACTCTTGAGAACTCCGACTTGCAAAAAAAGCTGGCTGAAGACGCGTTGGATTTTAGTTTGCCAGCACGTGCTGCCATGAGCGGAGGCTTGCATCCAATCACCATGACCATCGAACGTATCAATGCCTTGTTTGGCCAGATGGGTTTTGATGTCGCACTTGGCCCTGAGGTGGAAGATGATTATCACAACTTTGAGGCCTTAAATATTCCGGAGCATCATCCGGCGCGTGCAATGCACGATACCTTTTATTTTGATGCCAGCCGATTGCTGCGCACACACACCTCGTCTGTGCAAATACGGTTTATGAAGGAAAACCCACCGCCGTTGCGTGTTATAGCGCCTGGGCGTGTGTATCGCTGCGACTCCGATCAAACTCACTCGCCGATGTTTCATCAAGTCGAAGGTTTATTGGTTGATAAACAAGTGGGCTTGTCTGATTTGATGGGCCACCTTGAAGGGTTTCTAAAGCTGTTCTTTGATCAAGATGATTGCGAAATCCGTTTTCGCCCGTCGTACTTTCCGTTTACTGAACCGTCAACCGAGGTGGATATCCGCATTGGCGGTGGCTCGTGGATGGAAGTCTTGGGTTCCGGCATCGTACATCCTGCTGTGTTTCGTTCTGTTGGCATTGATACAGAACAATTTAGTGGGTATGCATTTGGAATGGGCGTAGAACGCCTTGCCATGTTGCGTTACGGGGTTAAAGATTTACGACAATTTTTTGAAAACGATATGCGTTTTCTGCAACAGTTTCACTAAGCGAGCGGCATTATGAAGATCAGTGAAAAATGGTTGCGTGAATGGATCAACCCACCGGTTGAGGCTAACGAGTTAGCAGAGCAACTCACATCCATGGGTTTGGAAGTGGATGAAGTCAGTTCGCTCGCGCCTGCGATGAGCGATACCGTGGTTGCGCGTATCGAGAACGTAAAGCCCCACCCTGATGCTGATAGATTACGTATTTGCGAAGTCGATAACGGCACAGCGGAGCTTATACAGATTGTCTGTGGTGCTCCTAATGTGCGCAGGCAAATGGTGACAGTTCTGGCTAACGTTGGCTCAACAATGCCCGATGGTAGCAAGCTTAAAAAAGCTAAGTTACGCGGAGTAGAGTCGTTTGGCATGTTGTGCTCGTCTGCAGAGCTTGGATTGTCAGAACAAAGCGATGGATTGATCGAGTTGCCAGATAATGCGCCGGTAGGTGATGACTTAATGTCATACCTTGAGCTTGACGATAACGTGCTTGAAATTGAACTCACCCCTAACAGGGGTGATTGCTTAAGCGTACGTGGCATCGCCCGCGACCTTAGTGCTCGTAATAATATGCCGTTGCAGCTGCACGAAATTACTGAAATACCGGCTGCCCACCAAGATGTGCAAAACGTTAATCTTGCACCGTCTTCTGCGTGTGTACGTTATGTGGGACGTGTGTTTAATAGCGTTAATGTATCTGGCGCAACGCCCGTTTGGATGACAGAACGTTTGCGACGTAGCGGTGTTCGTTCGATAAATCCAGCGGTTGATATCACCAACTATGTCATGCTTGAGATAGGCCAGCCGATGCATGCATTTGATTTAGATAAAGTGCAGGGTGCGATTCAAGTTCGTTTATCAGTGGAAGGCGAAAAAGTTGAATTACTTGATGGCCGTGAAGTTTCCCTTGATGGCAACACCACTGTTATCGCTGATGATAGTGGTGCTATTGGTATTGCCGGTATCATGGGTGGCTCTACTACCGCTGTTGATGAAAACACTACTCGAGTATTTTTAGAAAGCGCACTATTTTTACCAGAGCGTATCGCGGGTAAGCCGCGACACTACTCTTCGCATACTGAATCCTCGCATCGCTTTGAGCGCGGAGTTGATCCTGCGCTACAACGCGAAGCGATGGAATACGCAACGGGTTTGATGGTTAATCTTACTGGCGGCAAACCCGGGCAAGTACGTGATTGGCAAGATAAGCCTCGTATGCCTGGTGGCGAGCCAGTGTTGCTACGCAAGGCTCGCTTAAATAGTTTGCTAGGTGTAGAGGTGCCTGACAACACCTGCGAGCAAATTTTTGGCAGCTTGGGTATTGATTGTCAAAAGGATCCTGCTGGCTGGACGCTCAGCCCGCCATCGTATCGATATGATCTACGTATCGAGGAAGATTTTGTCGAAGAGATCGGTCGTGTTTATGGTTTCGATAACATACCTCGCACGTCTCCAGCGCATAACCCAGTGTTTCGAGCAGTGCCAGAAAATCGCGTTAAACCAATCGCGATAAAGCAGCTGTTAGCGAACCGCGGCTTCCAAGAAGTCGTCACCTATAGTTTTGTAGAAGAGCGGCAACAATCTGCGTTGCGTGCAGACCTCATCCCATTGGCACTGGCTAACCCTATCTCTGCAGATATGTCGGTGATGCGCACAACCTTGTTGGGTGGTTTGCTGAACGTAGTACGACACAACCAAAGCAGACAGTGGCAGTCAATGAAGTTGTTTGAAACCGGCTTGCGATTTTTGCCTACCAACGATCGATCAGTTGACGCGCTAGACCACTATCTTGACGCTTCGCATGGTGATGATCTGCAAATCGATCAAACCATTGTGCAACAACAAATGCTGGCAGGCGTTGTGGTCGGTGATGCTCACCCTGAAAATTGGAACACGAATGCAATCGAGCTCGACTTCTTTGATCTGAAAGCTGATCTGGATGCGTTATTTGCGCTGGCCAATGGCAACACGCTCGAATACACCCGTACAGACCTGAAAACCCTTCACCCAGGCCAGAGTGCCGGTTTGATGTCTAACGGAGTGTTGGTGGGCTATATAGGCCGTCTGAACCCCGAGGTTCAGAAAACCCTGGATCTGTCGCAATCTCCAGTGGTGTTCGAGGTTTCTCTGGCGGCGTTATCAGAAGCCAAAGTGCCTCAATTAGAGCCAGTTTCGCGCTTTCCCAGTGTGCGACGCGATATCGCGCTGCTGGTGGATGAATCGGTCACTAATCAAGCAATTATCGATTGCATTCAGCAACATGGGCCTGATTTTTTGAGATCTGTTCGTACCTTTGACGTTTATGTCGGTGAAAAGATCGAAAAAGGTAAAAAAAGCATAGCCTTAGGCTTGATTATGCAAGAAAGTTCGCGCACTCTGGAGGAGGCGGAAGTCGAAAAAGTGATGTCCGCTATTGTGGCATCAGCTGCACGGGAACTCGGAGCAGTGTTGAGGGTGTGAAGTTGCAGTGGTTTGATACTGGGTTTGTATAGCGGGATTGTATTGAAATGGCATTAACTAAAGCGGCGATGGCCGAAATGTTGTTTGATGAGCTTGGCCTCAACAAACGGGAAGCCAAAGAATTCGTTGAGCAATTCTTTGAAGAAGTTCGAGTTGCTCTAGAAGCAGGGCACGACGTAAAGTTGTCGGGGTTTGGTAACTTTGTTTTACGAAACAAAGACGAACGGCCTGGTCGTAATCCAAAAACTGGAGAAGAAATCCCGATTTCTGCTCGTCGTGTTGTAACATTCAGGCCTGGTCAGAAACTAAAGGCACGCGTAGAAGCTTATGCTGGAACTCAGCAACAATAACGAACTCCCTACGATCCCAAGCAAACGCTACTTCACGATTGGTGAGGTCAGCGAGCTTTGCCAAGTAAAACCCCACGTTTTACGCTACTGGGAGCAAGAATTCCCAGATCTAGAGCCCATCAAACGTCGCGGTAATCGCCGCTACTATCAGCGCCAAGATGTCATGCTTATTCGGCAAATCCGTGGCCTGTTGTATCAAGAAGGCTACACAATCGGTGGTGCACGGCAGCATTTAGCGGGCGATGCAGTCAAAGAC
Source organism: uncultured Granulosicoccaceae bacterium (assembly GCA_937958675.1). Classification (GTDB taxonomy): domain Bacteria; phylum Pseudomonadota; class Gammaproteobacteria; order Granulosicoccales; family Granulosicoccaceae; genus Granulosicoccus. The sequence continues at coordinate 69,673 of CALGND010000017.1, forward strand.
GACAACTCGCAATCTACTCAACTTATGAAGCAGTTGCGTACAGAACTCGAAGACGTCCTACGTATTTTACGCGCAAGCTAGTCATCCTCGCGAAGATTAGTCATCCCCGTGAAGGCGGGGATCCATCGCCCCGGATTCGCTAGTACCCCCCGCAAGAAGAGCCTACATCCAGCGTAGTAAGTGCCCTTTAGAATACGCGCCCTCGTCGGGACGCCAAAAATATCATCCTTGCCTATTTCGGTTTAAGTTTTCCTTTTTTTCAACTGGTTATCGGTTATGCTTTGCAGCTTCTGGCGGGGCGTGGCGCAGCCTGGTAGCGCACCACAATGGGGTTGTGGGGGTCGGAGGTTCGAATCCTCTCGCCCCGACCAGTCCTATGCTTAGTTTTTCTAGCCATTCACCTACTCATTATTCTTTACATCGTTAGGTTCTCTCTTTGCATCGATGGGTTTTTCGCGCACCTATTGTGAAGTGTTTCTCACTTTATATTTGACCCCGCTCTCAAGCTCAATTTTAGTAGGTCACGTAACTCATTGAATTTAAAAGTCTAATTCTGTTTTTTTGACGCGCACGAGATTGTAGGGTGTACTGAGAGGGTTAAGGCGTATTAAATTGCTTAATCATTTCTCAAAACGGCCGATTACTGGGGGAGAGTAAAAAGCAGTGTACCGGAGTAAGACCATGCAGCCAGACGAGCTTTCCTTAGCCGTCAAGAACGTAGTCGATGTACTGAACAAGTCTGATTTGCTGTCAGCTGTTCGTCAATACCGCGCGTCTAAAAGCGATGAAATTGCTGTGGCCTCGGCCCGGCTTGGTCATGCTGGTGCTGTGCTTATGGAAGGCATGGAAAAATTTTCGGAAAATGAAAAACAAGTAGCGCGGTGTCTTCATTTGGACGGTATGGCCACTCCTGGTTATTGGCAAGCATTATTAATGACGGCAGGAGACGAAAAGAAAAAAGCGGCTGAGCTTGTACAACTGTATAGCCGAGTTATGTTTGCTAACAGTCATCTACCAAATTTGGTGAAATTGCTGGGTTCGGTTAAAGCGCCGGTCGCTACAAATGCTGCGGCCAACAGCGTTACAGCGCCTATTGCCGCACCGTTGTCTGCAATTGAAGGTGGGTTAACCATACAACTAACGGATGCTGGTGAACGTGCTGCTGATCCTGATCGCATTGCCCGCTCCATTGATGGTGTTGACATGCTTTATTCAGCGTGCGCCAGCATTGCTCGAAAACCTGCGATGGATTTGGCTTTGGTACGCATCGACGGTACAACAAACAGAGACCTGCACTTCATTGGTGAAAAAGACAGCATCTCTGCTGTATGGGCTGTTATTCAATCGATTCCTAACGCTTTAAACGAAATTGACCCTGAAGGTGATATCGATTTAAACCAAGTGGTTTCAACGTTACCGATTTTCCAAGATCTTACAACCTTAGCTAAGCTGGGTACGTTTAGTGATTCTGATTTGAACGATATTCGCGAGACCATGCATCAAGGTGCATTGTTGACGCTTGAGAGTGGCGTAGTGTTGGTGGAGCCAAATACTAGGCCAGCAGCGTCTCAGCTCAATGGAAATGAAGCAATAGCTCTAGGCAACTCAGGTGCGGCTATTCCTGCGGCGATGGCCGGTGACGGAGTAGAACGAGACGAGCACTACGAAAACTACCTGAAAGAACGTGAAGCCATGCAGCGCAACAGCGCAGCTGACCCAATTGCGAGCAGTGGCATGAATGAACAGGAAAAGCTCGACGCTGTGGATGATCTTCTGAGGAATCTTGGTCGCAGCAGAGGCGACGCTTAAGCTTCGGAGTTGCTTCGAAACTAATTTCAAAGACAGTAAATGGCTCCCCGGGACGGACTCGAACCGCCGACCCAATGATTAACAGTCATTTGCTCTACCAACTGAGCTACCGGGGAACTGCAGCCGTGAAGTTTAGAGGTGAGAGAGCTCCGGGTCAACTTTAACTGACAATCTTTCTGCTACTTTCTTCGCTGTGGTGTACGATTTGACCTTCTGGTCACCGTTATCACCATGTCCAAAGCCTTCGAAATACACACGGACTACCAGCCAGCAGGCCACCAGCCTGAGGCTATAAAGGGCCTATCCACAGGGATAAGTGACGGTCTTGCTTACCAAACGCTGCTTGGCGTCACCGGGTCTGGTAAAACCTTCACCATCGCCAAGCTGGTCACTGAGCTTCAGCGACCAGCAATTGTGCTCGCGCCGAACAAGACTTTGGCCGCTCAACTTTATGGCGAGTTTCGGGAGTTTTTCCCAAATAACTCTGTTGAGTACTTTGTCTCCTATTACGATTACTACCAGCCTGAGGCCTATGTGCCTTCCCGTGATTTGTATATCGAAAAGGACTCCTCGGTTAACGAGCATATCGAGCAGATGCGTTTATCGGCAACCAAGGCGCTGTTTGAGCGGCCCGATACGATCATCGTCGCCACAGTGTCGTCAATTTATGGCTTGGGTGATCCTCAGCAGTATCACAAGATGGTGCTGCACCTGTCGCGAGGCGAAATTATTGACCAACGGAATCTCTTAAGGCGCCTAGCTGAGCTGCAGTATCAACGCAACGATATTGATTTAAAACGCGGCACCTATCGCGTGCGTGGGGAGATTATCGATGTCTATCCGGCTGACTCAGAGCGAGAAGCGGTGCGCATTGAATTATTTGACGACGAAATAGAAAGTTTGAGCTATTTTGATCCCCTAACGGGCGAGGTCAATCGGAAAACACCTCGGCTCACGATCTACCCCAAAACTCACTACGTAACACCACGCGATGTAATGATGGAAGCCGTTGACCACATCAAAGAGGAGCTGCAAGGGCGATTAAAGCAGTTACAGGAATCAGGTAAGTTGGTGGAGGCGCAGCGCTTACAGCAACGCACAATGTTTGATTTGGAAATGATTAACGAACTGGGCTACTGCTCGGGAATTGAAAACTACTCACGGTATTTGTCGGGCCGCGGTGCAGGTGAGCCACCTCCATGCTTATTTGATTACCTGCCGCCTAAGTCGCTATTGTTTATAGATGAAAGCCATGTGACGGTGCCACAGCTTGGCGCTATGTATAAAGGTGATCGCTCGCGTAAAGAAAACCTAGTGAACCATGGCTTTCGCATGTTGTCTGCACTAGATAACCGGCCATTAAAATTTGAAGAGTTCGAATCACTCGCCCCGCAAACGATTTTTGTATCAGCAACGCCTGGCGCGTATGAAGAACAACATGCAGACCAAGTTGTTGAACAGGTAGTGCGGCCAACGGGTCTGATTGATCCAGAAGTTGAAATTAGGCCTGTCAAAACGCAGGTCGATGATGTGATGTCTGAAATCACCAAGCGTGTTGCGATCAATGAACGCGTGTTGATTACGACTCTAACTAAGCGCATGTCGGAGGACTTGACCGAATACCTTGGGGAGCACGATATCAAGGTGCGTTACCTGCACTCGGATGTCGATACCGTAGAGCGTAGCGAAATTATCAGAGATTTACGATTGGGCGTGTTTGACGTGGTGGTGGGTATCAACTTGCTTCGAGAGGGGTTAGATATGCCGGAAGTCTCGTTAGTCGCCATTCTAGATGCTGATAAAGAAGGTTTCTTGCGCTCAGAACGTTCACTCATTCAAACAATTGGACGAGCAGCGCGAAATTTACATGGCAAAGCCATTTTGTATGCCGATAAGGTAACTGGGTCGATGCAGCGCGCTCTGGATGAGACCGATCGCCGGCGGGCGGTGCAGATGGCCTACAACGAGGAACACGGAATTACGCCCAAAGGGGTTGTAAAAAAGATTGTCGATGTGATGGAAGCGGGCGACAGTGGCACTGATAAGCGTAAAGGCGGCGCAGGCGGCGCGGGTAAGGTAAAATCAGACGACACAGATTGGTCATCACTAACCGCTGTTCAAATGAGCCGCAAATTAAAGAAAATCGAGAAACAAATGTACGAGCACGCGCGTAACCTTGAGTTTGAACAGGCCGCTCAGATGCGTGATCAGTTAGAACAACTCCGCAATAGCGTATTTGTGGAAAGCGAGAACAACTAATGCTGTTCCATAGTGCTGGTTATTCTGCACTCGAAAAAGCTTTAGAATACAGAAAAATTACAAAAGGTAATTATTATGACAATGCTAGAAACCTATCGTGAACATGTTGCAGAGCGGGCCGCTCAAGGCATCGTGCCACAGCCATTGGATGCACAGCAAACAGCCGACTTAGTTGAGTTGCTAAAAGCACCACCGAAAGGCGAAGAAGATTTCTTAATGAATTTGCTGACGCAAAGAGTGCCTGCAGGTGTTGATGATGCTGCTTATGTAAAAGCTGGGTTTCTAGCGGCTGTATCTAAAGGCGAAATCAACTGCCCATTAATCGACAATATAAAAGCGATTGAAATATTGGGCAGTATGCTTGGCGGTTTTAATATATTGCCTTTGGTGGAAGCGCTGGATGATGACAAACTAGCCGAAGCCTCTGCAAAAGCGTTATCAGGTACTTTGTTGGTGTTTGATGCATTCCACGACGTTAAAGAAAAGGCTGACAAAGGCAATGCTGCCGCCAAGCAGGTTATGCAAGCCTGGGCCGATGCGCAGTGGTTTACATCGAAAGAAGAAGTAGCAAAAAAAATAACTGTCACAGTGTTTAAAGTCCCTGGAGAAACCAACACTGATGATCTTTCCCCGGCGGTAGATGCATGGTCGCGCCCCGATATTCCATTACATGCTTTGGCTATGCTGAAGTTTGAACGTGAAGGTGTTTCTGATGATCCAATTGGTGACATCGCGAAGCTGAAAGAGAAGGGCCATCCGGTTGCCTATGTAGGTGATGTAGTGGGCACAGGTTCATCGCGAAAATCTGCAACTAATACAGTGTTGTGGCATATGGGTGACGACATACCCAACATCCCTAACAAGCGTGAAGGTGGCATTTGTATTGGTGGCAAAATTGCCCCGATCTTCTTCAATACGATGGAAGATGCCGGTGCTCTGCCAATTGAATGTGACGTAAGCCAGATGAATCAGGGCGACGTTATTGATATCTATCCGTATGAAGGCAAAGTCACTCGTCACGGCACAGACGAAGTCATCAGCACGTTTGAGCTCGCCACTAACGTTTTACTTGACGAAGTGCGCGCCAATGGCCGTATTCCGCTAATCATTGGTCGTGGCTTAACTGACCGTGCGCGTGAAGCGATGGGGTTACCCGTAAGTGACGTATTCCAACGTCCAGTAGCAAATGAAGCAAGCAGTAAGGGTTTTACGCAAGCGCAAAAAATTGTGGGTAAGGCCTGTGGTGTTGAAGGTGTTCGTCCCGGCCAGTATTGCGAGCCGCTAATGACCACCGTTGGTTCACAAGATACAACCGGCCCAATGACACGCGATGAACTAAAAGATCTAGCTTGCCTAGGCTTCTCCGCTGATTTGGTGATGCAATCGTTTTGTCACACTGCGGCATACCCTAAACCGATTGATGTCGATACTCACCATTCATTACCTGATTTCATGACCAACCGTGGCGGCGTGTCTTTGCGCCCTGGTGATGGCATTATCCACTCTTGGTTAAACCGCATGCTATTACCCGACACAGTCGGTACTGGTGGTGATTCTCACACGCGTTTCCCCATGGGTATTTCATTCCCAGCAGGCTCTGGCTTGGTAGCGTTTGCTGCAGCCACAGGTGTTATGCCACTGAACATGCCTGAATCTGTTCTTGTGCGTTTTAAAGGCGAGATGCAACCGGGTATTACCTTGCGTGACCTAGTCAATGCTATTCCCTATGCAGCCATCCAGCGTGGTTTGCTAACGGTTGAAAAGAAAGGCAAGAAAAACGTCTTCTCTGGCCGTTGTATTGAAATTGAGGGCCTTAAAGATCTTAAGCTAGAGCAAGCATTTGAATTGGCTGACGCCACAGCAGAGCGTTCTGCCGGTGGTTGTACTGTTCAACTGGATATTGATCCTTTGAAAGAATACATCACCTCAAACATCACCTTGCTACGCTGGATGATCGACCAAGGCTACGAAGATGCTCGTACCCTAGAGCGCCGTGCACGTAAGCTTGAAGAGTGGATGGAAAACCCAACACTAATGAAAGCCGATGCCGACGCCGAGTATTTTGAGATTATCGAAATAGACCTGGCGGAAATTAAAGAGCCGCTACTAGCCTGCCCTAACGATCCTGATGATGTAAAAACTTTATCTGACGTTGCGAATACACAGATAGATGAAGTGTTTATCGGTTCTTGTATGACTAATATCGGCCACTACCGAGCGGCGGGTAAGCTGATTGAGAAATCGGGTGAGTACGTTGACACCGTGTTGTGGATCGCGCCACCAACCCGTATGGATGAACATCAGCTTAAAGAAGAGGGTTACTACAATATCTTCGGTGCGGCGGGTGCTCGTTTAGAGATACCGGGTTGTTCCTTGTGCATGGGTAACCAAGCACGAGTGAAGCCAGGTGCAACGGTGGTTTCCACCTCTACTCGTAATTTCCCTAATCGTTTAGGTAAAGATGCCAATGTGTACTTAAGCTCTGCAGAACTTGCAGCAATCGCAGCCTTACTTGGCAAGCTGCCAACGGCAGAGGAGTATATGAAGTACATGAAGGAAATCGATTCGATGAGCGATGAAATTTACCGTTACTTAAACTTCAATGATATTGCTGAATTCCAAGATTCAGCGGATGCATCGAAAGTGAAGTTTAAGGATATACCGGTGAATGTTCAGGTAGCTTCTTAATAGAGTCGTCTATGCCTTGGGCGCTGAGCCCACGGCGAAAGTCTTCTAAAAATGAATGTCGCCCCCCCGCGCAGGCGGGGGCTCATGCACAATCTAGCGTGGATTCCCGCCTCTGCGGGATGACGCGACAATTACGCCATCAAAAGTTTATCAATAGCCTGCAAATGCTTACCACGCTGCAGCAGTAGCTTGGGGCGCGTCCCGCCGCATTGTCTCCACAACACCACTGAACGCACGCCACCTAATAATGATGCTCGTATCGATGAGGCTATTGCGTTATCGGCGAGATAGTTTTCATCGCCATTTACCATGATACGTGGGCTTAGTTGGCTAATGCTGCTGCGGTAAATGCTGGCAAGCGCGTTGATTGCCTCAGATTCGATAATCGACCCTTCCATCGATTGCGCTTGACTAATGCCGATTCGCAGTTGTTCAACAGTTTTTTGATCTTTTAAAATGTTGGTGCCGAGCTGGATCAGCCCTAATGCGTAGCGTGAGATATCTAGGTCTCGTTGCTCGTCGTTGCTAATTAATTGATTTTTTAACACACGTAAGCCCCGTTTCATACTGTGTGAGTTGCCACCGTAGGCATCCGCAACACGATCGGCTTTTAGCGTAAGTATGGAGCGAAGAGTGCCGCGTAGATCATCTTGATCGCATTCACCGGTTGTGGCCAGCGACTTACACAGATGCACCGCCTGAAAGATTCCGGCCAGTGCTAGTGTTTGATTCTCGATTGTATGAATACTGCTCATAATTTAATTATAAGATGTTCTAAGGTATGGTAACCGCAACTTGCGAGTTTGTATGAGGTCCTGGCGGTCCGCCGTTTGTGTAAATGCGCTTGAAAATCAAACAAAGTCGCTGATAATGCCCCCTCCGAGGCAACGCTCTCCATCGTATAGTACTAGTGACTGTCCAGGGGTGGCAGCTCTTACAGTCTCTGTAAATTCTGCAGTGATGTGCTGATCATCACTAACTGTAATTCGTACCGCCTGGTCTGCCTGTCGGTAACGTACTTTGGCGACGCAGTCGAAGCTAGCTGTCGGAGTTTTGTCGCTTACCCAATGAACTTGGTGTGCGTTTAAGTGCTTGCGATGTAGGCGGGGGTTGTCGTGACCTTGTCCAACTATCAATATATTGTTGGGCACATCTTTATCCAGTACATACCATGGGCTATCTTCGTGTTCTCGAGTACCACCGATGCCTAATCCTTGACGCTGACCTAGCGTATAAAACATAAGGCCATTGTGTTGGCCAATGGAATTTCCCGCTTCGTCCAGTATTGGGCCAGGTTTGGCGGGTAAGTACTGAGCTAAGAATTCACTGAACTTGCGTTCGCCGATAAAGCAGATACCTGTGCTGTCTTTCTTCTTGTGTAAATGGAATCTGGCTTCCTTAGCTTTTTCCCGGACGACTGATTTGTCCATCTCACCCACTGGAAATAAGCTGTTGGCGATTTGTGATTGCGATAAGGTATGCAAGAAATACGATTGATCTTTATTGTTGTCGAGGCCGCGCAACAAAGTTGTTTCCCCGTCATGTTCAGCTGTGCGCACATAATGGCCGGTGGCGATAGCGTCTGCACCCTGACTTTGAGCGTAATCCAGAAACGCCTTAAACTTGATCTCCTTGTTACACAAAATATCCGGGTTGGGCGTGCGGCCAGCGCCATATTCTTCGAGAAAATGTTTAAACACCATTTCCCAATATTCGTCAGCGAAGTTAACGGTGCTTAGCGGTATACCTAGATGGTTCGCCACAGCAGAGGCGTCTCGGTAGTCTTCACGAATGGTGCAATGCTCGTCGTCATCCTCCCAATTTTGCATGAAGATGCCCGACACGCGGTAACCTTGCTCTAACAGGCACAGCGCAGCAACGGATGAATCTACGCCACCTGACATGCCCACTATGACGTGAGTATTTGAGTTCGATGATGACATAAGGTAACTACAAGCTTGTGATTAGAGTGTCATCGCTGCGGCTTTTAGACTGACGCTTCTTTGGTGGTGCAGTTTGCTTGGCAAAGAAATCGTTGTCCATCATCTGCAAAAATTGTTTCGCTTGCGGTGACAAGAATTTACCTCGGCGATAAACTACGCCATAACTGCGTGTCGGAAAATAATTATCCATCGGTTTAACCACTAGGTTTTCGTTGCCACGTAAACAAATACTGGTCACGATGCTGATACCTGTGCCCATCTCAACATAGCGTTTGATCACTTCCCAGCCGCCTACTTCAAGCACGACATTATAAGGTACGTTGTGTTGTTGAAAAACTAGATCGAGCAAACTCCAAGTGCTTAAATGACGTGGCGGTAGCACTAAGCCGTAGGGGCTTATGTCTTCCAGCGAGACAGTTTTTTTGCTTGCAAGTGGATGGTCTTCGCACATGATTAATGCAGGTTGGTAATCGTAGATTGGGTGGTAAACCAAATCATCGGGTACGTCGATCATCGAACCAACGGCAAAGTCGACCTCATCGGCTCTTAGCAACGCCATGCCATCATGGCCCGTAACGTTATGCATTTTCAGATCGATCTGCGGATACTCGCTCGAAAACTGATTAACGATCTCCGGCAAAATGTACAGCAGGGTGGCTTCTCCAGAGGCAATGTCTAGTGAACCTGTGTTAACGGTGCCAAGCTTTGCAGAGAAATTATCTGGCAAGCGAGCTAGTCCTTCAACTAACGGTCGTGCCATGTCGAGTAGCAGTTCTCCGGCAGGCGTTAGCCGAATCTTTGGCCCGCAGCGCTCAAATAGCAAAGTGTCCAAATCCTTCTCTAAAGCTTGGATCTGCAATGAAGCGGCGGGTTGGCTGATCTTTAGTCGTTGCGCAGCCTTTGAGATGCTGCCAGTTTGAGCTGCATGGCAAAATGCACGTAGCTGGCGAATCTGATTGAGGTTGTTGGTGTCCGGAACGGGCATGGTAATCAGCGGATTTTGTATTATTTGTATAAACTATGATAATAATATTCATCATAAAATTGCAACATTAGTTATGAATCTGGTCCGAGATTGGTTAACAGATCCTATTGCTTTGCTGTTTTTGATCACTCTTTTGTGGCTAATTCGAGGGATGATCAAACGGCCTAGCCTGTTTGCGTTCATCAGAATGTGTGGTTGGGTAGTTCTTATGCTGATTATTTCAGCACCAAAGGTTGTCAATCCTTTGCTTTCTCAACTCGAAGATCAACATGTGTTTGATCCAGAATGTCAGGCGGCATCGATCGTGGTGCTTGGAGGTGGTGTGAGCAGTGCGGTCACAAGCAAAGCGGAGATTCAAGGTATGAGTCACGCTACGTTTTCACGAGCCACAGGCGGTTGGCGATTAGGCCAGCAACACCGTGACGCACCGATTATTGTTGCAGGTGGTGCGATCCGCAACGTGAGTGAAGCAGAAGTTATGGCTGAATACTTAGGTGCACTGGGAGTGGAGCGGGCACGACTGCTACTAGAAGGTAGCTCAAAAAACACTGCTCAAAACGCGGCTAAGGTTGCTGAACTATTAAGAGTAAAAGATTTGCCCGAGTCTATTTGGTTAGTGACCTCTGCATCGCATATGCCGCGAGCGGCGGCTTTGATGAGTAGCCAAGGTTTACAAGTATGCACTGTGCCTGTGGACTACCAGGCGATAAAGGTATTATCCGCTATTGCCTGGATGCCGCAAACAAGCGCATTAGTGAAGTTCGATAGGTGGTTGCACGAAGCGATAGCAATCGCGCTCTACAAAATACGCTCAATATAAAAAGCCTTAGCACTTATCGCCGCGACACTACACCTTGTAGTATTCACGATACCACTCGACAAACTTTGCTATACCCTCTTCAACTGTAGTTTCAGGTTTGTAGCCAACGTCATTGACTAGGTCGCTGACATCAGCATAGGTGTTAGGCACATCACCCGCCTGCAGGGGTAGGGGGTTCTTTATGGCTTTTTTACCCAGGCAGTCTTCAAGCACCGCGATGTAGTGTTCAAGATCAACTGGGCTGTTGTTGCCAATGTTGTACACGCGGTATGGTGCGCTGCTGGTCGCAGGGTCAGGGTTGTCGCTGGACCAATCAGGGTTGGGCGTGGCCACATTATCCAAAGTGCGGATAACACCTTCCACGATATCTTCAACGAAGGTGAAGTCGCGTTTGTGCTTACCGTAATTAAACAGGTCGATTGGCTCACCCGCAAGAATATTTTTTGCAAATAAAAACAAAGCCATATCCGGCCGTCCCCATGGCCCATAAACCGTAAAGAAACGCAGGCCGGTGGTAGGGATATTGAACAAACTGCTATAAGTATGCGCCATCAGCTCGTTAGATTTTTTTGTTGCTGCGTACAGGCTCATCGGATGGTCAACATGGCCATGTACTGAGAAAGGCATATTGGTATGGTTGCCGTAGACCGAGCTGCTTGACGCATAAACCAAGTGTTGTACTTCGTTGTAACGGCAGCTCTCCAGAATGTTCAGAAAACCTAAAACATTGGATTCAAGATAGGCGTAGGGATTTTCGAGGGAGTAGCGAACGCCCGCTTGAGCCGCTAGGTTGACCACACGTTCTGGCTTATGTTCAGCAAATGCCTTGGCAATAAGGTCGCGATCTTCTAGATCACCACGTACCTCGGTGAAGTTGTCGTATGCTTTAACGCGCTCCAATCGTGCGATCTTTAAGTTGACATCGTAGTAGTCATTTAGGTTGTCGATACCTATGACTTCATCGCCACGCTCTAGTAGCTTCAGCGATAATGTAGAACCGATAAATCCTGCGGTTCCTGTGACTAGTATTTTCATTGCTTATAATTTCTGTTCGTATTAATTTGAACTTAACTGGTTTGCTTAAGCTAAGTTTATAGACGCGCGTCCACGGCGTCTTTTGGTAGAACTGATTTGATGTCGTAGAGTATGGTGTCTTCTTTTCCTAGTCCACGAATAGCATCTGGCCCTAACTCAATAAACTCATTATGACCTACCGCCAGGATAATCGCATCGTAGTGATTGTTTTTTAGGGTATTAACCGGTTTAATGTTGTATTCCCGCTCGGCCTCAGCTGCATCAACCCATGGATCATGAACATCAACGTTAGCGTGGTAGGACTGCAGCTCATTAACGATATCAATCACGCGTGTGTTGCGTAAGTCTGGGCAGTTCTCTTTAAATGCAAGCCCCAATATCAAAATGTTGGCGCCGACTACATGGATTTTTCTGCGAGTGAGCATTTTAATCACTTGCTCGGCAATAAAGCCCCCCATGCCATCGTTAATTTGCCGGCCTGACAATATGACTTGAGGGTGGTAGCCGATTTCTTGAGCCTTATGCGTGAGGTAATAGGGGTCTACACTGATGCAGTGTCCGCCTACGAGCCCCGGCCGAAATGGTAAAAAATTCCATTTGGTGCCAGCAGCTTCGAGCACTTCTAATGTGTCGATACCCAGTTTGTCAAAAATAATTGCAAGCTCGTTTATCAGAGCGATGTTTAAGTCACGCTGAGTGTTTTCGATGACTTTGGCAGCTTCGGCAACCTTGATGCTGCTTGCCAGGTGCGTACCGGCTGTAATAATACGTTTATAGAGTTGATCAACCGCCGTAGCGACTTCAGGCGTTGAGCCTGCCGTGACCTTCATTATGGTACTCACTCGATGCTCTTTATCACCCGGGTTAATTCGTTCAGGGCTATAACCTGCGAAGAAATCAGTATTAAATGTCATGCCGGATTGGGCTTCGAGTATTGGCACGCACACTTCTTCAGTTGCCCCGGGATACACCGTCGACTCATAAATCACTAAGGCACCTTTTTTCATTACACGGCCAATCGCTTCACTGGCTTTTATCAATGGTGTTAAGTCTGGCTGTTTATGGCTATTGATCGGGGTGGGAACTGTGACGATAAAGACTTTACAGTCAGACAAGTCATTAATGTCACTGCTTGCGCTGAAATGGTTTGCCTCACCTAGTTCTTCACTGGATACCTCTAAGGTGCGATCTACACCGCCTCGAAGCTCTTCGATACGATCTGCATTGATATCGAAACCGATTGTTGGACTAGCCTTCCCAAATTCCACTGCGAGGGGTAAGCCGACATAGCCAAGGCCAATGACAGCAATTACATCGTCTTTCTTTATATTAAACATTCGTCTGCGCTTGCATGCTCTGTATTCATGACGGATTGATTCGTAAGATGGCCAGATTATACAGTGATTGGCGGTCGCAGAATGTCTGCGAATTCTCACAGGGAACGAAAACAATGCTAACAATCGTGCTCAGTGAATTGATGCCATTCAGTTGACGTGTTAAGTTGCCGCGAGATAGTTAGAGTCACCTCTCTAAAACACGAGCCAAATACTGAAATTGTGTGAGCTCTATCACGGTTATGTTCTGTCTGGCACTTATCAAGCTGCCGCAGCAGTATCGAAATTATTGTTAGCGTTTAAAAGTGTGATGAATGTCATATGTAACCAGTTAAGTTTAAATTATGAAGAGCCAGTACACACCTTTAGTAGAATTCGTCGGCTGATTAATCGTTTGTCTTGAGTGTAATGGCACACTAACGATATACGGTCCGATTCATCTTGCAAAACGGGTAGGAGCGTACTTGCCATACATAAGAATTTAATAGCCGTTGATAATTGAAGTGGGTGCAGATGTTGTTGTTTGAATCGTTAGAAAATTGTTAGAAATGAGTTTGGAAGCAGCTGTAATATGAGCTGGTTACTGGTGATAAGAGTTGATGTAGCAATCACTCGCTTACAATTAAGAAGTGGAATGTGGAGTAGTTGATCTAAGTGGGTACGTTTAAGTTTTTCAATATGCACCTGCGTGTGCCATTTTTACTGCTGGCGTTGATAGAGTTTTTTATCTGTGTGATTGCTGTTTACGTGGCTATGTATGTGCGCTTTGATGGTCAAGCCATTGGATCAGTAGAAAGTGTAAATTCGCCGATAATCTCATCCATCCTGTTTGGCTTGGTTATGCCTGTCACGATGATGGCCATGGGTTTGTATCAAAGCCGTTTTCGCGGTGGCATCCTGGGTGTGTTTTTACGCTCGGTAATGGGGTTCATGTGTGGCGCTGCCATTCTTGCGTTTGTATTTTATATCATCCCCAGTCTCTATCTTGGCCGTGGTGTTTTCGCTCTGGCTCTACTGGTGGCTTTCTTTATGATTGGCACTATTCGTCCGATGTTTTTCTACTATGTCGATAAAGATGTGCTAAAAATACGCGTTTTGGTGCTTGGCGCAGGCGAAAACGCTGCGCTAATCCAAGGACGGATGCGACGCCGTGTAGACAGGCGAGGGTTTCGTGTTGTTGGCTACAAGCCACTCAATACAGACAAGAAAATGGCTGTAGATCCAGCGCTTGTGGTCAATACCGCGGATCAAAGCCTATTAGATTACTGCAATGAACATGCGATCGATGAGATTGTCATCGCGGCAGATGAAAGGCGCAATGGTTTGCCACTTGACCAGCTTCTAGAGTGCAAGCTCTATGGCTTGGCGATTCTTGATTTGCTGAGTTTTTTCGAACGTGAGCAAGGCAAACTACCTATGGATATTTTGCGCCCAGATTGGTTGATTTATTCGGATGGGTTTGATCGCGGCGCATTTCGTTATGCTTCCAAACGGGGTTTCGATGTTATCGCCAGCGCATTTATTTTAGCGATTACATGGCCGTTTATGCTCGCAGCAATGCTAGCGATAAAGTTAGAAGAAGGTCTGTCGGCACCATTGTTTTACGAGCAGGTACGAGTAGGGTTTCAAGGCAATCGGTTTGGGGTATTGAAGTTTCGAAGCATGAGTACCAACGCTGAAAGTGATGGAGTTGCACAATGGGCAACCAAGAATGACAGTCGCGTGACGCGAGTAGGTCATTTTATGCGTACCACTCGTATTGATGAATTACCGCAGATACTTAATGTACTGCGTGGAGACATGAGTTTTGTTGGGCCCCGGCCTGAGCGTCCACAGTTTGTAGACCAACTTTCTGAGACCATCCCTTACTACCAAGAGCGCCATGCGGTTAAACCTGGTATTACTGGATGGGCACAGGTCTGTTATCCCTACGGAGCGTCACTTAATGACTCGATGCAAAAGCAGGAGTTTGACCTTTATTATATTAAGAACCATACGATATTCTTGGATATGTTGATTCTTTGCCAAACAGCGGAAGTTGTACTTTTTGGTAAAGGTGCGCGTTAGTTAGCGAAAGACATCCTGCATTAGTCGGTCGCCCAGCCTGCCTTGCGAAGTATTATTGATTATTGCGCCGCGATTGTTTTGTCTCTTGATGCTGTCGGTTTTTGGTAAGAACTCGCTAGGTTTTGTGTCTTTTAGCACCTCGCGTGCTTGCTCTATGTTTCGTTGGCGAGCGTGCTTGTCCATTACAAACATCAGTGCCAGTGAACCAATAATCAGTACGCCAGCAATCCCGGTCCAAACAAATGGTTTTAACTTAAGGAAAAGCCGGCTGTCATTTTTCTTTTTACCATTGTTTAATATTTTTAAATCGGGCTCTAATCCGTTGACTGATTCAACTCTCTGCTGCTCGTTTGGAACAGATGGATTAGCCTTTGAGACGCGATTTAGTTCGAATGGCAGGCGAGCGTTGGTGCGATGATAATTACGTAAATTATTGAAAGATTTAGTTAATTCGATGAATTGTTTTTGGGCATGGTCGAGCTCCCGCGGACGTTGGGCATAGCGATCAGGGTGCCAGTGATTCACTAGCTTTCGATAGCTTGTTTGCGCATCTATCCAACTAGCGTCTTTGGCTAGTTGTAAACTTTCGTAGTCATGCAGAAAATCGTTTGCCACCAATGCCTCCAAGGCTTCAACTTATGGGCTAAAATTGCGCTGCCGCCAGCGTATGAGCTGGCGTAGCGTGCTGAGCTGCCTAAGCCTCTGATTCAATTGTAAATCGGTAGCGAAATCAGACCTACCTCAAAGTATTTCAGTACAAGCTTGTTTATTCTACAGCGGTGCGTGGGGGCGCATGAGGATATTGGTGAAAAATCGGTCTATTAGTCGATTGTGTCACATCGTTAATGAGGCGGCATACCAAGAAACATTCGGTGCATGGATGGCACTAAATAAATATAAACATAACAGTAGTTTTGAGATTCCAACATGACCATGCTTAGAGTATTTTTAATGGTGCTGCCTGCGCTCCTAATAGGCTGTACAGGCACTGGGGGCTACTTAGCTCCTGAAGACCGTCCGCCAGAGTCTGCGCCAGGCGCCGAGGCCCAATATCGCTTAGGTGAGGGCGATGTGATCACTGTTAGTGTCTGGAAAAATCCTGATCTCTCGGTGAGGGTTCCAGTACGGCCCGATGGCTATGTATCCGTACCGCTTGTCGGCGATGTGCTTGCTGGTGGTAAAACGCCGGCCGAAATAGCTCGCGACACCGAAGGCAAATTACAGCAGTTCATCCGCACACCTCGTGTGTCGATTATTGTCGAAGAACTTAATAGCGCTGAATTCCAAAACCGCGTGCGCGTAGTGGGTGGTGTTGCGCAACCTCGAAGCATGGGACACCGCAGTGGAATGACTGTACTCGACCTAGTGCTCGAAGCGGGTGGCCTAAACGAGTTTGCCTCTGGAGAATCGGCAAAGTTGTACCGTACTGTTGATGGGGTACCGCAGGTATACCCTGTTTACCTAGACAGCATTTTGAAAAACGGTGTGCTAGATACCAACTACATGTTATCGCCTGGCGATGTTATTTCGATACCCGAGCGTAGGTTCTAAAGATGAGCAATATCACTTTAGATGAGATGGGCCCACTGTTAAGTCGAGAAGCAGCGGCGAGACGTGGAACGCTATTGGCGATATTTGCCACAGTTGCCTTGTTGTTTCTGTTACTAGCATTTTTTTGGCAAAACAAGTACACCTCGTTCGTGCAGTTATATGTGGATGATTCAAATATCATCAAGCCAATACTTGATGCTGAAACTAGCTTGTCGCGAGACCAAGCAAACGTTGCTAAAGAAGAGTTGTTTAGTGCGGAAATCATGGATCGTATCTTGACAGGAGTAGGGTTGGTTCCTGAGGGTTCTAGCGCGGTTGCACGTGCTCGCGTCAAGGAAGACGTTATCAATGACACTGTTATCGGCAATATCAATAATCAGCTAATCCAAATCAGTTTTGAACACACCGACCCGCGTATCGCGTTTGAGACAGTGAAGATGTATGCGGATCTATTCTTGGCAAAAACCATGCGTTCGTCAGCGGCTGAAACTAGTGACGCCTTTGATTTCATTCTTGATCAGGTTGAAACCTACCGTGATCGACTGGAGGATGCTGAAAAGCGTCTTGAGAGTTTTAGAAGTCAATACCCGGGTGTTAGTGCGACAACTGAAGGAAACGTTGATGCACGGATAATCGAATTGCGACGCCAACTTGAAGAATCAGAGTTGCAATACACCAGTGCAAATCAACGACGGATTTCTCTTGAGCGCGAGCTTAATTCTGAATCCTCGACGCTTGCACAAGATTATCAGGCTGGCCAGATACGTTCTCAAGTATCGTCCTTACAGTCACAGATGGATGTGTTAATGCTGACATACACAGCTGACTATCCTGATGTTGTCAGAATCCGCCAGCAAATAGCTGATTTAACAGAACTTGCCGTGAGTGGACAAAACCGAGCTCAGCAACAAAGTAACGCCGGTGGTAGTGCCACCTTTAACCTCGGTGGTGATAGCTATAGCGGTGCTAACAACTTAAGCCCGGTTTACCAGCAACTCCGCTCCGATCTGGCAAGAACAACAGCGAACGCGGATTCAACACGGTCACGTATAGGCCAACTGAGAGTAATGCTTGAGAAGGAAATCACTCGAGCAGCTCAGTCGTCACGTGTAGAGCGTCAACTGACTGAATTATCTCGCGATTACCAAATAAATAAGGAGCTCTACGAAGATTTGCTGCGACGCCAAGAGAGTGCTCGGCTTTCGATGAGCTTGGGTGCAGAGAAACAAGGCGTGTTATACCGTATACATGAGCCTGCTTTTTACCCTATTTTACCTACGGGCATGCGTTTCCTTCATATCGCTACTATTGGTTTCGTTTTAGCGACGCTATTGCCGGTACTATATCTAATTGTATTTCTAAAGCTAGACCCCAGAATACGCACACCGTCCGCTGTGACTGAACTACTTGAGCTTCCATTGCTGACAACAGTGCCGCATATGGCGCAACCAGATGAAAAGCTCGGCTTTTTCAGCCAACCTCGGTTTGTGGCATTGGCAGTATTTGCAGTCGTGGGCCTATACATTGGAGTAGCATTGTTGAGGTTCATACTGGCTTCATCTGCACAGGGAGGAGGGATCGCATGACTGACCGAGCTAAAATCGCTAACGTGCGATCAATCGTACAACAGCAGCAGAGCAAGACTGATCGTCGCAAGCTGAAATCCACGGGGCGCGCTATGGTCGCCTTGGGACAAACATCCAACGGTTCGAAAGAAGTTAGAAAGCTTAATGACTCTGTCGGCATTGCGGATCGCGCTCGCGCTGATCTGGCTAACATGGAAGAGTCAAAGCTGTTCAGTGACCGCCAGCTAGACATGTTGGGCATTGTGCACCCTCGTTCCAAGGATCGACGTATGGTAGATGCCATGCGCCAACTTCGTACCAAGCTCTATGCGCTGCAACCGGAAGGTAACTTTTCGGTATTGGTAAGTTCGGTAGTGCCTCAAGGCGGCGGTAGCTTTGTATCGCTCAATCTTGCTTCTACCATTGCGTTTGATAAAGCTAAAACATCATTGCTTGTCGACGCCAATTTGCACGACCCAGTCGTACACAAGCTACTTAAGCTAATTGGCCGTGAAAATCAGTTTGGCCTAACTGAGTATCTAGAGCACCCTGATTTGGGCATTGATCAAATAGTGAGCCCAAGCGGGATACCACGTATGCGTGTAATCCCAATTGGTGAGCATGATGAGATGAGTGCTGAGCACTTTACGTCAGCCCGTTACAAGCAGCTTATGCAGGACATTCAAAGTCGCTACGACAATCGTTTTGTTGTGGTTGATGGCCCAGCAATGACAACATCAGCAGATGCACGAATCCTCTCCGATATCTGTGATTACACTATTTTAGTTATCCCCTACGGTGGTGTAACACCAGGTGTGCTCGATAGCGTTGTGGATGAGATCGATGAGAGCAAACTTGCTGGTATTGTTATAAATGATCAACCTGGATAAATCCTTGTCGCCTAGGCTACCAACCACAATGAAGCAAGCGAGCTTGCTCATTATGTGCGGAGCTACCTGTGCTAGCGTTCTATCATCCGCTAATGCAGTTGCTCTGGAGCTTGGTTTTGAAGCTGGGATCACACTCGAAGCCACTGATAACGTAGAAAACGCTAACTCCGGGTTCGAAGAAGCTGGTCAGATCGGCTACGGGTCGATTGGTATCTATGGCGAACAACGTGGTCAAAGAGTGCAGGCTGCATTCACGGGTGAGCTCGAAACAGAAAGAACGTTAAGCGATAGTGACGATAACTTCGATTCGCTTACACAATTTATTGGTGCCATGAATGTCGACATTACACCGAGGTCCGTTTCTTGGTATTTTGGTGACATCTTGGGTGCTGTACGCTCTGATGACGCTGATCAAACTATCGACGTTAGTGATTTGCCACGCCGTAACGTGTTTGTAACTGGACCTACCGTGGCTTTCAACCTTGGGTCGTTTTCTAGTGCCAATACTCGGCTACTGTATGTGCATCAATCCGACGAAGAAGGCGAGCTGGCCTCTTTACTTAACTTCTCCGCTTCATGGCAGACTGATACACAAGGCGGCAATACTTGGGGTGTTCGCTTCGGTGATATCTATACCGATAATTCTGCTTTGGCGGATGAATCGGATTTCAACCGTATCACTACAGCAATCTTTTGGGAGCGTGAACGCGGCCGTAATACTATTTCGGCAAGCTTAGGCGCGACACGTTACACGACTGATAGTGACAGTGTTGCAGGCGTTAACGCTGGCCTAAGTTTTACTCGCCTACTGGGCCCGCAGCGCTCATTCACGATTGCGCTAAATCGCGATTTGCGAGATCAAGATCTAAACACTATTGAATCTCTAATTGCGGATGGTTCAGGAGAAGAGCCAGTTTCCAGTGGCGTTTTTGAAGAAACTAGATTGGCAGCGAGTTACAGCCTATTGACGAGTCAATCTGCTATCGAGCTTGGAGTTGGGGTATCGATGGCTGACTATCAGGCGGTCACAGGTATCAACGCTAGCCTTAACATTAATGACGAAGACCAGATCAGACCGTTTGTTTTCGGCGTATGGACACGCACGTATAACCCTCGTTTACAAACAGAGCTTGGTTTTTATTATGATCAACTTGAGTACGACAACATTCGTGACGAAAGCTTATCGCTAACACTTAGCGCAATGGTGTCCTATCGTTTAAGTCGTAGTTTCTCTGTTGAACTTGCTTATGTTTTTGACCAAACTGATGGCTTGCGTACACGCGGTGCGAACGGTGTGACCGAAGCCAATCCCGAGGATATAGACGTAATTGAGAATAGCGCTCAGCTGAGCCTAAGATGGGCGCCGCCTTCTCGCGCGAGCAAAGCGCTTACTGTCGAACTCAAATCACTTCTTTAATTAAACCAACTACTCGGTGACCTTGTGACTAGTCAGTCTGCCAACAGTTCAGGCAAGCCACGGGTGCTCTTTGTGGTGGATAGCCATTTTCCGATTATCGGGGGTGCTGAGAGCCAGGCCTTGAAGTTGGCTATAGCGCTGCGCGAGCGTGGCGAGCATGTTGATTTCCTTACTCCTCAACTGTCGCTGGATGATCCATTGGTGGACTCCCACTGTGGCTTTGATATCAAGCGCTTTGCCTATCCGCATATCAAGTACCTCGGTACGCTGTTTATGATGATTAATTTTGCTCGATATTTGATTGCCAATCGTGGTAAGTACTATTTCGTCCATATACATATTACTCGCTACTTAAGTGCGACGGCGGGGGTTATTCGGCCTTTTATCAAATTGCCCATGATGACTAAAATTTCGGGTTTTTTTGAATTTGAAGGTGGCGTGTTGGATATGCAGGGCGGTATTCACCCTATCAATTGGCTATTGCGTAAAGCTGTCAAGAATATCGATTATGTTCATACCATTAGCCAACAGACGCGTAGTAAATTGCTTGAAGCAGGGTTTGACGAAAAGCAAATACGATTTATTCCAAATGGTGTGTCAACAGGCTTGAAACCAGCTGAAAAATTAGACAGCGACCGTGTCGTCATTGGTTATTGTGGCCGGTTGCGACATGTCAAAGGTGTTCATGTCCTGATTGATGCCATATCTCTTTTAAAGCAAAACAATCCTGAGCTTGATTTTGAAGTTCGTATAGCGGGAGATGGAGACACGATGGATGAGCTACAACAGCAGGTGTCCATATTGGATCTAGTCGATACGGTGGTGTTTTTAGGTGCCGTAAGTGATACCGATGCCTTCTATTCCGCCTTGGATGTATATGTCCAACCCTCGTTCGCAGAGGGGCTACCCAATTCCGTTATAGAAGCAATGAATGCGGCCATGCCGGTTATTGCCAGTGATATTGGTGGCAACCAAGATCTAGTTGTTGAAACTGAAACAGGGTATTTATTCAAATCAGGGGACGCTGCAGAATTGAGTGAGAAGCTAGGTTCTCTAATTATGAAACCAATGCAGCGACGTGTGATGGGCCAAGCGGGGCGGACACGAATCGAGGAACATTTCGATATCGCTCGGGTCGTTGATCAGCTAGTGGATGTGTATAGGGGATAGGCTGTTATGAAGTATCACGATAATGGATAGTCGGTGTGATGGATAGTAAAATCGAAGAGGTTTATCTCACTGTGTCGATCGATACTGAGTGCGATCACGATCGCAATTGGGCTCGTTCTAAGCCATTGACATGCCATTCGATCAATCGCGGTTTGCCTGATATTCTTCAACCCGCATTTGAGCAAGTTGGAGCAGTACCCACCTATTTGCTAACAATTGAGGTTTTGGAAGACCCTGAATCGGTAGATTCGCTTCGAAACCTAAATGGAAATTTTGAATATGGTGCTCATTTGCATGCAGGTTTTGTTGAGCCACAGAAAAAGCATTTTGACTACGCCGGAGTCGATTGCTCAGATTTTCAGTCGAGCTACCCGCCAGAAATCGAATATCAAAAACTGATTACTATCACTAATAAGTTTGAAGAAGTGATTGGCTGCAAACCGACTAGTTTTAGAGCAGGACGGTTTGGCGCATCTATAGAGACTATTAAAAGCTTGCAGAAATTAGGTTATAAAGTGGATTCCAGCGTTACACCAGGGATAAAGTGGGTAGAACCTAATGGTGTAGTTGATTATCGAAAAGCACCGGGGCAGCCTTACTTTCCCGGCGACTCTTTGGTCAATCCAGGGTCAAGTGATATGTCAGGCGATATGCCTGGTGTCGAGAATCGTATACTTGAAGTACCGGTGACTCTAATGCCGCAGAGTTTTCGCCGAAAACCTAAATGGTTTCGCCCGTGGTTTTCCACTGTAGATGAAATGAAAGCGATCTATGCTTATCATCTTAAAAAGTATGCTAACCAAAAAGTCGTGACTATCAATATGATGTTTCATTCGATGGAAGTCATCGAGAAGGCATCTCCGTATCCGCAAACTACTGATGATGTGAAACGGTTTGTGGATGACATGCAGCAAATGTTGCAATGGTGTGGTGAAGAAGGAGCGAAATTTCGCGGCCTATCTGATTTACATGCTGTCTATCAGCATAGTTAATTTAGGAGCTACTGAAAAATAGTGTCAGCTCCTAGCGCAATTACTCACTTACGCAATTATGCATCGGCCGGTACTATTATCGCGCTGGCAGGATTAGTGACTTTCCCACTGCTAACCCGCAGTCTGAGCGTTGCTGAATACGGCATAGTGGGCTTGATTATGTCCAGCCTGACATTTTTTATTGCGATAGGGAAGCTTGGTATACAACATTCGGTAATTCGATTCTTCTCACAAGTAAAAAATAGCACTATTGAATTTTCGCTGGGGCAGATGAACAGCACGGTTGCGTCGCTGTTTTTTATTCTTGCAAGTATTACTGCGTTTGCCTGGTTGATCGTCGGGTATACAATTCTGCCGTCGATAATAGATGATCCGCACGCAACAAAGCTTGTGACAATAGCAGCGGTGCTGATTTTCGTGCGTTTGCTAGGGAGCGGCGTAACCAATTTCTTAAGAGCACAGCAGCGTAGCGGTATCGTTGCGATGGTCACGCTGATTATGCGATGTATCTATGTTGGCTTGATTGTGCTGGCGGTATTGCTAACCGACATTAGCCCATTTTTTGTCATTGTAAGTATGTTTGTGGCCGAGCTTGTTGGCGTCAGCTATGCTGCACGCAAATACTGGCCGAGTTTTCAGTTTAGTGTTGCTGATGTATCGACGCCTCTGGCGAAGGCTATGTTGCTATATGGCATGCCGCTCATGTTGCTGGAATCTTTCGGTTTGATCCTGCGCCTGAGTGATCGATATCTTATAGGAGCGTTGTTAGATGATAATGCGCTGGGGATGTATTCGGCTTCCTACAACTTCACTGCACATCTTGATGTCATTTTATTGGTTGCTTTGGCGCAAGCGGTAAAACCCATGTATATGGAGATGTGGGAATCTTCAGGCAGTGAAAAGACGCAGGAATTTTTATCACGAGGCTTCCACTTGTTTTTGGTGATCGGAATCCCGTTTGTAGCGGTCTTTTCGTTAGTAGGTCCGCATTTACTGAATTTTCTCGCAAGCCCTAAATATGCACCCGGCGCGGTGATAATCCCTTTTGTGGCCATAAGCTTTTTAGTGGAAGGTAGTGTTCACTTTTTGGCGGCTGGGCTATATATTCAAAAAAACACCAAAGTGCTGATGATCTGGAGCTTAATTGCCTCGATACTCAATGTATTGCTTAATCTTGTGATGATCCCGAAATTTGGAATAGTAGGGGCTGCCGGGGTCACCATAGTGTCGTACGTTGTTTTTACTTTAGGGGTGAGCCGCCATGCTTTTAAATATGTCTCACTGGATATTAATTGGCGAATGCCGACTATCGTAGCCTTGGTTAGTATAGTGGTGTACTTTTTAGGTTATCAAGTAAGCTATGGAAATGACGTGGCGAGCTTTATTGCCAAGGGCTTGATCAGCACTATAGCCTTGTTCATGATGGTGTACTGCATTGATAATCCAGTGCGCGAATCCGTATCGCTGATGAAATCACGCCAAGCATTAAAGCAATCATGATCACTTTGTTTTTAATTATGGCTTTTTTTTGCATCTACACCTATGCCGTGTTTCCTGCGGTGATGTACTTACTTGCTAAATGCAAACCGATTGTAGAGTCTGTTCAGCCGAGTTCTTGGCCGTCGGTGAGTGTCGTGGTTGCCTTGCACAATGAAGAACGCAATCTATATAAAAAATATAACAATCTAAAGCTGCTGGATTACCCGCGTGATCAATTAGAAATTGTGTTGGTATCTGATGGCTCTACAGATGGTACTTGGTCGGCGTTGCAACAGATTGCGTCAGCTGATACTCGCATCGTTGCTCACCACTATGATCAAGCAGCGGGGAAACCTAGCGCGTTAAATATCGCCGTTGAAAAAGCGACAGGCGAATTTATTGTATTTATGGATGCACGGCAATCTGTTTCTGCGAATGCTGTTAAAACGTTGGTATCGTATTTACAAGATCCTAAGATTGGTGCAGTTAGTGGTGAGTTGGTATTAGGTAGTCCTGATATGGCGGTTGCAACTGATGCTAAAAATGTTGGCTTGTATTGGCGCTACGAAAAATGGATTAGAGAAAGCGAAAGTCGGTGGTATTCCACTACGGGTGCAACCGGCGCCTTGTACGCCATTCGAAGAAGCGACTACCAACCACATGCTGTAGACGTTCTACTAGACGATTTCGATACGCCAGTAAAATTACTTAAGCAGGGTAAGCGAACTGTGTTTGCAGCCGAAGCCAAGGTGTTTGATGTTGCCGAGGCTTCTTCTAACAATGAGTTTAAACGTAAGGTAAGAACCCTAGCCGGAAACTATCAATCATTCAGCAGGCAAATGTGGTTGTTTAACCCAGCGAAAAATCCTGTGTGGTGGCAATTT
Organism: uncultured Granulosicoccaceae bacterium; assembly: GCA_937958675.1. Classification (GTDB taxonomy): domain Bacteria; phylum Pseudomonadota; class Gammaproteobacteria; order Granulosicoccales; family Granulosicoccaceae; genus Granulosicoccus. The sequence goes on from CALGND010000017.1 coordinate 94,561, forward strand.
TTATCCCATAAGGTGTTTAGGTTGCTCGTGCCTTATGCGATGCTGATCGCATTAATCGCATCTGTATTGGGTGAGGGGAGCTTCCTACACGTCATGTTGCTGTTGCAACTGTTATTCTATTGCTTGGGCTTGCTTGCCTTTTTAACCAAGAGCAGTAACAGTTTGCTCAATTTTATCAAAGTGTTTTTACAACTTAATGCCGCGGCGGTATTGGGTGCTTTTCGGTTTATCACTGGGCGGGCTAGCGTGCGTTGGAAAAAATCATGAGTGTCGTGTTGATGTACCACGCCTTATATGCTGGTAGCAATACGTCACTTATTGATACTGAGGATCTGCCTTACGCTGTGTCTGTAAGCGAATTCACCCAACAAATGGAGTTACTCCAACAATATTCTGTTGGGTTGTGGTCTGATACTTCATTGCCTGACATTATCATTACGTTTGATGATGGACATATTAGTAACCACGATTTAGCGTTGCCCATTTTGAAACAATTTGGGTTTAAGGCTTATTGTTTTATTACTAGTGACTTCATTGGCAAGCGTCGTGGGTTTTGTGAACCAGTTCACATTTCTGAATTAGCGGCTCAGGGCATTGTAATAGGTGCCCATGGGCAGACTCACCGGTTCTTTGACGATCTATCATTGGCGGCGGCAGAAGAGGAGCTAACAGCTTGTAACGCGACGTTGGCAAAGATCACGGGTTCACAGGTAAATTCCATATCTTTTCCAGGCGGGCGATATAACAAAGATACAATGACACTCTGCAAGCAAACTGGACTCGAACTGATGTTTGGCTCTGAATTTGGTGCTGTGAACGGCGTAACGGCCAAATCAACATCTAATCAGCTAAGTGTTATCAATCGTATCGCTATACGTCGTAATACCAGTTTGACTGAATTTAAACGCATAATTACACAGGACAAAACATACTACGCTACCCAGACTGCTAAGCATCGCTGTAAGCGAACACTAAAGCGTGTAGTCGGTAATAATCTATATCATGGCCTCTACAGACTCCTTTCCAGACGCTGAACCAGGTGTTTCCGGTTCAGCTCGTGGGTTGCGCAAACAGCGTGGCCGTAACACGGGCAAGCGCAAGCAACGGTTGAAAAACCGTCGGCAGCAAGCCATTGCTGCTATGGCTGACGGCTGGCCGGAGTGGAGTGGGTTAAAGCCTATCTTTGTATTTTTGCTGTTTCCAGCCACTTTCGCGTTGCTAATTATTGCGACTGGTGGTCACTGGCCTCAGAGTGTGCTGTATCCAGTTGCCGCCATGATGGGCCTTTATGTTGGTATTAGTGCGTTTGCTGGCGTCGAACTAACACTGGCGTGTCTGCTGTTGTATTTGCCGTTTTCAACGACTTACGCCATAGCGATAGCGCCAGGCGTGAACGGCACCAATATGCTTATCTTGCTAGGTTTGTTTGCCTCAATTATGAGTGCTTCCAATAAACGCCAAACGTATTTACCGTGGCCACCTGGTACGGGTCTAGTGGTGGCATTTGGTTTTTGGACAGCGCTATCGGGTTTTACCATCATGGCCCATCCTGGCGGTTACGATTACCTGATGTATAACGAGCTGCTTAACTACAAGTCGTGGCTCGATCAATTTCTACTGTATTACATCGCAATGTGTGCTGTGCGCGATACCGAAACTGCAAAGCGAGTGGTGCTGTATATGTGCCTCGGAGCTATTGTGATGGTTTTATATGCTGTGCCGGAAATGCTCGACAAAGGGGGGCGTTCGTCGATCGATAAAAGCCGCATAATGGGCCCGCAAAAGCAGTCAAATAATTTTGGCGGTTTCGTTGCTTACACAATATTACCCATCGGAGCTCTGTTTCTAACGTATATCAAAAACGTTCGAGCGTGGCTCGTTGCGCCATACTTTTTGCTTGCAGCTAAAGTGTTGATATCAACATTTTCCCGTGGCGCTTATTTGGCTATTGCCGCGGGAGCAATGCTTGCCACCTACTACAAAGGCAAGGGTTTTTTGATCATGGCTGGCACCATTGGCATTGCATTAATGTTGGTGTTTCCTAGTCTGGTACCTGAATCGATTCTTGTCCGAATGCAATCAATAACTGCTCATTCTGAAAACGTAGGCAGGGGAACAGAAGAACAACTGGATAAGAGTTCGGAGCACAGGCTTATTCTTTGGCGGGCCGCCGCTAAAATGACAGTTGAAGACCCTATATTTGGTAAGGGTTTTAAAGGTTTTCAAGCGCTGAAATCGCTATACACAGAGAGCCCTGTTCATGAGTCCGATCCTCATAGTATGTATCTTTATATTGCCTCGCAAATGGGGCTGCCGGCCTTAGCGTTGTTCATATTAATACTGGCTTATTCGTTTCATTTAGGGAGAGGGTTAAGCCGCAATCGAGAGGATCTGTTTATACGCGCGATTGGCATTGGCGGGGCGGCTGCAACCGTGTGTTACTCCATTATTTGTCTTTTTGGCTCGCGGGCAGTCAATTTAGAGTTTACGGCCTATTTTTGGACGTATCTTGTCTGCATGCAGATAATCTCACTTGACCTCAAGAAGGCTGCAATCGCTGCCAAGCCCAAAAAGAAGCGCGCCAAGGCTGTCAATCAAAACAAGCGCTTGACCCGCGAGGACGAAGCTAAGCCAGTCCTGGAAGAGCCCGAGGAGGCTCCAGCGCCGAAATTGCTCAGAGCACCGCATAAGCGCTTGCGCAAAGAGCGATTACGCAAAGATCGGGCAGATAAGGGCAAATCACGGCCTCAAATCCCCCGAGCACGCTGATTTGCCAGATCGTTGGTAAGTCCCTGCCAGCCAGCTAAACTCCTATTACCCTTCTAGCCCTAGTTGGCTATTTAAGTCGAGCCAATTAGACCCATATTAGGGTATGAATATTGCGGGAACTCGTTTGTCTCACCTGTGGCGCAAGCTTTGCAACAGGAAACATGCATCGATCCCGTGATGTTGCACATTAGTCGAACGGCAGTAAAATAGCCGTGTCATTATTAATTTGCGTGGATACGGCTTAAATGAGTCAAGAAGAAGATAACAATCACGGAGATTTGGTTGTTGAGCAGGCGAAGCCGAAACTGGCCAAGCCACCACTTTTCAAGGTGTACTTAGTCAATGATGACTTCACACCAATGGAATTTGTGGTTGAAGTTTTGCAAGTGTTTTTTCAGTTGGATTATGAGCAGGCTCACCAAGTTATGTTGCACGTACATAAACGAGGTAAAGGAGTATGCGGTGTTTTTACCCGCGAAATTGCTGAAACTAAAGTAGCTTTAGTGAATCAATACTCTAGAGACAGCAATCATCCGCTGATGTGTGATATGGAAGAGGCGTAATGTACTTTTTTTGTTTTTGACCGTACAAGTAATACTCTGAGCACGAACTTTGATCGTTCTAGTAAACGTAAAGAGTAACGTACATGAGTAGTCGTAATCAAAAAACGTAATTGAAAACTTAATCGATATTTTAGTTAAAAACTCAACTTGGGTTAACAATAACAACTGACATGCTAAGTAAAGAACTCGAATTTACCCTGAATAACGCTTTCAAAGAAGCGCGAGCCCGCCGGTTTGAATTCATGACTGTTGAGCACTTGTTGCTCGCACTAATTGATAACCCAACTGCTGCGCAAGTATTGCGCGCCTGTGGAGGCGATCTCGACATGCTGCGCGATGAGCTCGATACCTTCGTGGAGGAAAACACACCGCTGCTCGACGAAAACGATACGCGTGAAACTCAGCCAACATTAGGCTTTCAGCGAGTGTTGCAACGCGCCGTATTTCATGTGCAAAGCTCCGGTAAAAAAGAAGTCACTGGAGCAAATGTGTTGGTTGCCATTTTTGGTGAGCAAGACTCGCAAACGGTTTATCTTCTTAACAAGCAAAACATTACTCGCCTTGATGTTGTTAATTACATCTCGCATGGTATCGCTAAAAATTCACAGGACGAGCCTGAAGACCTAGAAGACGGCAGTTCAGAATTCACGGGTGAGGAAGGCGAGAACGATGCACGTCCACTAGACAAATTTGCCACTAATCTAAATGTAAAGGCGCAAAACGGCGAAATCGATCCATTGATTGGTCGTGAAAAAGAAATTGAGCGAGCATCGCAAGTACTTTGCCGGCGTCGCAAAAACAACCCGCTATTGGTAGGCGAGGCGGGCGTTGGTAAAACTGCTATCGCAGAAGGTCTGGCTAAGCGAATCGTTGATGGCGAGGTACCTGAGGTACTGGCCGACAGCATTATCTATTCGCTCGATTTAGGTGCATTGGTTGCGGGTACTAAATACCGAGGCGACTTTGAAAAACGACTAAAAAGTATCCTGACTCAATTGAAGAAAGAGCCGGGTGCTGTATTGTTTATTGATGAAATCCACACCATTATTGGTGCTGGAGCTGCATCAGGTGGTGTCATGGATGCGTCTAACCTTATTAAGCCAATGCTGGCTTCTGGTGAGCTTAAGTGTATTGGTTCTACAACGTATCAAGAATACCGCGGTATCTTCGAAAAAGATCGCGCGCTTGCCAGACGTTTCCAAAAGATCGATGTTGCAGAGCCAACGGTTGATCAAACTTACGAAATTCTCAAAGGCTTGAAATCTCGCTACGAAGAGTTTCATGAAGTTAAGTACTCTAACAAAGCACTACGCACTGCATCAGAGCTGGCGGGTCGGTATATCAATGATCGTTTCCTACCTGATAAAGCAATTGATGTTATCGATGAAGCTGGCGCTAACCACCGAGTTAAAGGTGCAACAGCGAAAGGCAAAAAATCGATTGGCGTAAAAGACATCGAAGCGATAGTGGCAAAGATTGCACGTATTCCTGAGAAGAGCGTGTCTTCAACTGATATGGATAAGCTGCGTACATTGGCGCGTGATTTACGCATGCTGGTGTTTGGACAAGACGATGCGATCGATACGCTTGCTGCGGCAATCAAAATGTCGCGCTCTGGTTTAGGCCCTCAGGATAAGCCAATTGGTAGCTTTATGTTTGCTGGCCCGACTGGTGTCGGTAAAACAGAAGTCACCAAGCAGTTGGCTCAGGTCATGGGTATCGAGCTTGTGCGATTCGATATGTCTGAGTACATGGAGCGTCACACGGTTTCAAGATTAATCGGTGCTCCTCCAGGCTACGTGGGTTATGACCAAGGTGGATTGTTAACAGATGCTGTCATTCAAAATCCGCATTGCGTTATTTTGCTCGATGAAATTGAAAAAGCACATCCGGATGTTTTTAATCTGCTACTGCAGGTTATGGATCACGGTACGCTTACCGATAACAACGGGCGCAAGGCTGATTTTAGAAATATCATTCTGATCATGACTACAAACGCTGGTGCTGAATCTATCTCACGTACGTCCATGGGCTTTACCACTCAGGATAATGCAAGTGATGGTATGGAAGCGGTTAACAAGCTCTTTACTCCAGAATTTCGTAATAGGCTTGACACCGTCATTCAATTTCAGCCGCTTGATAGGAGCATTATTATCAATGTTGTTGATAAGTTCATCATCGAACTCGAATCTCAGCTTGAAGATAAAAACGTTTCGATCGACTTTAACGCTGATGCTAAAACATGGTTAGCTGAAAACGGCTTTGATGCAAAGATGGGTGCACGTCCTATGTCTCGGCTTATCAGTGAACACATCAAGAAGCCGCTGGCAGATGAGATTCTGTTTGGCAAGCTGAAGTCAGGCGGACGAGTGCATGTCAAGGTTGATGACGAAGGCAAGATTGATTTTGAATTTGAAAGTCGAGAAAGTAAAGAAGCGACTGTTCAATAGTTATCCGCGCGAAAGCGGGATGACTATCAAGCTCCAAAAAAAGAACGCTGCTAATTGCAGCGTTTTTTTTGGATCATAATAAGACCAGTGGAGCGAACGCTAGATAAATGGGGAAAGCAATAGGGGCAATGTACGATCTAACTTATTCGTTTGCCCCTATTGGTACTGAATCCTAACGACTACGGTACGTAATGCGGCCTTTGCTCAGGTCGTACGGAGTCATTTGTACAGTGACTTTGTCACCGGTGAGTATGCGGATGTAGTGCTTGCGCATCTTGCCCGATATATGAGCTGTTACAACGTGCCCGTTTTCGAGTTCCACCCGGAACATGGTATTTGGAAGAGTGTCGACGACAGTTCCTTCCATTTCAATTGGTTCTTCTTTGGCCATTAAATCTCGCTAGTACTTAGGATGCTAGATCCCGGAATGCCGGACCACCACCTTCGCGGGGACAGGATTAATAAAAATAGACGCGTATCGTATATTTCATCACCAAATTGCGCCTATTGCGGTAGTTTAGCACTCGAAAGAGGGTACGAACGCACCATAACGCAATATATGGTGTCGGAACGACAGATTTCAAGGCAATAACCCTGCCTGTGAGGCTCGCATTACTCAAATATAGTGATTGAATTGAAGGCTGTGGAGTACGATAATAGTGGTCTTTCCAGACTCATGCGGACCCTACTAGATCCATGCTAGATACCTTGTTGCTCCGACCCAGAACCAGCGGAAGGTTTTCATCTTTGATGGAGCTTTACGAAGACAACTATCGCATGGTGCGGCTACTGATGCCTGAACTGCGTTCGATGGATGGATCGGTGTACCTATCGCAACCTGAGGGCAGGATGCAGTTAGAGCTGAGCCAGATCGAGCACAACCGCTATACCACCACATTTAACCTAACTTACCGCTTTACTGAATCGTTACGTGGAGAGAGAGAGCCAGATTTGTCGGTGCGTATCTACCATGACGCGCGAAGCTGTGAAGTGTTAAGTGGTTTTTTGCATAGCCGCTGGGAAAGTCGGAAAGTGCGAAGTTTGGATTCGGGCTATCGGCTCAATCGATTCTTGTTTAAGTGGTTGAGTTACTGCTTGCGACAGGGGCATTCGTTTTCTAATTCTGTTCCGGTTGTTCGTGCGGACTAAGTGTCTTTTGAGGTAGGCGGCGGTTCTGGTAGCTAGGATTCTTGTAATCCTGCGAAGGCCAGGAACCGTTTCCGAGTACACGTGATCCCGGTACGCCGGACCGCCGCTTTGGTGGGGATGACAGCGTTCAGCTACTTAACCTCACGCTGTCATTTGGTGCTCTGTTTAATTTAAGCAGTGCTTATTGAAGCTTCTTGAATATCGAGCCATATGCATAACTGTGTTATCCATATCGTCTTCACTTAGGTCCAATCGTAAACGGCGCTCAAGTGAAATGACTCGCTTGCTCAAGTCCTCACATTGTCGTCGCTTTTTAGCTGATATCACTGTTCGCGTGTTTGATACGCCAGCTGTACTCGCCACCTGTACACCCGTCGTCACCGGCTGAACCGTTGAACGCGTAATGCCTTGTTCAATGCTATCTGTAGCCGGAGCGTAGTTCACTGTGCTGGCTGGTTTAGCAGGTTTAGGCGTTTGTAGGTCTTGAGCTGATAAACGCGGCGCAGTGGGTAACTGAGCGACTGGGTTAGAGTCTTGCAGCTTATTCTGCGCAACTGGTTTCTGCAGTCCTGTTTTGGCGTCAGTGTTTTCGCCAATAGTCTCGAAATCGATGCCTGCAGCCGGGGGCGTAGGCGAGAACGTAATCGAGCCATCCGTTTCGAGCCATTTGTATAACTTGGCAGACAGAGCAGGCTGGGCGAGTACCAACAGCAGTATGAAAGCGATTTTTTGGTTCATGATGATCATTTTTGCGATAGAGTCGACGAAATTGATATGCAAACTCGGTGCCGATGAGCCCAGCAATAGGATTGATAAGCGTCGCAGCGGGCGGTGCACTAGGCGCTAGTGCGCGATATTTGCTCGGTTTATGGCTCGTGAGCGATGCTAATCGGGTGTCCTGGGCGATTTTAAGCGCAAATGTGTTGGGCTGCTTCTTGGCAGGGTTCTTGACAGCATTGATCAGCCATCGAGTCGAATTATCGCCAGCCATGCAACTGTTCCTAGTGACCGGTGTGCTTGGCGGGTTTACCACTTTCTCTGCGTTTTCAGTTAATACCTTGGCTATCGCTGAATCTGGCAACACACTGCTGGCCGCCGGCAATGTGGCACTCAATGTCGTGGGCTCTCTGCTGGCGGTTGTCGTGGGGTGGTCAATCGCCCGAATGATCTGAATGTCTGCTGCAATTGATATTGCGAATAGCGCTTGCGTTGATATACTGTTCGTAAGCTTTCTAGCAACACATAATTACCCCGTATGCTCGACCAAAAACTCGTACGTAACGAATTGGAATTCGTCGCTGAGCGGCAGCGAATTCGTAACGTAGAGATCGATCAAACCCGCCTAAGCGAACTAGAAACCCAGCGTAAAGCTGCACAAAAACGCAGCGAAGATCTCCAAGCTACGCGTAATTCACGTTCTAAAGCTATAGGGCAGGCCAAAGGCAAGGGTGAAGACGTTCAGCCCTTGCTTGATGAGGTCGCACAATTGGGTGGTCAGCTAAAAGAGGCAGAAACCGAACTCAATTCTGTTCAAGAAGAACTCTCTTCCATAATGTTATCGATGCCTAATTTGGCCCACGAATCGGTACCGCCAGGCAAAGACGAAGAAGACAACATTGAGGTGCGTAAAGTGGGTGAGCCACGCGCCTACGACTTTGATGTGAAAGACCACATTGATCTTGGTGAACGTAACGCGGCATTGGATTTTGAGACAGCCAGCAAAATTACTGGTTCACGCTTTGCCATTATGCATGGCGAAATGGCACAGCTACACCGCGCTCTAGTGCAGTTTATGCTGGATACTCACACCCTAGAACACGGTTACACCGAGGTAAATGTGCCTCATATCGTTAACCGTGATTCGCTTAAAGGTACAGGGCAGCTGCCTAAGTTTGAAGAAGATCTATTTAAGCTCGTCGCTGGTGAGGATGTTAGCGATAAAGCTAAACAAGAGGCCAACAAGGATTACTACCTGATACCTACTGCTGAAGTGCCGGTGACCAATATCGTCCGCGACAGTATCAGCAGCAGCGATGAGCTTCCGATAAAACTTACTTGCCACAGTGTGTGCTTTCGTTCAGAGGCTGGCAGCTATGGCCGAGATACCCGTGGCTTGATTCGCCAGCATCAGTTTGAAAAAGTAGAGATGGTGCAGATCGTTACGCCTGATCAATCATGGCAAGCGCTTGAAGACATGACAAGCCATGCCGAAAATATTCTCAAAAAACTCGATTTACCGTACCGAGTTGTGATTCTATGCGGTGGCGATATCGGATTCTCCGCTGCAAAAACCTACGATATTGAAGTGTGGTTGCCAGGTCAGGATGCGTATCGAGAGATTTCTTCGGTGAGTAACTGCACGGATTTCCAAGCCAGGCGTATGCAAGCCCGTTTTCGAAGCGAAGCATCTGGTAAGCCCGAGTTAGTTCACACACTCAATGGCTCTGGCCTAGCAGTGGGGCGCACCTTAATTGCGGTGCTCGAAAATTACCAACAAGCTGATGGCAGCGTTGCAGTACCCGATGTGCTCGTTCCTTATATGCGCGGCAAGCAGACGATACTCACATCATGAAGCTCATGTAGGGGTTGATGGCGACGTTAGACAACATTTTCTCTTAGATCAGAAACAAGTATCCCATCGCGCGGTATATCACCCTCATCAACAACCGTAATACGTGCCTTGAGCTTGAGCGTCTCTTGCACAAGAGCGTTAAACTGTTCGGCGTCTTTCAAGTTTGACTCAAGCTTCACGTCAATCCGCTCAGCACTACCATCAAAAGATACTTCAACTCGTGCACGCTCAATATCCGGGTGCTGATCAACCATCGCAGACACCTGTTCCGGCCGAATAAACATACCTTTCACTTTTGTAGCCTGATCGGCACGACCACGCCAGCCTACAATGCGCTTTTGTGTATCAGCGCTCTGGTTCATCAATGCGCTCAGATCGCCTACTGAAAATCGCACGATTGGGTGCATTTCATCCAGAACTGTCACTACGACTTCACCTATTTCACCTACCGGTAGAGGATTTCCGGTACCTGGCGATACAATCTCTACAATCACGTCGTCGTCAACAAACATGCCGTCAATGCACTCTTCAGATTCATAGGCGATAAGGCCAACATCAGCCGTGCCGTAGCACTGGCGACACACAATGCCACGATCGAGATATGCTTGTCTGAGTTGCGGGAACAAGGGGCCAGCACTGACCGCTGCACGTTTTATACTGCTAAGGTCGAAGCCTTCAGCATCTGCTTTGGCTAAAATAATATTCAGAAAATCCGGCGTACCCGCGTATACCGTAGTCTTGATTGCCTGAGCAACTTCACATTGTTGTCGCGTTTGGCCCGGGCCTGCGGGGAATACTGTTGCCTCTACCTCGCGTGCAGCGGTTTCAAACATCGCACCTGCCGGAGTGAAGTGGTAGGAAAAGGTGTTTTGTATAACATCCTTGGAGCCGATTCCTATTGCGCGCAGGAATTTACCAAATCGCCACGGGTCAGCACCTGGTAGGCAGGGTTCATAGATAGGGCCGGGAGATTGATAGATGTTCGCAATCTTTTCAGGTTTAAGTATGCCGAATGGTGGATCGTTGAGCTGGGACTTTAATAGTTCGTCTTTGCGTAAAACTGGAAGCCTTGTAAGATCACTCAAGCTGTCGAGTTTGTGCTCTGCGCCGACGATTTTAACAAGTCGAGAAAGCTGTTCGGTCTCGAGCTGATCAGCTGATTTATTATTGTTTGCCATTATGCTAGCCATCTCTTGCGTCGTCGATAGCTTCGAACATCGCGGAACGATTTTCGGCCTTCTTCAGACATGCCAAGGTAGAATTCCTTAACGTCCGGATTCTCTCGCAATTCAGCTGCGGGGCCGTCCATCACAATACGCCCCGATTCTAATATGTAGCCATAGTGTGCAAATCGAAGTGCTACATTGGTGTTTTGTTCTGCAAGTAAGAACGATACACCTTCCTTTTCATTCAAGCTTTTAACAATCTGGAAAATCTCTTCGACCAGCTGTGGTGCAAGGCCCATGGAGGGCTCATCGAGAAGAATAGTTTCCGGTTTTGACATCAGTGCCCGACCTAGAGCACACATTTGCTGCTCACCACCAGAGGTGTAACCTGCTTGTGATTTTCTTCGTTCTTTCAATCTCGGGAAGTACGAGTAGACTTTTTCAAGATCGCTGGCAATTGCAGCAGCGCCATCATTACGAGTGTAGGAACCAGTAAGAAGATTCTCTTCAACGGTTAGATGTTCAAAGCAGTGGCGTCCTTCCATGACTTGAATGACACCCTTCTTCACGAGCGTTTCAGGGTCCATGCGCTGAACGGGTTCACCTCGATATTTAACTGATCCCTTGGTGACTTCGCCACGCTCTGAGTGCAGTAAATTTGATATTGCCTTGAGTGTGGTAGTTTTACCTGCGCCGTTGCCGCCAAGCAGCGCGGTAATACCTCCTTTTGGCACAGACAGCGAAACGCCTTTCAATACGAGGATCACATGGTTATAGATAACCTCGACGTTGTTGACTTCGAGCAGGGTGTCGAGTTCGCTCGATGTTTGTTCTGTTGTGTGTTGAGCCTGCTGCAAAATGCTTCATCCAAAAGGTGGCAAATATAAAGAGTAGGGCGGTCCTTACGACAGACCGCCCCTCGTTACGATTTCAACTAGCCTTTAAAGCAAGCTGGTGTGATACCGTTTTCTTCGGCAAACGCAGCTGAATCTTCTGCGATCAATGGATCAGTTACCGCTTTGTTTGGCTCGATGTAGTCGGTTAACGCAACCCACTTGCTATCAGTTGCGTTCCACTGTTGCACGATACCTAGTCCTGAGCCACCATGATTTTCACAACTTACGTCGAACGCAGGGCCGATATTTTCCATACCGAGTTCCTTCATTCGATCGGCGGTGATAGCCAGTGCTTCCATACCGTCACGAACCATTGCAGCTGTTACATCACTGACGCCATGAATTTTTTGTGCAGAAGCGATTGCTTCCTGTGCAAGCATGGCAGCATACATACCTCGGGTGTACAGCACGGTACCAAGATTGGACCCGTCGCCTGCTGCGTTTCCAGCATCATGTACATGCTTTTTGATATCAGCGAAGACCGGTAAGTCGCCTATGCGGTTCATATTCAAAGACTTGTAACCATTCGCTCCGTCACCGGCAGGCGTTACATCGTGTTCAGCACCTGACCACCAGTTACCAATGAAATTTTCCATTGGAAAACCAATGTTGGCAGCTTCCTGAATAGCGACCTGATTCATTACACCCCAGCCCCACATAAGTACATAGTCCGGGCGCTCGCGGCGGATTTGTAACCACTGTGACTTTTGTTCCTGGCCCGGGTGATCAACCGCAATCGGGTTAAAATCAAAACCATGCTCAGCTGACAATGCTTCAAGTGTTCGGATAGGCTCTTTGCCGTAAGCCGAGTTATGATAGACAAGTGCGACTTTTTTACCTTTTAGATCTCCACCGTTCTCATCGAGTAGGTAGTTAACGATTACACCCGCCGCATCCCAGTAGTTTGCAGGATAGTTAAATACCCAGTTAAATACTTCGCCATTAGCAGCGGAGGTACGACCATAACCCATGGTATGCAGTGGAATTTTATCAGCGGTTGCTTTAGGGATTAGCTGATAGGTGATACCAGTTGAGAGCGGTTGATAGATCAAAGCACCTTCGCCTTTTGTGCTTTCATAGCACTCAACACCTTTCTCGGTGTTGTATCCGGTTTCGCATTCAATGATACGAAGCTCTTCACCACCAATGCCGCCATCGCGAGCATTAAGCATGTTTAGATAGTCCTGATAGCCATCCGAGAACGGTATACCACCGGCGGCATAAGGACCGGTTCGATAGCTTAGATCTGGCATAACTAGATCAGCTGTTGCAGTACCTGCCGCAAGTGCAGTGGTAAGCGCTACAGCGGTTAACGTATAAAGTTTCATTTTTATAAATCCTCTCTCAAAATGTGGTTATAAATATCTACTTACTATTTACCTACTTACTTATTTTTTACTTACTCATTTTCACTTACTAATGGGGAAACGGCCATAACCGTAACTTCTCTTTGGCGACCCTCCAAAGCTGCGCTAACCCGTGTGGTTCCTTAATCAGAAAAAACATGATTAACAGACCCACAATAATGAGGTTAAAGTGCGCGACGAGATCTGGTGGCCACCCGAACAGATCAACGCCTATTAATTTCAATACCACCGGCAGGCAAACGATAAATGCTGCGCCTGCAAAAGAACCGAAAATAGAACCCAGCCCGCCAATAATGACCATAAACAATACGAGAAAGGATTTATTTATACCAAATACTTCCCCGACTTCAACAGCGCCTAGATAGACGGAAAAGAAAAGTGCGCCGGAAATGCCTACGAAGAACGAAGACACAGCAAAGGCGCTTAACTTAGCCCGAAGTGGGTTAACGCCGATGATCTCTGCAGCAATATCCATATCGCGGATGGCCATCCATTTGCGGCCCATGCTGCCTCTGGTCATATTGCGAGCGATGATCGCAGAACCGGTGACAAATACAAGGCAGACAAGATACACAGCCCAAGCGTCTGTGTTGGCTCCGGTAACAGGCACGCCAAATACGAATCTCTCGGGTGCACTAATTTGACCTGACGCTGAGTTGTTATAAAACCATGGCACTTTGTTGAACAACCAGACCAGAAAGAACTGTGCAGCCAGAGTCGCTACCGCCAGATAAAAGCCTTTAATTCGCAATGAGGGTAGACCAAAGGCTGCCCCGACCATTGCGGTAATGCCACCGGCCAGTACCACGTGGATCAAGATACTAACGTCGGGGAATGCTGTCATCAACTTATAACAGGAATAAGCTCCGACGGCCATAAACGCACCCGTACCGAGGCTCACCTGTCCACAATAACCGGTAAGGATATTAAGACCAATGGCGGCGATCGCGTAAATTAAAAATGGTATCAGTAAAGCGTTGGCCCAATAGTCATTGATAATGAAGGGCATTACCAAGAAGGCGATTGCCAACACGACCCAGTACCGATAGCGGTCAAATGCAATCGGAAACGTTTGATTGTCAGCAGCGTACGAGGTTTTAAAGTCTCCCGCTTCACGATAAAACATAAGACTCTCCCGTAAAGGTGCGTGGATGGGCGACTAGTTCAGACGCGTTCAATGATTTTCTCCCCGAACAAACCTTGCGGACGAAACACCAGAAAAAGTAAGGCTAATACGTAGGCAAACCAGTTTTCCGTTGCGCCTCCTATCATAGGGCCGACCGTATACTCGAACAGCTTTTCACCCACACCGATAATCAGTCCACCGACGATGGCGCCGGGAATTGAAGTGAATCCGCCCAGCATTAAAACAGGCAATGCCTTTAACGCGATCAGTGACAGAGAAAATTGAACTCCAGATTTTGCACCCCACATGACACCGGCAACCAGCGCTACCAAACCTGCCAGCGACCAAACCAATACCCAGATGAAGTTCAGAGAAATACCAACACTTAACGCGGCCTGATGATCATCAGCAACTGCACGCATCGCACGACCGTGCTTGGTGTACTGACTGAACGCGATCAAGGCAAGTACCAAAATGATTGCGACCACTGATGCGACCATATCGAGTTTATCTATAAAGAATCCATAGAAGTCGTCGCCGCCTAAATTGGCGCTGAGTTCTTCGATAACACGTGAACCCCCTTGCGGTAACCCTAAGTCGAGGGTTTTAATGTTTGAGCCCCACATTAAATCACCCATGCCTTCAAGGAAGTAGGCGAGGCCGATTGTTGCCATAAACAAAATTATGGGCTCCTGACCAACTAAGTGTTTGAACAAAAACTGTTGAACGGCCCATGCGAATGCGACCATCACTAGCAAGGTTAAGGCAATGGCTAATAGCGCCGGTACCTCCCAGCCGAAGTTATGAATCTTGGTTCCGAAGATTTCGTTAATAAGATGCGAGAAGGGGATTTGCCCCTCCATGATGCCAACCAGCGTCAGTGCCGCAAACAATGCCATGACTCCCTGGGCAAAGTTGAAAATTCCGGAGGCTTTAAAAATTAGAACAAAACCCAGGGCGACCAGTGCGTACATCACACCCGCCATTAATCCGTTGAGGATCACTTCAATGCCGTAGAGGAAATCAGCTGACATGGCACTCTCCAGAGCTTGCCTTAAGATTGCGAGTATCAAGATTAATCATGTGACACTCCCAGATAAGCTTCAATGACTTCCTGATTGTTGCGAACTTCGTCCGGTGTTCCGTCACCAATTTTTTTGCCGTAGTCCATCACCACTACCCGGTCAGACAAATCCATAACAACACCCATATCATGTTCGATCAGCGCGATCGTGGTGCCGAATTCATCGTTAACATCGAGGATAAAACGGCTCATGTCTTCTTTCTCCTCCACGTTCATGCCAGCCATTGGTTCATCTAGCAATAGCAGATTGGGTTCTGCCGCCAAGGCACGCGCTAACTCTACGCGTTTTTTTAAACCATAAGGTAATCGCCCGACCGGGGTTTTGCGAATCGTTTGGATTTCAAGAAAGTCGATAATCTCTTCAACCTTTTGGCGGTTGATCGTCTCTTCTTTTTTCGCACTACCTAGCCAGATAGACTGCGCTACCCAGCCGGTTTTCATAAAGTTCAGGCGGCCAGTCATTATGTTGTCGAGTACTGTCATGCCTTCAAACAAGGCAATGTTTTGGAACGTTCGTGCAATGCCTTGACGAGCAACTTTGTAAGGTCGCATGGTTGGACGTTTTTTTCCCATAAACCATACTTCACCTTCCTGCGGCTGATAGAAACCACTAATAACATTGAGCATGGAAGACTTACCAGCTCCATTGGGTCCGATGATCGCGCGTATTTCTCCTTGTCTGATGTTAAAGCTGATGTCGTTTATTGCGATTAGTCCGCCAAAGCGAAGCGTTATGGACTTTAGATCCATCATTACCCCGCCGATCTTGCGGCCATCTGCGGTGGTGTAATCTTCCAGAGTTTGATCTTGCATCTGTGGTGTAGCGGTTTCGTTCATGCGGCGCTTGCCTCGCGTGAGATCACTGTTGCGTCTCTGATTTCGAGTGTCGCTGTGATTTTTCCCTTACGGCCATCTTCGTAAGTGACTTCAGTTTCGGTATAGATTGAAGAGGAACCATCGTATAGGGCGTCTACCAAATCTTTAAATTTTTCTGCGATGACACCGCGCCGGACTTTGCGTGTTCTGGTGATTTCGCCATCGTCTGCATCTAGCTCTTTGTGCAAAACCAGAAAACGATGGATCTGACAGCCCGCTAGCATTTCATCCTCAGCAATACTGGTATTCACTTCACTAACATGCCTGCCTATAATGTTTAGTACTTCAGGGTGTTGTGACAATTCTTGATAAGAGGCGTACGCCACGTTGTTACGCTCTGCCCAGTTGCCGACTGAAGTCAGATCTATGTTGATAAATGCGCAGCATTTATCTCGTTCTGCACCGAACACCACTGACTCGAGGATATCCGGGTAGAACTTGAGTTTGTTCTCTACATACTTTGGGGCAAACAAAGAATTATCCGCCATCTTACCGACGTCTTTCACTCTATCGATGATGCGAAGTTGACCGGTGTCCTCTTCTATAAAACCAGCATCGCCAGTCGCAACCCAACCGTCTTGTGCTTTAGTAGAGGCCGTGCTTTCAGCGTTTTTATAGTATTCAACGAAGACACCGGGGGAGCGATAAAACACTTCACCATTGTCATCTATCTTTAGTTCAACACCCGGGCTTGGAATGCCAACGGTATCGGCGCGAACGGCCCCGTCTTTTTGCTGTGTGATAAACACAGTGGCTTCGGTTTGACCGTATAGCTGTTTTAGATTGATGCCAAGTGAGCGGTAAAATTCGAACAACTCCGGCCCGATCGCTTCGCCGGCGGTATAGCCTACTCGAATGCGACGTAATCCAAGCGTATCTTTGAGTGGCTCGTACACCATAAGCTTGCCCAGCTGGTAGCTAAGCTTGTCTTTGAAACCAACTTTGCCACCATCTAGAAGGGTAGGGCCAACGCGTTTTGCCACTTTCATAAAGTGGTCGAACATGCGTTTTTTAAATTTACTAGCGTCTTCCATGCGAATCATGACGGAAGTAAGCTGGCTTTCGAACACTTGCGGCGGTGCGAAGAAATAAGTCGGACCAATCTCACGTAGGTCTGACTGCATGGTGTCTGGTGATTCGGGGCAGTTGACACAGAAGCCTGCCCATAGTGCTTGCCCCATAGAGAATATATAGTCACCAACCCACGCCATTGGCAGGTAAGCCAGTATTTCTTCTTTATGTGTCAGCTTATCGAACTCGCAGGAATTTTTAGCGGTC
Organism: uncultured Granulosicoccaceae bacterium; assembly: GCA_937958675.1. Classification (GTDB taxonomy): domain Bacteria; phylum Pseudomonadota; class Gammaproteobacteria; order Granulosicoccales; family Granulosicoccaceae; genus Granulosicoccus. Next base: position 111,857 of record CALGND010000017.1, read on the forward strand.
TCGATGACGTTGTGATTTGAAAGGACAACACCCTTAGGTCGGCTGGTGGTACCGGACGTATAAAGAATCACGCAAGTGCTTTGTGCTGTAAGCTCCGCCGTGCGTTGGGCAAGCTCATCATCATCGCCCTGTTCGCGACCCAGTTTCTGCACGTCAATGTAAGCCGTCATTTGTTCGTGGTCGTACTTACGCAAACCCCGACCGTCAAGGTAGATAACGTGTTCCAGATTTGAGAGTTCGTCGCTGACATCCGCAACTTTATCAACTTGTTCCTGATCGCCGGCGATGACAAACCGTGCGCCGCAGTGATCTAGTGCATAGGCCAGTTCTTCAGCGGAGGCGTCTTGATACAACGGTACTGGAATGCAACCGGCTTTTTGAGAGGCAATGCCAGCCCAGTACATGGCAGGACGGTTGCGGCCGATTATAGCGACATAGTCTCCTCGGTTCGCGCCCAGTGCAATTAGCCCTTTTGCTAAAGCATCAACCTCTTGCTGTGCCTCGAACCAAGTCCAAGTTTGCCAAATGCCGTATTCTTTTTCTCGATAAGCTATCGCCTTTGCGCGGCGTTGGACATTGCGGGCAAGTAGTGTTGGCAGTGATACCGCCGTATTTGAATCCGTCATTCTAATGATGTCTTCCCCAAACTGATGTTACTCTATGGACAATTGTGCCTGACAATTACAGCTTAATTTTTGCAGAAATCTAACGAAATGTAACGCAATGATTTTATTAGTCAATATCCGAGATTGATCACCTCATGACAATAAACCAGCAAACTCGTGTAGACATGATTCAGGCAGGCTTGAATCTAATAAGTCAAGCAATTTCTATCTATGACCACGAATTAAAACTGGTTCATGCTAATCGGCGCATGCAAACCATGTTTCAAGTGCCAGCTGAGCTGTTGCAGCCTGGTGCTGATTTTGGCGGTATTCTGCGCTATGTTGCTGAGCGAGGCGAGTATGGACAACTCGACGACATCAGCGCGTTTGTCGAAGAGAAAGTGACCTTAGCGTTGGCGTTTGAGCCACACTATTTTGAGCGAACCCGAGCGAATGGTACATCGATATCGGTAGAAGGATGCCCGCTTGAGTCCGGCGGCTGGATTACTGTGTTTACAGATATTACGGCGATCAAACGTGATGAGGAAACAATTTTGTCAAAAGCTAATGGTTTGTCGCAAGAGTTGCTGCAACGCTCCGATGAACTAGCGCAGACCAACCGTCAAATGGCTGCTTCGCTCCGCTCGCTTGAAACTACCCAGCAAGAACTGATCGAAAGTCGTGAGCGTTTACAGTTAATCAACCGTATGACACCCGCGCACATTGCACACGTGAATTCTGACGGCGCTTATACGCACTCCAACGGTCGACTACCGAGCGTTATCCCTTTCACTGAAAGCAATATTGTAGGTCGCAAGTTTGAACAAGTTTTAAGTAGTGAGGTTTGTAAAGAAGTCATACCCAGTTTTAAAAAAGCCCTTAATGGAGAATCAAGCGTTTCTGAATTCAAGGAAGAGGGTTCTGGGCGGTTTATTCGTTTGGCCATGACACCGGATATAGACAGAAACGACACGGTGCGAGGTGCATACATATTGTCCACCGATGCGACCGAAGAAGTTCAAGCTCGACGTGCACTTGCCCACGCTAGCCGTAAAGCACTTGCCACACAATTAACCAGTGTAATGGCACATGACTTCTCTAATCTGTTGACCATTATAATGGGCCAGCAAAACCAGCTGGAGAAAATCGTTGGCGATGATCAAACGCTCAGCAGCATAAGTAAGACCATCAAGTCTGCGACCAGACGCGGTGCCGAGCTAATAGATACGCTCAACCGTATAGAAACACAACGTCATATCGATGCAGTTAAGGTCAGTGCTAATGATTTTGTATCGCACGTTAGCCGTCTGGCAAAGGCTGCCGTTCCAAAAGGTATCGATCTTAAATTCGATATCGATATACCTGACAAGAACCTTATGATCGATCCAGGCTTTGCCAGTGATGCGATTTTGAATCTCGTGATAAACGCCGCTGAGGCCTGTGGTGAATCAGGCTCCATTGCAGTACAAATATTGGTAACACCGCAGCAGGAGCTGCAATTTCGCACTCGGGATGATGGCCCCGGGTTTTCCGATGACGCTCTGGGCAATGCACTGAAACCGTTCTATTCCACCAAAGAAGATAAGGTGGGCCGCGGTCTTGGCTTGTCCTCAGCGTTCGATTTTGCGAGATCGTGTGGTGGCAGTTTGCGCATACGCAATCACGAAGATGGGGGAGCGCTGGTGGTGATGACAATCCCGTATCTGCCTGTGTTATCAGTTGAAGGACAAGTGATATTAGTCGTTGATGACGATGATGAAGTACGCAGAGTGATAAGTGATCACCTACGCAGCGGTGGGAGGTTGGTCGTCGAGGCTAGCTCGCTGCGTGAAGCGCGTGAACTTATTAAGCTAGAAGGTTTGTCTTCCGTTATTACTGATCTGGACTTAGGTAATGCCAAAACTGGTATAGATGTGGCAGCGATTGTACCGGATGATGTCGCTGTGTTAATAGTGACTGGGCTAAATGCATCTGACCCGCGTCGACAGCAAGCGGAAGTCAGTTACCCGGTACTTGAAAAACCGTTTGAATTAAACGCGCTTGATCTTGCTCTGGCTCGGATGAGTTCATGATGTCTGCTACGCGTATCTCCATACTCGAAGATTCTACTGAAATACGCAAATTGCTAAAAGAAGCCTTGCTGGCTGAGGGGTTTGAAGTCAAAGCCTATGGCTTAGCACAGCAATTCGAGGGTGATGTCAAAGCATGGAACCCTGATGTGTGTATTGTTGATTTAGGTCTTCCCGATAAAGATGGTTTGGCAATACTGAGCCATTTAGCCAATAACTTTGATACGGCTATTATGGTTGTGTCTGGTCGATCTACGCTGTCTGACAAAGTCGCTGGATTAGAGCTTGGTGCAGATGACTATATCACCAAGCCCTTCGAAGTTACCGAGTTAGTGGCGCGAATCCGTGCACTGATACGGCGCAAGAACGTAGTCGGTACAAGTGGTGACAAAAACGTTTTTCAGTTCTCCGGCTGGACAGCTGACCTGTCCAAATTTCTATTAACATCAGAGCGCGGCAAAGAACAGCGGCTGTCTGCGAGTGAGGTAGCACTGCTAGAGATTTTTCTGCGACGTGCCAACCGGTTGATTACGCGTGACCAAATACGCGAAGAACTGGGTGATCGCGGTGACGAGTTTTCGTTTGATCGCGCTATTGACGTTCGGGTGTCGCGCTTGAGAACCAAGCTCAAAGACTCACCAAAAAATTCAAAAATTATTCAAACAATATACGGGGCAGGATACATACTGATCTCCGATGTTAGCTGATGCGATGGCGGAGTGAATACTTCATAGCGAATTAAGATCGTGTTTGGTTTGATGCGCCCAGCCCATGTGGACGCAGACACGGTATAGTAGTGGTTGACACCCGCACCCATAACATCTGGTAGCCATGGCAAGTTCGAAGCCCGATAGTTCGATCGACATCGATCGCTCAACTACTCCTGTGTCGCTGCGCACGCTCGCAATGCCAGCCGACACCAACGCCAACGGCGATATATTTGGTGGCTGGATTTTATCGCAAATGGATTTAGCCGCCGGTACTTACGCTTTTTACGTGGCCCAAGGCAGGGTTACTACAGTTGCGATTACCGGTATGAAATTTCATAAGCCCGTTTATGTTGGCGATGAAGTCAGTTGCTTCTGTGCTACGCAAAGTATCGGTAATACCTCTATTGCTGTACGAGTAGAAACATGGGTAAGGCGGCGGCGTGAAGAAATAGAAGAAAAAGTTACTGAGGGCTTGTTTACGTTCGTCGCGATTGACAAGGATGGCAGTCCTCGCCCAATCGATTCGCCCGACAACTCATATCGGATTAAGCCCTCATGAGTGTTTTGTGGTCCCCAACAGCGCAGGCGGCAGCGGGTACACAGATTGAACAGTTTCGCCTCCGAGTTAACAAAGAACACTCATTAAAGCTTGTGGACTATGCGCAGCTGCATGCATGGTCGGTGGCTGAGCCTGAAGCATTCTGGTTGGCCGTATGGCAATTTACTGATGTGATTGGTTCAAAGCGTGGCGATGTTGTGCTTTCAAATCGTAATGCAATGCCAGGTGCCAGTTGGTTCCCGGAAGCGCGCCTTAACTATGCCGAAAATTGTTTACGCCGTAGTGATGATACTCCAGCCTTAATTGCGACTGACGAAGCCAGCGAGCTGCGTGAGATTTCGCATGCACAATTACGGGCAGAGGTTGCCGCAGTTGCCAAAGCACTAAGAGAAGAGGGTGTTGTTGCGGGTGATCGAGTCGCAGGGTTGTTGCCTAATATTCCTGAAGCCATTGTGGCGATGTTAGCAACTAGCAGCATTGGAGCCGTTTGGTCATCGTGTTCACCTGATTTTGGTGCCAATGGTGTGTTGGATCGGTTCGGGCAAATAGAGCCCAAAGTACTGTTTTGTACTGATGGTTATCGTTATAACGGTCGTAATCATGACAGCACTGCATTGATCAACGAGCTGGCACCACAGCTGGACGGCTTGCAACGCATTGTCATGGTGGAATTTATTCATGAAGGTGCACCGGGTGAGAATACCCAGGCGATTACCCGCACTTACCAAAGCTTGCTTGATACCAATAAAACCGATGATCTTCCGTTTGCTCAACTGCCGTTTGACCATCCGCTGTTTATTATGTTTAGCTCGGGCACAACCGGTAAGCCTAAGTGCATTGTGCATGGCGCGGGTGGCACCTTACTGCAACATAAAAAAGAACATCAACTGCATGTGGATGTTCGTGCCGGTGAGCGCCTATTCTTTTTTACGACCTGCGGTTGGATGATGTGGAATTGGCTAGTGACCGCATTGGCATCAGAAGCAACCCTATTATTATACGATGGCTCGCCGTTTTACCCTGATGGTAATACCGTTTTTAACTTTGCGCAGCGCACTGATATGCAGTATCTGGGTACATCTGCCAAATTTATCGATGCCTGCAATAAAGCTGGCATCGATCCAATTAATACTCACAAGCTAACTAAGCTTAAAGCGGTTCTATCAACGGGTTCTCCATTAGTGCCTGAAAGTTTCGATTACGTCTATGAACATATCGCTAAAGATGTAAGCCTTGCATCACTGTCGGGTGGTACGGATATAATTTCCTGTTTTATTTTAGGTAATCCGGCACTGCCGGTGCATCGCGGCGAGCTGCAAAGCTTAGCCTTAGGTATGGATGTGCAAGTGTTTGATGACGATGGTAAGCAGCAGGCGGTAGGCGAAAAAGGAGAGCTTGTTTGTTGTCAGCCATTTCCATGTCAGCCGACTGGCTTCTTTAATGACGATGACGGTAGTAAATACCATGCTGCCTATTTTGATAAATTCCCAGGTGTTTGGTGTCATGGTGATTACATTGCTATTACTGAGAATAACGGAGTAGTGATCTATGGGCGCTCGGATGCGGTGTTGAATCCAGGCGGTGTGCGTATTGGGACTGCCGAAATCTATCGCCAAGTAGAAAGCATTGATGATGTGATCGAATCGTTGGTGATAGGGCAACAATGGCAGGGTGATGTTAGGGTCGTGTTGTTTGTGCGCTTACGTGAGGGCTTGCAGCTGGATGATCAACTTATCGATTTAATCAAAAGCACTGTTCGTAAAAATGCGACACCTCGGCACGTGCCCGCTAAGATTGTGCAGGTTGGCGACATACCACGTACCCGCAGTGGCAAGATTGTCGAACTAGCGGTGCGCAAGATTGTACATGGCGAATCCATTGATAATATTGAAGCCTTAGCCAATCCGGAAGCCTTGCGCTTGTTTGAAAACCTAGCACAGCTGCAAATCGAATGACTACAGATAAAGCACCTTCAGCGGTACTGGAAGATTTGCAAGCAGTGTTAAAAGCGCATCCCCTGCCACCCGTAGACAAGTGGCACCCGGAGCAAACTCGTGAAAGCCGCATGAAAATTGCCAGTAATGGTGATTGGTTTTATCAGGATTCAAAAATCGATCGTATGCGTATGGTGCGCATGTTTGCATCGATCCTTCGTAAGGATGACGATGAGTATTATCTCGTGACACCTGCTGAGCGATTGCGTATTGATGTTGAGGACGCGCCTTTTATTGCGGTGTTGCTCGCGGTGACTCAACAACATGGGCAGCTGCAGTTGGTTTTTACCACTAATATGGGTGATGAAGTAATCGCTGACTCGGACCACCGCATCTCAATCGAATATAGCCATGCAGAAGCCGATCCTTCCCCCTATATAGAAGTAAGAAATGGATTGAGAGCCCTGATGAGCCGAAGTGTGTATTACCAAATGGCCGAGTTAGCCGAAGTGCGCGAAGGTCAGCTAGGTGTATCTAGCGATGGTTGCTTTATGGTTTTAGCAGAAGCTGGGTGATGGCGGCGTGATAACGGACCAAGCGACAAATAACGAAGCAGTGCCGCATTGCTTGGAAGCGGTAGATGTGACTGTCTGGCGTGGCGAAACGCTATTGCTAGATCGGATCAAGCTGCATGCCAAGGCTGGCGAGGTAACTCAAATTGCTGGAGCCAATGGTAGCGGTAAAACCACCTTATTGCGTGTGCTCTGCGGTGCTGCATTAGCTGACGAAGGAGAGGTGCATTGGTGTGGAGTGTCTTTGTCAAAACAGCGTGACATCTTTAACGAGCAGCTACTGCATATAGGACATCGCCCGGGTGTTCATGCTCAGCTTACTGCCGTTGAGAACTTACAGTTAGCGTGCAAAATGGGTAATGGTGTAGAGAGCGATATTGACTCAGTGCTTAACGCATTGGCAATTTTGCCTATTGCTGATATCCCAGCGGGGCATCTCTCTGCAGGTCAACAACGGCGCGTTGCGTTAGCGCGGCTTGCTCTATTGCCGCACACCCGTTGCTGGGTTTTAGATGAGCCACTTACCGCGCTTGATCAACAGGGCAGAGACTGGGTCGCTGGCCAGATTCAGATGCATAGCGAGCGTGGTGGTGTTACTGTGCTAACCACACACCAACCGTTAAGCAAAAATTTAAGCGGCCCTATCTATTCATTGGATGCGCCAATTCATGGATAGCCTGCCTCTATCGACCGGATTACTTGCATTGTTTCGCTCCTTGCTGACGCGCGAGCTTGCCGTGGCGATACGTTCGCCTGGGCAGTGGTTAAACCCAATTCTATTTTTTATTATTGTTATAACGCTGTTTCCTTTAGGTGTTGGGCCCGGGCCTAATACTCTCTCGATCATTGCGCCAGGTATTATTTGGGTTAGTGCATTGCTCTCGGTGATGCTCTCGCTACAGTCCCTTTTTTATGATGATCTACACAATGGCAGCCTCGAGCAGTTTGTATTGTCGGCGCAGCCATTGAGCGTGGTTGTGCTGGCTAAAGTGTTTGCGTGGTGGATATTAGGCGGTTTGCCGTTGCTGCTAGTATCTCCGCTGTTAGCGATTCTGATGCACCTCCCAGCTAGCGCAATACCTGTGCTTGTTCTCAGTTTGTTGCTAGGCACACTAACCTTAATCCTTGTAGGGGCAATTGGGGCGGCGTTAACGGCGACAGTGGGGAACGGTGGAGGGATTTTGATGTCTCTATTGGTGCTGCCGCTAACAGTGCCTGTGCTAATCTTTGGCAGCGGGGCGGTGCAGGCAGCTGCCTTGCAAATGCCCGCTGGTGGGCATCTGAGCTTACTTGTAGCGTTGCTGGCTCTTGCCCTATCCCTTGCGCCAGTGGCTACGGCGGCTGCATTACGAGTGGCAGTTTCGGCGAGTTGACTGCGGGGCAAGAGCAGCCTGCGCGTTCACGCTAAGTTGAGTTAAAATAATCACTGGCCTAGAGTAATATTTATCGTGTTTAAGTGGATCCACCGTTTTGGTTCGTCACCGTTTGTTTATCGAACGGCTAATTGGCTTGCACCTGTGTTTGGCATTGGTGCCGCGGTGTGTATTTTGGTGGGCCTGTATTTAGGTTTGGTTGTCGCGCCTGCCGACTATGAGCAAGGCGATAGCTACCGCATTATATTTGTTCATGTGCCGAGCGCATGGATGTCGATGTTTGTTTATATGGTGATGGCAACATCCAGTGCCGTATTCTTGATTTGGCGGATGAAGCTTGCTGATATCGTTGCCTGGGCGTCGGCACCCATTGGCGCATCGTTCACACTGATTGCATTGTTAACAGGTGCTTTCTGGGGCAAGCCGATGTGGGGCACTTATTGGATATGGGATGCTCGATTAACATCTGAGCTATTGCTACTTTTTATCTACCTAGGCTACATGGCGCTCCGTTCCAGTATCGAGCAACCACAAACGGCGGCCAGAGCGGCTGCGATCCTTGCTGTGGTAGGCGTAGTTAATATTCCGATCATCCATTTTTCTGTTGAGTGGTGGAACACGCTTCACCAGCCGGCCACGATCACTAAGCTTGATAAACCATCGATGCACATCAGCATGCTGCGGCCCTTGTTGCTGATGGTGGCTGGGTTTCAGTTGCTGTACTTTCACCAATTAATGGTCCGAGTGAAAACAGGCATATTACAACGTGAAGCGCGCACTGCTTGGGTGGCCGAACTAGTGGCTGACAATCGTGTCTGAATTTATCCAGTTTATAGATATGGGTGGTTATGCCGTCTATGTATGGACATCTTTTGGAGTGGCATTGGTAGTGTTGTTAGCCAATGTATTATGGAGCCGTCGTCAATTGATTAAACAAAAACAACGTGCCGTTAAGCTGGCAACACAATCGGCAACGAAAAGGCGTCAAGCATGACACCCAAAAGAAAACAACGATTGATGTTAGTTGCTCTGATGCTAGTGGGCGTATCCGTCGCTGTAGTATTTTTATTAAAAGCGTTTAACTCCAACATCATGCTCTTTAAGTCACCGAGCGACATCGTTGCAGGCGACATCCAAGAGGGTAGCCGGTTTCGTATAGGTGGTATGGTGGTAGAGGGCAGTGTTAAGCGCAACGACACAGATCTCAGCGTTGAATTCCAGCTAACCGATACTGCTAATAAGGTACCGGTTACCTTCACCGGCATACTGCCTGACCTATTTAGTGAAGGGCAGGGAATTGTAGCCATGGGCAGCCTTAATAACTCGGGCACGTTTGTCGCCTCAGAAGTGTTGGCCAAGCATGACGAAAATTACATGCCACCTGAAGTAGCGGACGCATTAAAGAAGGCTGGCAAGATGCCTGGCACTAGCGTTAACTATGGTGGCTCAACGGTGGTACAACCATGATTGCAGAACTCGGCCAATTCGCGTTAATTCTTGCACTGTGCGCTGCAGTGGTGTTAGCAGTGCTGCCTTTTGTGGGCAGTTTTATTGTTCAACCACAGTGGATGGCGCTAGCCAGGCCAGCGGCCCTGTTACAACTGCTAATGATGACCATTTCTTATTTTGCGCTAACCAGCACGTTTATCACTAATGATTTCAGTGTGCTGTACACAGCCAACACATCCAATAGCCAGCTACCACTAATTTACAAGATCTCGGGTGTGTGGGGTGGGCACGAGGGTTCAATACTGTTATGGGTATGGGTGTTGGCTATTTGGACTGGGGCGGTCGCGATCTTTAGCAAGCATATGCCAGCGATTTTGTTATCACGCGTGTTATCCATCTTGGGTATGATCAGCATTGGCTTTATGTTGTTCGTATTAATAACGTCTAATCCGTTTGAGCGTATTTTTCCTGTACCCGTTGATGGCGCATCGCTTAATCCCTTATTGCAGGATATTGGTATGGCTGCTCATCCGCCGTTGTTGTACATGGGCTATGTGGGTTTTTCAGTAGCATTTGCGTTTGCAATCGCTGCATTGTTAGGTGGAGAGCTGGATTCAGCAACACTGCGTTGGATGCGCCCGTGGACAAACATTGCTTGGATGTTTTTAACTTTAGGTATTGCATTGGGCAGCTACTGGGCTTACTACGAGCTTGGTTGGGGTGGCTGGTGGTTCTGGGATCCTGTCGAAAACGCATCGTTTATGCCTTGGCTTTTGGGTACGGCTTTAATACATTCCTTGGCCGCGTCTGAAAAACGCGGAATCTTCAAAGCTTGGACCGTACTGCTGGCTGTGCTGGCGTTTTCTTTGAGTCTGCTGGGTACGTTTATCGTTCGTTCTGGCGTGCTGACGTCAGTGCATTCCTTTGCAGCCGATCCTGCTAGGGGGCGATTTATCTTGTTCTTTTTGGCGATTGTTGTGGGATTGTCTTTGTTGTTATTTGCTATTCGTGCGCACAAGCTTAAAAGCCATGCAAATTTTGAATTGATATCCAGAGAATCTGCATTACTGCTAAACAATATTCTTTTATTGGTTGCTTGTGCTGCGGTACTGCTTGGCACCCTTTACCCATTATTTTTAGATGCGCTCGATATGGGTAAAATCTCTGTAGGTCCACAATATTTCAACACGGTGTTTGCGCCTCTTATGCTGCCAGTGATTATGGTTGTCGGAATTGGAGCATTGTTAAACTGGAAAAAAGACAAACTCAAGGGCCGACAAACCACTTTACTTGCGCTGATTGTTCTCAGCCTAATTGCTGGTGCCGTTTTTGCTATGCAGTTTAACCCGTATAAAATTACCGCTGCTGCGGCTATAGGCCTGGCGATCTGGGTGGTGGCCAGTAGTGCATATGGCGTGTATTACCGTTTGCGTAATAAACGCAATCGTTTGTCAGCAGCCATGCACACGCCTGCAGCGTTCTGGGGTATGACTATCGCTCACATTGGTATGGGCGTGTTTACCCTTGGTGTGGCGCTCACCAGCATGTTTGCAGATGAACAAACTGTGCGTATGGGGGTAGGCGAGACGCACGAGATTGCTGGCTATGAATTCCGTTTCGACCGCATAGAAGATGTGCGAGGGGCCAACTATATTGCTACACAAGCAACGTTCGTTGTTACCAAAGAACAAAGCGCCGTATCCACGCTAGTGGCAGAAAAACGTATTTATAATGTGCGTCGGGATACCATGACAGAAGCCGGCATTGATGGCGGCCTGACACGTGATTTATTTATCGCTTTAGGTGAACATCTAGGTGAAGGCCAATGGAGTGTGCGCTTGCAGTATAAGCCGTTTATTCGCTGGATTTGGTTTGGCACTGTTTTCATGGCTTTGGGTGGTTTGTTAGCAGCGGTTGATCGTCGCTACCGTGTAGCGGCTACCACGCAAAAACGGGCTGAAGCGGCTACTAAAGCCAAGGCCGTAAGCGCCGCCGCCGGAGCAGCCAGCTAATGTGGAAGTACATACCATTAGTGTTGTTTTTCGGTTTGCTCGGATTTCTTGCGCGAGGCTTGGATCTTGACCCTAGCGAATTACCATCGCCGTTAATTGAACAAGCTGCACCTGATTTTAAATTGCAGTCCCTGTACGACGCATCCGAATACGGGCCAGAAAGTTTTGCTGGTGATGTTTGGTTGTTTAATGTTTGGGCTAGCTGGTGCCGAGCTTGCATAACCGAGCATCCAGTGCTGGAGCAACTAGACGATATAGAAGGATTGACGATGGTTGGGCTTAATCACAAAGATGTGCTTGATGATGGGCGAACGTGGCTTAATCGTTTTGGTAACCCATTTGATACCGTGGTGTTTGATCAACAAGGCAGTACTGGTATCAATTGGGGTGTGTACGGTGTGCCCGAAACTTTTATTATGGATAAAAAAGGCACTGTGCGTTATAAGCACATAGGGCCGATTAGTGAAGAAGATCTCAATACGATTTTGCTTCCTCTAATTAAACAACTACAAGCAGAGCAGGCGTAGTGTTAGATCGATATCAACGGATAACAAAAACTGCAATCATCCGTGCTTGTGTGGTGTTGTGCTTAGTGTTGTTACCAATGGGCGAAGCGCAATTAGCAGAAACAGTACTAAAGTTTGAAAACGATGAGCAATCTGCTTTGTATCTTCGACTGACTGAAGAGTTTCGCTGTCTCAAATGTCAAAATCAAAATTTGGCAGATTCAAACGCTGATTTAGCTCAAGATCTCCGAAATGAAATCTATCAGGCAGTTGTCAGTGGGCAAGGACGACAAGAGATTTCAGATTACCTGGTTGCTCGCTATGGCGATTTCGTTCTCTACCGGCCTCCGGTTAAAAAGATAACCTATCTGTTGTGGTTTGGGCCGTTTGTGTTGCTATTGTTTGCGATCATCGGGGGCTGGCGCCTTATCACTAGAAAGCCTGTGATAGACGCGCCAGAGCCCTCTGATGCGCTAGAAGACGCTCGACGGCGCTTAGAGGACTAGAAGTCAGCCATATTGATTGCCTGCATCGTGCGCAGGCGCTTATCGGTATTACGAATTTCCATAAAATGTCATATAGTGGACCCAACGAAACCACTATTGCTTGGAGATTTAAATTCATGAATAAATTCGCCGTCGCCCTGCTGGCTTCCGCTTCACTGTGCACAACTGCAATGGCTGCGGATGATGCTATCAAAGTTGGATTCGTCACAACCCTTACAACGGGGGGCGCAGTTATTGGTAACGACATGCGTGATGCCGTTAATCTAGCGCTGGAACACATGGATAACACCATGGGTGGCAAGCCTGTAGAAGTATTGTTTGAAGACGATGGCTTTAAACCCGCAACAGGTAAGCAAGCAACAGACAAACTCATTAAGGAAGACGATGTCGATATAGTCGCAGGCTACATTTGGTCGCATGTATTGATGGCTTCTTACCGGTCGGTGCTGAAAGCTGACAAAGTCATTATTAGTGCTAACGCTGGCCCATCAGCAATCGCGGGTAAGTTATGCGATCCGAATTTCTTTTCCACCTCCTGGCAGAATGATCAAACACCAATGGCCTTGGGTGAGTTGCTCAACGCGCGTGATGTTAAATCTCTTTACTTAATGGCACCAAACTATGCCGCCGGTAAGGATATGGTCGCCGGTGTCGAGCGTACTTTTGGTGGCGAGATTGTTGGTAAAGATCTGACTAAGTGGGGCGCTGATGCGCAACTGGATTTCTCTGCAGAGCTTGCCAAAGCAAAAGCATCCGGTGCAGAGGGTCTGGCGGTGTTCTATCCAGGCAAAGCTGGTGGTGCGTTTATCAAACAGTATCAACAAGCGGGCCTTGCTGAAAGCATGCCGTTGTACACCATGTTTACCGTTGATGCACTGTCACTGCCTAAACTGCAAGAAGCCAACATGACCGGAATCTTAGGTTCTGAGATGTCAATGTTTTGGAGCCCAGAGATGGACAACGCTGCCAACCAGAAATTTGTTGCAGGTTTTCGTGAAAAATATGGTCGATACCCATCATTCTATGCAGCGCAATCATATGATGCAATGAACCTGATCAAATCAGCTGCAGATGCGCTTGATGGTGATTTTTCTAGCACATCAGCGGTTCGTTTCGAATTGGCAAAAGCCAATTTTGATTCAATAAGGGGCGAGTTCGAATTTGGTAACAATCATATGCCAATCCAAAATTTTTATGCTCGCAAGGTGATCGAAGATGCTGATGGAAACTGGACTACCGAGATTACCAAAACTGTGTTCGAGAAGCATCAGGATAGCTACGCTGCCACTTGCAGCATGTAAGCAATATCTAAAACCGCTGCAGCTTAGGAAGCGCACGCGCATCCATGGATACAATACTACTGATAACGCAGGCCGTTAACGGCCTGCAGTTAGGCGTGCTGCTGTTTCTGTTATCCGCAGGCCTAACATTAACGTTCGGCATCATGGATCTAATCAACCTAGCGCATGCATCGTTCTATATGCTTGGGGCTTTCTTTGGTGCGTCCGTTGCCATTTACACGGGTTCCTTTACGTTGGGTTTTTCTGCCGCAATAATCGGAGTATTGGCAGTCGCATGGATTATTGAAAAAGGCATTATTTCACGGTTATACACACGTGATCACCTCGATCAATTACTCGCAACATTTGGTTTGATCCTGATTGCAGACACCTTGGTGCATATGATTTGGGGGCCAGCAGGTTTAGCGATCGCGTTGCCACCGCTACTTCAGGGGCAGCTGACTTTGGGCGGCGTAACTCTACCGTCTTATCGTGTATTAATTATCGGCGTTGGTTTGTTGGTAGCCTTGGGCCTTTATTGCTTAGTAAACCATACACGCACCGGTATGTTAATCAGAGCAGGTGCATCTAATCGTCAAATGCTAAGTAATTTGGGTGTTGACGTTGGCAGTTTGTTCGCCGCAGTGTTTTGTATGGGTGCAGCCTTAGCCGGGATCGCTGGTATTTTGATAACGCCGATTACCGAAGCCTCGATAGGCATGGGAAACGACATAATTATCACCGCCTTTGTTGTTGTTATTATTGGTGGCATCGGGTCAATCAAAGGTGCATTTATCGCCGCTATAATTATCGGCATGATTGATACCTTTGGGCGTGCGTTCCTTGACCAACTATTTATGACTGTCATGCCCGCAGAAACTGCCGAAACTGCTGCGCCTGCGGTTTCTGCGATGCTTATTTATATATTAATGGCAGTCATCTTAAGCCTGAGACCAGCTGGTTTATTTCCACCAAAATTACGCTAATGGAAGGTTTGAGTAAAAAATCAGCTGTAGTCGGGGGTGCTTTTTTAATCGTGCTGGCGATCTTGCCGCTTGTGATGTTTTTTTCCGGCAACATATTCCTGATCGATATTTTTACCCGCTTGGTTATTCTTGCCATCGCAGGCACTAGTTTGTACTTGCTGCTTGGAGTAGCGGGCTTGCCTTCATTCGGGCATGCAGCCTATCTTGGTCTCGGGGCCTATGCTGTTGGTATACCGGTCCACTACGCAACGATGGGTGGCGCCGAATGGCTTGCAAGCTACAACGGTTGGTGGCAGTTTTTTCTCGCCATTTTTGTGAGTGCATTGTTTGCACTTATTACCGGGGCGATTAGTTTACGCACGCGCGGTGTGCATTTTATTATGATCACCATGGCGTTTAGCCAGATGATTTTCTACGCCTTGATATCATTGGAAGAATACGGAGCTGATGATGGCTTAAGTGTTTATGCCTCATCCGAATTTCCATTTGTAATGCTTGATAATCCTTTGCACTTATACGGGGTTTGCTTCGGCTCTTTGCTGCTTGTTTTATATATCGTGCATCGTTTACAGCACTCGCCATTTGGGCGTGTATTGCAGGCTGCCAAACAAAACGAAACTCGTGTACTAGCGTCGGGTGTTAACCCATTCAAATACAGATTGTTGGCCTATGTGATGGCTGGCGTAATAGCCGGCTATGCTGGTGCGCTAATGGCAAACTTCTCGTTGTTTATTTCTCCTGACATGGTCGAATGGTCGCGCTCAGGTGAACTCATGTTTATGGTGATATTAGGTGGTAGTCAACATATTTTAGGCCCCTTAGTCGGTAGCAGTTTGTTCATCTTGTTGGAGTTCGTATTATCCAGATGGACCATCTACTGGCATCTTCCATTTGGCATAATCTTGTTGCTAGTCGTATTGTTTGGACGTGGTGGCATCATGGGGATGTTGCGTAGAGATAGCCAATCATGAGTGCCTCAACTACATCAACGAACACAATAGCCAATAATTCATCGAAATCAACAGGCTATACAGCTGAAAACGCAGCGCTGAGAACACAAGGGCTTATAAAAAGTTTTGGCGGAATACGCGCCACTGACGATCTTGATTTAACCGTTAAGCAAGGTAGCTTGCATGCACTCATTGGCCCTAACGGTGCCGGCAAAACAACGCTCATTTCGCAGCTATGCGGTTTAATGTCGCCAGACAGCGGCCAAGTTTTTTTATATGATCAAGACATCACGGCAATGCCCCCAGCTAAGCGAGTACAACGTGGCTTGGCGCGTACCTTTCAAATTACCTCAGTGTTTCCTGAATTTAACGCACAAGATAACGTCGCCTTTGCAGCTCAAGCAGTAGCAGGGCATTCGTATCGGTTCTGGCGCCCAGTGGCTAAAAACAAAACCTTTCAACAACAAGCGGCTGATGCATTGGCGCGAGTAGGATTGTCGTCACGTGCTGCCGTAACCGCAGCCTCCCTATCGCACGGTGAAAGACGACAGCTTGAAATTGCGATGGTGCTAGCGGCACAACCAAAAGTACTATTACTTGATGAGCCAATGGCCGGTATGGGCGGGGAGGAGTCCGCCTTAATGGTGGAGCTACTGCAATCGCTGAAAACTGAAGTCACCATGTTGTTGGTTGAGCATGACATGGATGCTGTATTTGCATTGGCCGATGAGCTGAGTGTTCTGGTCTATGGACGTTTGATCGCAACGGGGATACCTAGCGATGTGCGTTCAAACGCAGAAGTGCAACGTGCATACTTAGGTGCGGCCCCTGCATGAGCATGCTTGAAATCAACGGATTGGAAGCCGGTTACGGCGAAAGCCAAGTGCTGTTTGATGTGTCGCTTAAAGTCGAGCTTGGCCAGATTGTTAGCCTTCTTGGACGTAACGGTATGGGCAAAACCACCACACTGAATTGCGTGATGGGCAATATCACGCCACTAGCTGGAACGCTGGAGTTTGCTGGCCAATCAATTGTGGGTACTAAACCCCATTTGATATCCCAATCAGGTATTGCCTTGGTGCCTGAAGGCAGGCAAATATTTCCGAATCTATCCACACGCGAAAACCTAATTGCCACTCAGCGCGTTCCAAAATATGAACAATCTTCTGACCCGTGGACGCTAGATAGAGTGCTAGCAATGTTCCCAGGGCTTGCGCAACGTTTAAACTCGCCAGGAAATCTGCTCAGTGGCGGTGAACAGCAAATGTTGGCTATTGGTCGGGCCTTGCTGACCAATCCACGTTTATTGCTCTTAGACGACGCTACAGAGGGCTTAGCGCCACAAGTGCGGGGGGAAATTTGGCAATGCTTAGCTGGTCTAAAATCGACCAACCTATCAATTCTGGTAGTGGACAAGAACCTCGTTGACTTGTTAGATGTAGCGGACAGACATTACGTTATTGAAAAAGGCCGCATAGTTTGGCAAGGCGACAGCACCGCTTTACAGTCATCGATGGATGTAAAACAGCGCTATCTCGGTATCTAGCCATCTGTGAGGAAAGTTATAATGCTACTGCCAGGAGGCTAGCTATGTCCGAACAAATCGGTGGTATGTATGTAGGCGGCCCGGAGAGTAGCGCGCAGTCTGAATTCCTATCATTACTCGGTGGACGAGTGCGAAAGCAACGAGATTTAGTGCGCATGTCGCGCCGTGTATTGTCGCAGCGCTCTAATGTGTCAGAGCGCTATTTAGCGCAATTGGAAAGTGGTAAGGGCAATATGTCTATTGGATTACTGCGCAATGTCAGCATTGCGCTGGACGTACCCTTAGCTGATCTAGTCGAACCTAGAAACTCATAATGATGTTGGTGGTGGCATTGGAGTTAGCCCCCACAGCTTGACGCTGAGCATCATTCTGAAATTGATGGATCACGATTCCCGGGCGATGCGTAGCCCAAGGGTCAACGTCAGTGCCATTTTGGCTGTATCTGACGTAATCATTCATAGCGGTTAGGCGCGCCATACCCTGTTCTTGAACCTCGCCATTGTAAAATTTATCCACTTCTTCAAATGGATCGTTGGTCTCGAATACGACAATCTTCAAGCCATTCTCGCCACCTACGCGATACTTGATACCATTAGGATAAACTGGGTAGGGTATCTCGCTTGCACCAATAACTGCCGAGTTATTGTCGATATCTAGCTGGAATTCAGAGCCTTCAACGGTCGGATTAGAAGTCTCTGAGCGGTTGCATGCTGACAGGCTTATAAAAGCGGCCATAGCCAACAAGCCGCATGCTATTTGGGCTGAACGGGACATGTTAATCCTTGTAAATGCTAATAACTAACAGTAAGAATAGACCAATCAAACGAACTTGCTAAGCCCAGTCATGCCAAGGTAATGGCATCCACAATCGACCTTCTGGTCCGGTTAGTTGTATTTGCCACATTTCGCCTTCTGGTAAATCGACTCTCTGAATGTCGTCAACCAGGTATTCGTGTGCATTACCAGGTTGCAGGGGCTTGCAGCCTGCAATCATAAATCCCGTTGAAGCCATATAACGGGCCCCACTGATTTTTTTGCAGGCAAAAAAACGTTGTCCGTTTGGCAGAGATTGCCCTTCAGCGGGAGGGTTGGTAAAGGTGAGTTGTTTGGAAGGCCCGACAGCGCAGGCAGTGACGCAGAACAAGACGATGCTTGCCCGCACGAAAGCGCGGGCAAGTGTATTCACGCGGTTGCTGCTTCTTTCGTTTCTTCTTCTTCTGAAGCTGTCGCTGATTCGATATCAGCCAACACGCTAGCGTCGATAGTAGGGATGTCACCCAAATCATCGCCGCCTGCTTTTTTGGCTTTGTCAGCAAATTCACGAAGCTCGCGATACGCCGCTAAAAGAGTGCCACTGCTCTCAGAAAGAGTGCGCAGCTCTTCAAGTTCTTCTTTTTGGGTTTTATTTTGCTTTTTCAATACACGGTTAGCATCTTCGGCAGTTTTGCGGCCGTTGGCTTCGTCGAGTTTCTGCTTTTTAAGTGTCTTGAGTTTTTTAACGATATTTTCTGGCGTGTCGGCTAAGGCCAAGTTTATCGCTTTGAGTTCTTTTTGCTTGTCTTCAACCTGACGTTTCATTTTTTTCAACGCTTCAGCGTTGTCTGCACGACCGTTGGCTAGCTGTTGTTCAGCTTGTTTTTGCGATTGTAGTGCCTCATCTCGCTGTGTTTCAGCATCAGCGCGGGCTTTATCCGACTTTTTAACGAGGGCTAGACTATCGTCTATTTCTTTTTTAGCCTGTTCGCGAGTGTTGGCCATGTCTGCATCGGCTTCTTTAGCGCGTTTGACGGCAGTTTCTAGCGAGGCTTTTAGGTCTTCTGCAGAGAAGTCATCCTTAAGTTTGAGGGCCGTCGCTGCCTCATTCATAAGCATTTGTTTGCTAATGGCGAGGTCTTTCCAAATTCTAAGTTGTTGTTCTGTGTCGTTTTGACTCACGTATTAATTCTCTCGGGGCAAATAGCCGTGTAGCACCTTAGTCGAGCAGTGCTCCAGATGCGATTAGGTAACAGGTTTTGGTGGGTGCACTCGTATTGAAGTTGCGATTATCACGAGTTGCCCCGTTCAATCCGGATATTATAGCGCCAAATTCGCAGCTGTTGTACTCTCAGCGGCCAATCAGTCAACACCTTTCAAGCTTTGTGACTTTTCAGGCATTTATTGCCGCTAATGTGCGATGGCTCTTAGCTGGGCTGGTGTTGACGTTCTTCTCCAGCGTCGGCCAAACCTTTTTCATCGGTTTCTATTCCGCAGAGCTGCGTGCTGCTTTGTCTTTGAGCCATGGTGAATTTGGTGTGCTCTATATGGTGGCAACGCTAGCAAGCGCTATATCATTGGTTTTCATAGGTAAATCGGTGGATATTTGGTCTGTTCGGCAAATGGCGGCTATCACCGTCACGGGATTATTTATTGCGTGCCTGGTCATGGCGAATGCGGCCACTGCACCGGTGCTGCTACTGACAATATACCTACTGAGGTTGCTCGGCCAGGGCATGATGTCCCATATTGCCGTGACCGCGATGGGCCGCTGGTATTCTCGTGAGCGTGGTCGTGCCATAGCTGTTTGTACTTTGGGTCATCAATTGGGTGATGGACTGTTGCCGATCGTGCTAGTTGGGCTGAGTTCCTGGGTTAGTTGGCAAAAACAGTGGTACATATTTGCGACGGTTTTGCTACTGATAGCGCTGCCTTTGTTGCTCACGCTTTTGCAAAAGGATCGTACTCCTCAAACCTCAATCGAATCTGGTAATAACGATATGCCCAGCTGGCTGTTCTCGCAAGTGCGGCGTGATTGGGCGTTTTATCTGATGTGTTTGGCGGTATTAACGCCGTCATTTATAGGTACGTCGGTTTTATTCCAACAGGTTCATCTGCGAGAGATGAAAGAGTGGTCTGCGCAGACACTGGCAACTGCCTTTGTCTGTTTGGCTTTAGCAAATATGTGTGTTGGTATGTTGGCTGGAGTTGCTGTCGATCGGTACAGTGCAACTCGCGGTCTACCGTTTTATCTGCTGCCTCTATCTGCTGCGTGCTTTGTTCTATCGTATTTCGATGCGCCTGTTATCGCTTATCTATTTATGACTTTACTAGGCATTAGCTATGGAATTTCCAATATCGTGTTTGGTGCTATTTGGGCTGAAAATTACGGCACTGAAAACCTTGGCGCTATCCGTTCAATTGCCACCGCAAGTATGGTGCTTGGATCGGCCTTAAGCCCGGGAGTGACTGGCTTGCTCATTGATCAAGGTGTTCATCTAGAACAGCAACTTAGATATATGGGTGCGTTTTGCTTGTTGCTATTGTTGGTATTGCTGGCGGTGTCCCGGGCGCTGACACGTCGCCGTAATGCGTAGTTGGTGCTGATTGCTTACAGCAAACCATTGCTAAGTAGGTAAAGCCAAAGCGTTAGACTCACTATTGAAAACAACGTTGAAACCACTACTGCACTAGATGCACGCTCTACCCACACGTCGTATTGTTGAGCCAACACGAACACGTTGGTAGCCGCGGGCAGTGCAGCCATCAATACTGCAGCTTGTAACCACGCGGTCGGCAGGCCAGGCATCTGTTTAAGTAGAAGATAAACCAAAATAGGGTGTACAACTAATTTGATTGGTACTAGATAGGAGAGTTCTATCGGTACCCGTTTGAGTGGGCGCAAGGCGGCTGACACACCCATTACAAACAATGCACATGGAGCCGCAGCTGATGCCAGCATGGTGACTAGGCTGTTTAAGGCGGCAGGTGGTTGATATTGCACACTAGCGGCAGCGATACCTACAATCGTAGCCAATATAAGTGGATGGCTAAGTACATTCTTGACGATGCCAAAAAGCATGGATAATAAAGGTGGCCGCCGTTTGTTACTGATTGACATCAGTAGGGGCGCTAAAGTGAAATGTATAGAGTTGTCCAAACAAAATATTAATGCGACCGGCACGCCCGCTTCGGGGCCAAATGCTGCCAATGCTAACGGTGGGCCTAGATAACCAATATTGCCATAAGCGCCAGCAAACCCTTGTATGGTCGAATTTTCTGTGCTTTGCTGGCGAAACTTTGCGATAAAGAAACACAATACAAATATTGCGAAGGTCGATAATGACGTTTTTAATAGAAATCCGGCGTTGCGAAATTCCTCCAACGGTGTTTGCGCCAACAGTTTAAAAATCAATGGTGGAAGAGCAATATACATGATGAAAAAATTCATCCATGCTAGACCATCTAACGTGATCTTTTTTATGCGTCCGCTTATATACCCGAGCAATATAAGCCCGAATAGTGGCGTCAGCATCTCAATAATTTGCAACATGTAGTTAGTGCTGGATAATCAAGCGGGGGGCGGCCGAAATAACAAACTAGTCGAATATCTTCCCAGGATTAAGCACACTTTTCGGATCAAGCGAGAGCTTCAGTTGTTTCATTATCGAAATCTCTACATCTGATTTACACAAGTGCAAGTAGGTTTTTTTAATTTTGCCAATGCCATGCTCGGCCGATATAGAACCACCGATAGCCTGCAGGGGTTGGTAAACGATCTGATTAGCTTGGTGGTGTGCCTGCGTTGTGTTTGCCGCATCGATGGTGAGTGTGTCATCTTGTGGTGAAATTTGCAGATGCAAATTGTTGTCCGCTATATGTCCATAACAACAGAAAATCATGTTGGGGAATTGCTCTATTAATTCTGCTTCTGTCTCTACAATGTATTGTTCCATATTTGCTATGGGTAGGCTGATATCGTAGCGAAACCTTATGCCGTATTGTTTTGTGCATTCGACGTTTTCACGAACTGCCCAAATCTGTTGAGCTTGTTGGCTTGATTGAGCTACTACGGCGTCCGCGATATCACCAGCTTCTGCGACTTGCTCCAAGGCTTGGTTAAACGCCAGTTCATCTTGTTGAATATTATCTCCACGTGCTTCGATGACTGCGTAGAACGGGTAGTCGCTATCAAGTGGCGGGGAAAACGATTCGTCTATATTCTCTGTGCTAAGACGATAAAAATTATTCCAGAGAATTTCAAATGCGCTGAGTTGCCCATTTAATTTGCTAGATAGTGCATGTAAAGTAGCCGTCGCTTGGCTAAATTGATCAAATGCTAATAGGGCGGTTTGTATACTGTTGGCGGCGGGTTGCAGGCGCAACACCGCGCGAGTCACAACGCCTAAGGTGCCTTCGCTACCGATAAATAATTGTTTGAGATCATAACCGCTATTATTTTTAAGCAAATGATTCAGTGATGATATAACGGTACCATCTGCCAGCACTACTTCAAGGCCCAACACTTGATTACGCATCATGCCGTAACGCAGCACGGATAATCCACCCGCATTGGTAGCAATGTTGCCGCCGATAGTGCATGAGCCGCGCGCGCCCAAGTCGAGAGGGAAAAACTTATCCGCATCGGCAGCCGCTTTTTGAACTGTTTCTAGAATGCAGCCTGCTTGCACCGTCATGGTGCTGCTCTGCAGGTCGATGTCCTCAATTGTATTCATGCGCTCAAGAGACAAAATAACATCATCGCTGCTTGAATGATCGCCACCGACTAATCCTGTAACGCCACCGTGGGTAACAACGGTTTGATTTTCTGCGTTGCAGCTTGCTAAAACTTTGCTGACTTGTTCCGTGGTCGTAGGCATCACCAGAGCGATCGCTTCAGGTGGTCTTGCATCGTTGAAGTGTCGGGATCGTTGTATTAAGGCATCACCTTGTAGTAGGTTGCGCTCACCAACGATGTTGCTTAGCTTTTCTATAAGCTCGTGCTTGACGGTATCCATTTGAGTGATGTGCGACCCTTCGGGCATGCTTTTGGCTCCTTGAATCTAGTTAGATGGATCTGTTTCGCTCTTGTTTGTCGAATTTGCTACTCGATTTCGCTGCTTGAAGCGGCAGAAACGGGCGAAATCGCGGTCGTTGGGCTTAGTTTAGCTGTTCTGCTGGCTTGTAAGTTGCACGTTGGTCTCAATTACCGCAGATAGTTTATCCAATGGCGTTAAGCGCTGATACCGACGATGAGTGTAATTTTACTGCTCAGACGACTACTTCGTCAGGATCGGCTGTGCCTGATTATGCCTCTGATTGGTTACATTGGTTTAGCGAAATGTTGCCAAATTGCGGGTGGTTTGCGCTGATCTTACGAGAAAACTCAGCGGATGATACTAACGATCATTTGAAGCTTCTGGGGCGCTGGCCCTTGGAGCAGGCCTTACCTACAGGCTTGTCATCGATTGCCACGCAGGTAATAAAACGAGCAGAACCCTGCGTATGCCCGCTACCTGCTGCCGAAGGTGCCGAAACGCTGGCTTTGCCGTTAGCCACACTGGATGGTAAGCAGCTGGTGTTGATGTTGGATAGCCAGCAGCTGGATGTCAGGAAAAAACAATCTACCGTGCAACTGGCCTTATGGGCATCGCGTTGGTTGGGAGACGCTTCACAGCTGCCTGCATCTGAGCAAAAAAGCGAAATCGATGCGCTTGCATTGTCGCAATCGATGATCTTCGACTTCGATAAACACAGAAGCGCTTCATCGCTTGCGATGGCTCTGGTTAATCATGTTAAAAATATGCCCGGCACGCATCGTGTGTCCGTTGGTGAGATTGCTGATTCGGTTTTGAAAGGGGCAACAGTTCGGCTGTTGGCTATTTCGGGTATGTCCAAAGTTGATTCACGCCGTGAATCAGCGCAGCTAATTATCCAGGCAATGCAAGAGGTTGTTGTTGCAAACACGACAACGATTTATACAAGCAAGCTCTTGTCAGCTGAGTTACCAGCTCATAAAAGACTGCATATTGAAGCAAACAAACAATCGATAATTTACGGCTTGCTGCACCGCTCGCAAAGCCAGCGTAATGGTGTGGTGTTATTGATTGAGCAGGATGAGCAGTTGCTCAAACCGATCAACATAACAGCGCTAAACAAGGATCTAGGTCCCTGTATGGCGACGTTGGGTGTTTTGCACCATAACTCGCGATCTCTACCGCGCAAGCTGCGTGATGAGGCGGTGGGGTTAGTGTCGTCAGTGCGTGAGAATCGATTTTTAGATAAACACCTTTTAGTTTTTGTCTGCAGCGTTCTTGCGATCACTGCATTATTATTGCCAGTGCCGCATCGTGTAACTGTCACAGCATCAATTGAAGCATCCGACCGGCAAGTTCTGGTTGCCGCTCAAGAAGGTTATGTTTTGTCATCTCATGCTCGAGCTGGCGATACGGTTAAGGAAGGGGATTTACTCGCCACGTTGGATGGTAGGGATTTGCAGTTAGTGGCTGAAAAATGGCGTGGCGAAAAACTTAAAAATGAACAGGAATTTGCCCAAGCATTGGCTGAGCATGACCGAATTTCCTTAAGCCGATTACGTGCTGATGCTTTGCGAATCGATGCCGAGCTTGCATTGGCTGCACAACAACTGGCACGTAGTGAGCTGCGTGCTCCCTATGATGGCGTTCTACTCAGCGGCGATCTATCTCAATCTCTAGGGTCTCCAGTAGAAGAGGGTGATGTGCTATTTGAGATTGGTTCGCAGGATATGTATCGATTACAAATGGATGTCGATGAACACGACATCGCATACATTGAACAAGGCCAAGCCGCCAAAATTCGCATGACTGCTTTACCCGGTGTAACTTGGGAGGCTCGGCTCGAAAACGTCTTGCCGGTGGCTATCGCTGAGCAAGGTGAAAGTGTATTCCGAGTGCCAGCAGAATTGTTAGGTGATGCAGATGAATTGCGTCCGGGGATGGCTGGAATAGGAAAAATATCAGTTGGATCGCGTAGCCTTATTTGGGTTATTACGCATGCTGTCACTGATCGATTGCGTATTTGGGCCTGGAAGCTAGGGCTTATTCAATGAACTTGCATACGCCTTTGGAACAGCTGGCGCAGTGCAAGCCAAAGCTTGCTGACAACGTTGTTCAGCAGAGTATATTGATCCGCGGTGAGTCGTGGATTCTTCTACAAAATTCAGTTAATGGCGAGCATGTTCGCTTAAATGCAGCTGCTGTGCGATGGTTGGATGCGTTTGATGGAAAAACTACCGTAGCAGCAGCGCTGCGTGATGCACAGGCTGATGACGCTACAGCACAACAGGTTTTTGAATATCTTCACCTATTGGGCCAGGCTGACATGATTGAAATGGGCAGCGAAGATGAACACGCACGTTTGTTTGCACAACATAAAGTTCATGACTCGATGGCGCAACAACGCAAGCGAAACCCGTTAGCGATACGATTCCCGCTACTTGATCCGGATGCCTGGTTGAGCTCAAAGTCACATCTATGGTCGTTCTTGTTCAATCAGTATTTGGCTTACGCCATTACCGCTGTTGTGATGTTAGCGCTTGTTCTGGTGTTTGTTAACGCTGATGGCTTACGGGCTGATTGGGATAATCTATCTGGCTCTCCATCGCACTGGTGGTGGTATGGCTTGCTATTTCCACTGTTAAAGCTGTTGCATGAACTCGCGCACGCTATTTGTATCAAGCGATGGGGTGGGGCTGTTCATGAGGCGGGTATCACCTTGTTAGTATTTATGCCTATTCCGTATGTAGATGCCAGCGATTCTTGGTTATTCAAAAATCGATCACACCGCTTGATCACGGCTGCAGCAGGCATTATTGCTGAAACAGTAGCGGTAGCGCTGGCTATTATAGTATGGAGCCTTGTTGAACCAGGTTTGTTCCAAGATTTTGCATTCGCAATTGTAGTACTCGGCACGTTATCTACCTTACTATTTAATGCCAATCCATTATTGCGATTTGATGGTTACTTTATACTTCAAGATTTAGTCGATATGCCTAATTTAGGTACTCGTGCGAGTGCTTATTATCGATATTTGATTAGACGTTATGCTTTTAAAGTAACAACAGCTGTAACCCCATGCACCGCTGTAGGTGAACGCCGCTGGCTAATGGTATACGGTGCTGCCGCGTTTCTTTACCGACTCTTTATTACCTTAACAATTGCCTTGTTTCTGGCTAAGCAGTACTTTTTTATCGGTTTTGCCTTAGCAGCGCTTGCCCTGTATCAACTGTTTGCAAAACCTGCAATAAAAGCCATAGCGTATTTACGTCATTCCGCAGAGCTTGAACAAAGCAGACACTCTGTGATAATGAAAAGTGCAGCTGTATTCGTAGTCATCACTATCACTATTGCGTTTTTGCCGTTGCCTTCAAGTACGCGGGCAGAGGGGGTTGTCTGGGTGCCTAGCCAGGCGCAAGTGTTTGCAGGAGAAGCTGGCACGTTGCTGACGCAACATGTTAAGCCAGGTGAAACTGTTAAAGCAGGAGATTTACTATTTTCTTTATCCTCTCATAAGCTCGACGCACGTTTTAAAGCTATTAGTAGCGAACACCAATCCATTACAGTTGAATACCAAGCCGCTAGAGCTCAATCTATTGATGAAGCTAAGCAATTGGCAATTGATCTAAAAGCGCTGGATTTGCAATTGGAGATGTTGGGGCAAAGGCAAGCAGCCTTACAGGTCCGAGCTACACGCGCCGGTACTTTGGCCTTAAGTAGCACTAAACCCTTGTTGGGCAGTTACATCAAACAAGGTGATCTATTGGCATTTCTAGTCGATGACAGCAATTTAGTGGTACGCGCAGTGATTGATCAAAATGCTATGGGTATGGTCGATAAAGGTGTGACGCAGTCCACAGTTCGGTTGGCCGATAATTTCTCCATACCGTTGCAATCAACGGTAGTCCAGCACGTTCCAGCTGGGAACCATCAACTCCCCAGCCCGGCTTTAGCTTATAACGGCTTTAGCGGCATAGCAGTTGCTTCTACCGAAGGCGAAGAACTAAAAACCACTGAACGTGTATTCCATGTTGAGCTTTCTCTACCTGTTGAAAGTCGAGCGGTTGGTATTGGTGGCAGGGCTTACGTAAATTTGCAGCACCAGAGAGAATCTCTTGGTAGACGTTGGTGGCGATCTGCACGTCAAATATTGTTGAAACAACTAACTGTATAACGAGTGCGCAACTGATGATCAAAGAGTTAAGAGACCTAACTGGTCAGGGAAGAAATTGCCTTAGTGAGTTTAGACAGCGATATTCCTGGCAGGAAAAAACACTAATTGCCGCGTTCGTGAGTGCTGCTGTGTTAGTACCACCAACATTGATTGCAGCAAGTGAAGTTGTATCTGATTTAGACTGCATTGTGGAGCCCAGCGCAATTGTAGAACTAGGCGCGGCGACGCCAGGACAGCTAGCTCAAACCTATTTTGACCGTAGTGATTACGTCAGTGCAGGAACAGTCATGGCAAGGCTTGAATCTGGCCTGGAAGAAGCGACACTGGCGATCGCTGAAGAACTTGCGGCGCAAACAACAAAAATTGATTTACGTAAAGCCTCTGCAGAATTTGGCGAACGTACCCGTGTGCGGAATGTCGAGTTGCTTAAAACATCGTCAATATCCAAGCAGAACATGGATCAAGTTGACACCGAAACCCGTGTGGCCAAATTGCAAGTCAGGCAAGAAGTGGAAAGCCAACGACTTGCTGAGCTTGAAGTAGATCGTGCGGCTGTATCGCTTGCCCGACGTTCCATTGTTAGCCCTATCGAAGGTACAGTGCTACAGCGCTTCAAGGAGCCAGGGGAGTATGTGGACAGAGAAGCGGTATATAAGATTGCTCAATTGAATCCATTGAACGTGGAAGTGATAGTCCCACTTGATTATCTTGGACAGGTAGAAAGTGGTATGCGAGCTGAGGTTATCTTATTTGCACCAGGATTTGAAGACAAAGCACTTGACGCGGTTGTTCGACGCATTGACGCGGTGGCAGATGCGGCCAGTGCAACGTTTGGAGTGAGGCTACAGCTTGAAAACCCAGAGCTCACTATCCCTAGTGGTGTACGGTGTCAGGTCGATTTGTATAGCCAGTAAGAGACGATGTTTAATCGGTTCAGAGATCGCTCTGAGGATCGCTGGGACAAAAAATCAGGCCGTTTTCTTAAGCGCTAGCTTGTCTTGTATGTCATCAAAATGGACAACGCAATTACGGCCCTTATGTTTGGCTTCGTAAAGCGCATAGTCAGCATTGATCAATAAGGTTTTTCCATCAATTGCCACATCTTTTTCATCGATACCCGCGATTCCAATGCTAACGGTTATCTGTCCGGATTTTTCACCGATTTGGACGACTTGAGACTCGATCTGTTGTCGTAGACGTTCGGCGAAAATACGGGCGTTGTATGGTGAGGTTTTAGTTAGCACAACGACAAACTCCTCACCACCGTAACGACCCACCACATCGGTGCCGCGCGCACAACTGGTAAGTGAATCACTAACGACTTTAAGTGCGTGGTCACCTCCATCGTGTCCGTGAGTGTCGTTAAAATTCTTGAAATTATCGACATCCAGAACAATCACTGATAGCGGGTCTTGGTAGCGATTGCGCCGCTGTGCTTCCTTGCGCATCACTTGATCAATATAGCGTCGGTTATATAGCTGAGTAAGGCTATCGGTAATGGCTAGCTGCTTCAGTTTTTTATTGAGTTGCACCAGGCGCTTATTGGCAATTGATAGCTTGTCATTGCTGATGCTCACACGTTCCACCAGGTTGGCGTTTTCGCGGTATAGCAAGACGTTCTCATACGCCCTTATTACTGCTGAAGCGATGGCATCGTGTTTTTTGAGAGGTTTGTCTAAATATTCGTAAGCGCCCGCCTGCAAAGCCCTACGCACCATGTCGTAGCTATCATGGGCTGTCATAACAATGATTTTGACAGCAGGATCGAGCAGTTGGATGCGCTTCATCAATTGAAATCCGCTCATGCCTTCCATACGGATATCGGTGAGCACAACGTCAATTATTTGCTCGGCGAAGACTTCAAGCGCTTGCACACCGTTGCTTGCGGTTGAGACAGTGATACCTTGTTGTTCCAATACTTCTCTAATGATTTCAGTAATCGCATCGTCGTCATCGACGACCAGTGCGTGGCAACTATTGACGTCCATTCTTAGCAGAGCTCACTTTGTCGAATGGAGGTGTAACCCTCCCAATTAAAGCTCTAGCGGCGGGATAAAATAATCTTTGTGTTATTTCTGACTCTACGAGCGCAAAATCGGTTGTTATGTTCGTATCGTCACAAATTATTGAAGAAAAGCTTTGTACGGCCGATTTTAAGAGTAGTGCTGGAAGTGTGGAGCGTTAACTTTGTGGGAACTCCCTCACAAAACGTCTCTGTAAAGTGGCAGCAGCAGCGTCAGTTATTTTGTGAAGGGCGAGTGGGTGGCTGTTTGGCGTGATTGCTGTATTAGCTGTCAATACGAGTTAATTGTTAATAACGAGTTTAGTCGTGCTTGATTCAATAAAAAAGCTGTATCGCAAGTTGCCGAGCTTTTCCGCGCGATTTCATATCGCCTTTGGCTTGTCGTCACTTGTCACGACTGTCGTATTAGTGGCTTTGTTTACTAAATTTGTGCCCGACAAATTAGCTGAACAACGAAATGGACGCATCGCGTTGGCAGAAGGTGTGGCTGCCACTAGTTCTTCTTTGCTTCAACAAGGTAATCAGGCGGCAGTAAGATCTGCTTTGCAGTTTATTGTCGGTCGCAACACGGATCTAAATTACATTCAGCTTGAGCGCTTTGCCGATAGGTACAAAACTGTATTTAGCGAATCCACCACCTTGAGTGATGAGAATTTACCGATACATCAGTCATCTAGAGTTTCAGTCCCTTTGTTACTTGGCGATCGCCGTTGGGGTGAGTTACATTTTCAATTTAAAGACATTGCCAGCACTAGCCTGTTGGATCGATGGCGTGCATCCCCATTCGGCTTGATGAGCTTTATGTCATTGCTGTGTTTTCCTCTATTCTATTTTTATCTTGGAAAGATGCTCAAAGAGCTTAATCCATCGCAAGCGGTACCGGGTCGAGTCCGATCCGCGTTAGATACTATTGCTGAATCCTTGTTGGTTATTGATGCTAAGGGTGATGTGGTTTTAGCCAATGCTGCGTTTGCTGAACTCAATGGCGTTGAAGCAGAAACAATGTTGGGATCTTCAGTTGCTAGTTTTAATTGGATATTCGAAGAAACAGCGGAATTACAAACTCCTTGGGATACTGCATTAGCTTCGGGTGAGTCTGTTCGACATGAAATGATTGGCTTTGTTGATGCCTCAGAATCACGGCGAAAATTTATCGTCAACTGCTCTCCTGTTATGGGTGGTAATGGTAAAACTGGAGGCGTGTTGATCAGTATGGATGACGTCACCTTGCTAGAGGAAAAAGAAATACTGTTGCGTCAGTCAATGGAAGAGGCCGAGGCTGCAAACGCAGCTAAGAGCGCTTTCTTGTCAAATATGAGTCATGAGATACGTACACCCATGACAGCGATTCTGGGTTTCACAGAAGTACTAAAACGCGGTTTTACTGACTCCGAGCAGGATAGGCAACGGCATCTTAATACTATTGCTGATAGTGGTCAGCATTTGCTTGAACTAATTAATGATGTATTGGATTTATCGAAGGTAGAGTCGGGAGCGATGGAAGTTGAAGAAATACCCACCGACGCGCCAGCTATTGTCAATGAGGTGATCAAAACACTACGGGTTAAAGCTGAAGAAAAGGGAATTTATCTGAAAATGGATATTAGTTCCGATCTACCGCAGCATATCCAATCTGATCCATCTCGACTAAGGCAAGTCGTCACGAACCTTGTCGGTAATGCCATCAAGTTTACAGAATCCGGTGGTGTAACGGTTGAGATGTCTCATCATGTGGATGGTGAAACTGCGCAGCTGCATATTGATGTACATGATACTGGCATTGGTATGAATGAGTCACAGCAAGCCACTATTTTTGAGGCTTTCACGCAGGCTGACGCGTCTATTACCAGGCGCTTTGGTGGAACTGGACTTGGTTTGTCCATTAGCCGCCGTCTCGCTATTGCAATGGGCGGCAATGTATTGGTTAAGAGTGTAGAAGGTGAAGGGAGTTGCTTTTTGGTTAGGGTGCCGACTGGTAAAGCGAATTCAACGCCGCTACTTACACCAACTCAAATTATCGATAACTTAGACACGGTTGAAATAAGCGAACACGCCGAGTGGTCATTCCCTGACTGTCATGTGCTAGTGGTTGATGATGGTCCTGAAAATCGCGAACTTATATCCTTGGTGTTGGATGACCTGGGTATTCAACATAGTCTAGGTGATAACGGTCAAGAAGCACTTGATGCACTGGAGCGCGAAGAATTTGATGTTTTGCTGATGGATGTGCAAATGCCTGTCATGGATGGCTACGAAGCAGCAGCTCGTATTCGAGAAATGGGCTTAACCCTGCCAGTGGTGGCATTAACTGCAAATGCGATGAAAGGTTTTGAAAAAACTGTATTGGAAGCAGGTTATTCGCACTATATGCCAAAGCCAATTGATCTGGACAAGCTAACACGTTTGTTGGCTGAATTACTTGGCGGAGAGCAAATTGGGGTAAAAGCTCCACAAAAGGTGGCCGATGTGATTGGTACAGCTATCGAAGAGAATCCGTCGCAATCAAATGCCAAAATTTTTAGTCCATTGGCTGCAAGTAACCCTAAGTTTCAACAGATTGTTGAACAGTTTATTGTGCGCCTAGATGATCGTGTTGACCAAATGAATAAATCGCTTGCAGAGGGTGATATGTCTGCGCTCGGGCAAATGGGCCATTGGTTGAAAGGATCGGGTGGCACCGTAGGTTTTACTCAATTTGTCGAGCCTGCACAAGAACTAGAAGCTGCTTGCATTGCGGGTGACCGCCAAAAAGCTGAACATCAATTATCGATTATTACAGCGATCCAAGCGCGATTGTGTGTAGAGCCACAACATGAAAGTAGCACGCAAGCTCAAGATGAGCATTCCATCACATCCGCAAGTATCTCGCTAACTGAAACCTCTTCTCAGGACGATAAACCAGTATTGAGCACGTTACCGATGGACAATCCTCGTTTCCGCGCTGTTGTTGGACGGTTTATCCCTCGGTTGGATGACCAACTGCAACGACTGAAGGTAGCTGCAGAGCGGGGCGACTTTGAGCAGGTTGCAACTTTGGCTCATTGGCTAAAAGGAAGTGGTGGAAACGTGGGATTTCATCAATATACTGAGCTAGCACATGAGCTCGAAGAAAATGCGCAAGGATGCAACAAGGTCGCAGTGGATGAAAATATACAAGAAGTATTTCGATACACAGAACGAGTGCGTGCAGGCTGGGATAGCTTGCCTGAACTTAAGAAAATTGCATAATGCCCGTGGCTGAATCTGAGAACAATATGCAAGGCCAAGAAAGCGCTAACCAGTTTAGTGCTGCACAAGCTTTAGCAAATGCTCGCATCATGATGATTGATGACGAAGTGTTAAATATGGAAGTTCTACAAATCCACTTGGAAGCCGAGGGTTATCGAAGTTTTCTAACCCTAGATGACTCCACTCAGGCGATGTCGCAATTGCGTGCTCATATTCCGGATGTGCTATTGCTTGATTTGGTAATGCCTATGGTTTCGGGCTTAGATATTCTACGTGAGATACGTCTAGATTCAGAACTCAAGCACATCCCAACTATCGTATTGACATCGTCGAACGACCCAGCAACAAAATTACAAGCTTTGCAATTAGGTGCCACTGACTTCTTGGCAAAGCCAGTTGATGCGAGTGAGTTGGCCTTGCGCATGCGCAACACGCTCAGTGCTCGCGCATACCAACAACGCATGATGCACTTTGATGCGCTAACAGGCTTACCCAACCGCTTGTACTACATGACACTTCTGCGCAAGGCGCTGGGGCATGTTACGAATTCAAACGAACAAGCAGCTCAGGTGGTTGTTAATATCAATCGGTTCAAATCAGTCAATGATTCCTTAGGTCCTGATCGTGGTGATGAAGTACTGTGGGCTTTTTGTGAACGTTTACGTACGGCATTTGGAGCATGTGGCCAATTACCTGTTGAACCCTCTATTCATGATGGGCTCTCTAGCTGTGTTGCTAGAATTGGTGGAGATCGATTCGGCGCTCTATTACCGATAGATGGCGATGATACTGAGCGCCAACATTTAAATGGATGTCTTAGTCGGTTCACTGAAGCACTCGAAGCGCCCATAGTGATAGAAGGCCAAGATCTTTATCTGACAGCAAGTATCGGTATTTCCATATTATCTGAATCAACACCCAGTGTTGAGCTGCTGGTAAACGATGCAGAAACGGCGATGAACCATGCACGACGTCGACACGATACACAGTTTGCATTTTATTCTGAGCATATGGATGCTAAGGCTCGCTTGTTGATGAGCATGGAAAGCGGCATGCGCACTGCGGTTGAAAACGGTGAAATATTTCTTTGTTACCAACCAAAGGTTGATGTGGCATCCGAGAAGATAGCCGGTTGTGAAGCATTAGTTCGCTGGATGCATCCTGAATTTGGTTTAATCTCTCCTGTTAATTTTATTCCCCTTGCTGAGGACACCGGCATGATTGTGTCGATAGGCGAGTGGGTGCTTAGGGAATCCTGCCAATGTGCCATGCGCATACGAGCTAGCGGCCATCCAAGCTTCAAAATTGCGGTGAACGTATCGATACGGCAGCTGCATGAGCCAGACTTTTTAACTATAGTAAAAAGCGCACTGGAAGATTCTAATTTGCCTCCACAAGCTCTCATAGTAGAGTTGACTGAAAATATGATTATGGATAACGCCGAAACCAATGTTGTTAAGCTTCAACGCTTAAAAGCATTAGGCGTGCAAATATCGATTGATGATTTCGGCACGGGTTATTCTTCATTAAGTTACTTGCAACGTTTTCCATTGGATCAATTGAAAATTGATCGATCGTTTATTCGTGAAATCGAAGAAGTTGATACCCACACGCCGATTGTAAAAGCTGTTATTTCTTTAGCTCATGATCTTGGCTTGACAGTGGTTGCAGAAGGTGTCGAAACAGATATGCAACTTGCTCATATTCGTGCGCTAGAGTGCGAAGAATTTCAAGGCTATCTTTGTAGCAAGCCTGTTAGCGAAGCAGATATGCTTGAGTTGTTGAAGGGCGAAGGCCAAGCTGTCGCCGAACTAAAAAAGTCTGCTTAGCTAGGTTAAGTATTACCGCTTAATCATTTCGAGCATACAGGGCTAAGCACGGTGAAGGTGACGTTCCTCATAACACCTTAACCCCGCAAACATTTTGTCGGTTCTCATTCGGTAATACCACTGATGGACTCCCTTCCTTTTATTCCTTGCAGAACCATGCGGTGTGGCGCAACATAGCATTAATGCGGGTCTTAAAAGTAGGCCAATTGTTCTACACGACGCAAAAAGAAACAGATGCGCCAAAAGCAGTGTTGGATGCCAGGGTTTTAAGACGATTGCTCATTTTTAGGATGCTGCTTTTACTTATTTTTATTGCTGCCGAGCTAGCCTAGATGCGCTATTGTTGGGGTGTTATTTTGAGGTGAGCCAATGTCGAATATTTTCCCACGCCATACTGCCAATTTGCCACCGCAGGTCGCCAATGGCGATGGTACCTATGTTGTCGATGCCAACGGCAAACGCTACCTCGATGCCTGTGGCGGGGCGGCGGTTAGCTGCCTTGGCCATAGTAATCAAGTAGTAGTCGATGCTGTTAAGCAGCAGCTCGATAAAATTGCCTATGCCCATACGGGGTTCTTCACCTCAGAACCCGCCGAGCAAT
Source organism: uncultured Granulosicoccaceae bacterium (assembly GCA_937958675.1). Lineage (GTDB taxonomy): Bacteria > Pseudomonadota > Gammaproteobacteria > Granulosicoccales > Granulosicoccaceae > Granulosicoccus. Next base: position 146,558 of record CALGND010000017.1, read on the forward strand.
TAGCGGCAGCGCTTTGTATGCGCGCGCCCGATAGTTTTGGACGGGTTTATTTTCATAACGGCGGCAGTGAAGCGATCGAAGCCTCCCTTAAGCTTGCGCGGCAATACTTTGTCGAAATCAAACAACCACAACGTGTAAATGTGATATCTCGATTACAGAGCTATCATGGCAATACACTGGGTGCGCTGGCCGCGGGCGGCAACATGTGGCGACGCGAACCGTTTGAGCCTTTGCTCACTAATGCAATTCATCATATCGAGCCTTGCTACTACTATCGTTGGGCAAAAGAGGGCGAAACACCAGCAAGCTATGGCGAGCGTATGGCTAATCAGCTTGAAGCCAAAATCAAAGAGCTTGGCGAAGATAGCGTTATGGCATTTATTGCTGAGCCCGTTGTCGGCGCAACCCTAGGGGCGGTTACAGCAGAGGCGGGTTACTTCAAACGTATTAGAGCTATTTGTGATCGCTATGATGTCTTGTTGATACTCGATGAAATAATGTGTGGAACGGGGCGTACTGGTAGTTTCTTCGCGTTTGAACAAGAAGGTATTACGCCGGATATCGTCACATTGGCTAAAGGCCTCGGTGCCGGTGTACAGCCGATTAGCGCAATGATGTGTACTAACGAAGTGTATGCTGCGTTTGAATCAGGTAGTGGTTTCTTCCAGCATGGGCATACCTATATTGCACACCCTACAGTGTGTGCTGCAAGTTTAGCCGTGTTACAAGAGCTTGATAATCACAAGCATATAGATGCTGTAAAAGACAATGGTGTAACGCTGCTTAAGATGTTGCAAGAACGCTTTGGTAATCATCCAAACGTGGGTGATGTGCGTGGTCGCGGATACTTTTTGGGGATAGAGCTCGTGAAGGATCGGCAGAGTAAAGAGCCGTTAGATTCATCGCTTAAGGTTAATGCCAAGATTAAGGCTGCGGCGTTTGATGCCGGGCTGATGGTTTATCCAATGGGTGGTACTGTGGATGGTGCAACCGGGGATCATATTTTACTGGCGCCGCCGTTTATTTTAATACCTGAACAGTTTGATGAGCTGGTTGATAAGTTGGCTACTGCAATCGATGCAGTTTTGCCAAGCTAGGACTTAGTGATTGTTATGGTGGGCGAACAGTGAAAGATGAAGACATAGTCAAAGGTGGATGCGTGTGCGGCCGGGTTCGTTATGAAATTGCTGGACCACTCTTGAACGCTGATCATTGTCATTGTTCGCTGTGCCGGCGGCAGCACGGGGCAGTATTTGCTACCTATGCTGACTTTAAGCCAAGCAATTTTAATTGGGTATCAGGTGGAGATTGTGTCAAAGTTTATGAGCTAGCGTCTGGCGCTGGTTGGTGTTTTTGTCGCGAATGCGGCTCATCATTAGCTGCAAGTGATAAAGGTTTAATTACCTCGGTTACGTTAGGCACGGTTGATGGTGATCCAGGTATCAAGCCCGAAGCACATATATACGTGGGGTCCAAGGCCGGCTGGTATGAGATAACCGACACTCTCCCGCAGCACGAGATGAGGGATGAGAGCGATTAGCAGCTAGTTTTTCACTATTTAAAGCCTAAAAAATATGCAATTGAAAAAACTGCTTCTAAAAATATTTCTACCCGACGACGAGAGCTGGTTGCAGCATGCCAACCCTTGGTCTGTTTGGACTAGGTTTGCAACGTTGCCATTCATTATATTGGCTGTCTGGTCTAGAGTATGGATCGGATGGTATTGCTTGATACCAATCGCGCTACTGCTGTTTTGGGTGGTTATCAATCCCACTTTATTCAAAAAACCTAGCTCGTATACGAGCTGGGGCTCAAAAGCGGTGCTGGGTGAAAGGCTCTATATGAAAGGCGAAAACAACCCAATACCCATGCACCATAAAAAGCTAATCTATATTCTTAATATTCTACAAACCTTCAGTGGATTGATGTTGGCCTATGGCCTTTGGAAACTAAACTTATACATCACACTTCATGCAACCACGGCAGTTTATCTTTCAAAGATGTGGTTTTTGGATAGGATGGTTTGGTTGTACGAAGATATTGGTGATCATGATATAACGTTAAGTAAATAAACCTGACCTCATAAAAGAGTGCATCGTGAGTAAAGATATCGACTTGGTACTAGTGCATGGGCTTCTAGGCTCTCTTAGTTTTTTTAAGCCAGAAAACTATCTGCCAAACATCAATGTACTGTGCCCAGACTTACACGGCTATGGAAAGTCTCCACTTAAGAATGATCTTACCCTGCTAGACCAAGTGGATTATTTAAAACAGTATCTTCAGACTGAAGCGAATAGCCCGTGTTGGTTGCTAGGGCATAGTGTCGGTGGCGCGGTAGTCACGATGTTTGCGGCTCAATATCCTGATCTGGTTGCTGGAATAATTAATGTAGAAGGCAACTTTACGATTAAGGATGCCTTCTGGTGTCAATCAATTTCAGAGAAAAACCCAGCAGATTGGGAAATCGAGTATCTGAAAATGATGAGTGATCCAGAAAAGTGGTTGAGTGACTCTCAGGTCTCCTTGTCATCAGAGCGGGTTTTATGGGCCAAGGAAATTCTGGCCTACCAAGATGCTGCGACGGTACAGGCTGTCGCTAAAGCGGTGGTTAATGGTACTGATTCTGCAAATTACGTATCTATCGTTAGTAAGGTCATGGATAGTCATATCCCTGTGTATCTTTTAGCGGGCCAGTATTCGTTGGAGGGCTGGGATATTCCTGACAATGTACGCAATTTAGCTAAGGCGCTGATTGTCACTAAAGAGACTGGTCATATGATGATGTTAGAAAACCCTACAGAATTTTGTAGTGTGATTAATGATATTGTCAGTGTAGAGTAATAAGTTGAGTGCTGTTAATGGAGAAAAAATGGCGAATGTAACCCTTAGAGGGCACATCATTGTTTCGGATGCTGATTTGGATGTTGTAAAGGTCGCTCTTATCACTCATATAGACTTAACACGGCAAGAAGAGGGCTGCATAACATTTGAAGTGACTCAGGATTCGAATAATGCAAACCGATTTGATGTATACGAAGAGTTTACCGACAAGGAATCATTTGAAAAACATCAAGAACGCGTTCGTAATTCGGAGTGGGGCGTCACTACTGTCAATGTAGAACGTTTCTATAAAATTACTGGCATGGACTAACCATGAAAGTTAGGCCTGCAAAAACAACGGACCTACCGGCCATCGAAGCGATTCTAAAAGCATCGGATTTGCCTTTTGAGGATTGCTACACTCATATCGATAGTTTTCTTGTAGCAGTAGCTGGAGATAAGATCGTAGGCACAGGTGGCCTAGAGCGCTGCGACGATGTCGCCTTGCTTCGCTCAATCGCAGTAGTAGAAGAGTGTCGTGGCCATGGTTTAGGCGATACTCTATATTCCCAAATAAAGAGCAGAGCGCAGTTGCACGGTGTAAAAGAGCTTTATCTGCTGACAGAAACGGCAGAGCAATATTTTGAAGCGCGAGGCTTTAGCGTGGTAAAACGAAGTGCCGTGCCTATAGCGATCGGAGAAACACAACAATTTTCAAGCCTTTGTCCAGCTTCCGCAACGGCAATGAAAATTGTTTTGTAGCATTGCGCTGCAATCATAATCCTGCGGTTAAGCCTAGTTTAGATAGCTATTCGTCGTTACTCTTCCGTCGGCTTAAGTGATTTAAAGGCCTCCAATGCACGTTCACGCGAAGCCTTTATATCGACGATGGGCTCTGGGTAGTTCACGCCAAGCTCGACCCCCGCATCGTCAAGTATCTCTTTTGAGGCAGCCCAGGGTTGAAAAAGAAACTTATCGGGCATTTTTTTAAGTTCAGGCACAAAGTGGCGCGTGTATTCCCCCGCCTTATCAAACTTTTCACCTTGGGTGACTGGGTTAAACACTCGGAAGTAGGGTGCGGCATCGGCACCGCAGCCGGCAATCCATTGCCAAGCTGCACTGTTATTTGCAAGATCAGCATCGACTAGACAATCCCAAAACCAAGCCTCTCCATCCCGCCAGTGCAGTAATAGGTTCTTCACTAGGAAGGAACCCACAATCATGCGCACGCGGTTGTGCATATAGCCAGTTTCCCACAGCTCGCGCATACCGGCGTCCACAATTGGGTAACCGGTTAAACCTTTTTGCCACGCGCGTAAGTGCTTGGCGTTTTTTCTCCACGGAAACTGATCAAACTTAGCTTGCAGGTTTTTGCTTTGCAGTTTGGGAAAGTAGAACAACTGCGTATGGGCAAATTCTCGCCAACCTAGTTCGCTAAAGAAATGTTGGACATCAGGGCCGTCACCAGCAAGTTGGGCGCGATTCCATACTTGGCGAGGAGAGAGCTCACCAAAGTGTAGGTAAGGTGACAAGCGAGAGACATTGGCTTGAGATGGAAAATTACGGCCACTCTTATAATCGAATATACCGTTCTCTACAAATGTTTCTAAGGTCTTTGCCGCGGCTTTCTCGCCGAACTTCCAATGCGGTGCCAGTTGTTTATCCCAAGGGATTCTTGGTAATAAACCAAGCTCATCTAAACTGCTTTCTCCAAATTCACCATCAGCAAGCTTTAACCTTGAAGGTTTTGGTAGTGGTAGTTCAACTGCTGCGCCTGTACCCAAGCAGCCACGGTAGTAATAAGGAGAGAACACACGATAGTGCGTGCCATCACTCTTGCTTATCTCCCACGGTTCCCACAACAATGAGCCTTTATGGCTTTGAGCATCTATATCAGCATCAATTAAAGCTTTCTTTATAAGCTTGTCCCGCTTAATGCGCCATGGTTCATAACAGCGGTTCCAATGCACGGACTGCACTGAATGTTCGGTTGTTAGTTCGTGAAATATTGCTTTTGCATCACCCGAATAAACGCGTAGTTTGTCTTTTAGGCTTTTATTAAGCGCCGCTAAGGAATGATGTAACCACCATCGGCTAGCACTACCTATGGATGCCGATTTTGAGTTTTCATCATCCAATATGTATATCGGCAATACTGTGCCTGCCTTGGCTGCAGCGATTAATGCAGGGTTATCGATTAGGCGTAGGTCCTGGCGGAACCAGACAATGTTGATTGGTGTAGTCATGCTGGTAGGTTACCGCATTATGCAGGGGCTACGTTCATAACTAAGCTGAAGGCCTTGATAAGACAGGCTATGAAGGGTGGATCGGACGGTAGGGGTACGCTCTTTGGCGAAGGAATCGGTTGAGGCTCTGAATTTGGCAGGGATTTCGCTTTATTACGTTGTTCTAGTTCCGAAGTAGTACCGATGAAAGACTCGACGTCTAGATCCTATCAGTCGCCAATTGCTGATGATGCAGCAAATGAAGCTGTGCGTGGGTCAAAAGAAGCGCTTGGTGGTGTTGAAAACGACGTAGCGATAGGCTCGAGACTCAAAAGAGCTGGATATGAAATCGCCACAGAGCGAGAAGTTCGATATTGGTTGGAATGGCAATCGCGGATGATCAGTGGCGTGATCAGTGGTGGCATATATTTAGCGACCGGTTCTGCTGATGAGAGTAGAAAATTTAACGAAGTTACATGGCCAAAAACTGCCGCGCATACAGCGTTACTGCGTGATATGGCCACCGATACCGTGCGAGCGGAGAAACCATTGGTTCGGGGAAATGTGGCTGATGGTTCGGACATAATCGACGTTGTCACCTGTCCGGTAAGACAAAATGAATTGTTGATCGGAGCAGTGGTTTTTACACTCAGCAACCGAAAAGACGCTCAGAGAGATTCGGTTCAGCAATTGATGCAGTGGTGCGTTGTATGGCTGGAAAACATATTGGAATCGCAGGCGAATGCCAGCTATAGCGCCGAAGACGCTCAATTTGAAGTCGTCAATCTAATATCGGCGGTTGCGCCGTTAGAAGTCTCTGCCTATCAACTTTGCAGCCACCTTGCCAACGAATTTGATTGCTCTCTCGTTGCCTTGGGTCTAAGGCAAGAATTAAGCGTGCAAGCCATAGCAGTGTCGAATCAATTGGACTTTGATCGTAGAACTCAAGGTGTTAGTGAAATAGAATTTGCTATGGAGGAATGTGCCGATCAGGACATAACGATTTCTTTGTCTCCCGAGCATTCCGACATGAACGCTATTACCCAGGCTCATCAGCGGCTACTTAAAATAAATGCGGAGTTAGTAGTGTGTTCGGTGCCGGTGCGCGCTGAAAATAATCTCATCGGAGTGATGACGTTCGTAAAGTCAGATAACACCCCTTTTAGTCGTGAGCAACGATATAAAATAGATAGCATCGTTGCCACCATTGGCCCCGTTCTTAAATTACAGACGATAACGAATCAGTCGTTGCTTACAACTGTGCGCCAGTCCATTGCTGATTATTACAAAAGCTTGCTTGGTGAAAAAAATATCAAATTTAAAACCATGGCTGGTTTGCTGCTGCTGATCCCGTTATTGCTCGCGTTTGTGCCTGCAGAGCAGCGAGTTACAGCGACGGCGTCACTAGAGGGTTCTATGCAACAGGCGATTGTCGCCCCGATAAATGGTTATATTAAAACCGTTTACGCGCGAGCGGGTGATGCTGTCACTGCTGGGCAATCTCTGGTCGCGCTGGATGACAGTGCTCTGGCTTTGCAGTTTGAAAAAACAAGTAGTGAGCGAGACAAACTTGCGAGTGAGTACCAACTCGCGTGGGCAAATCGGGACAAAGCGCAAATCGCTATAATCTCAGCACGACTGGAACAGTCGGACGCACAGCTTGCACTGGTTGAAAGCGAAATGGCTCACAACGAAATCACTGCGCCTTTTGACGGGATGTTGGTCAGTGGCGATTTATCGCAATTATCTGGTACGCCAGTGGAGCAAGGTCAATTGCTGTATGAGCTGGTTCCGTTGACGGGTTTCAAAGTGATACTCGATATTAATGAATATGATGTTGGGAAGCTAGCCGATGGGCAAAACGGTGTTTTGCGCCTAACTGGTAGTCCTGATAAGTCAATTGAATTCACGATTCAAAAGGCGTTTCCAATTGCATCGGTTAGGCAAAATCAAAATGTATTTAGGGTAGAGGCGATACTGCAGAATCCGCCTGAAAACCTACGCCCCGGTATGCAAGGAGTCGGTAAGATCTCTGTAGGGGACAGTACTATCGGACGCGTGTGGACCCAATCGTTACGTGAACGATTGAAAATGAGTGCTTGGTATTTTGGCTTCTAATCCAACGCAATCAATAATGGATAGTCAATCATTTATCAGTGAAATGGATCAGTCGCTATGGAATAGCGTGCTCAATCTTAGGCCGCGTTTGCGCCGCAATATCAGAGTTGTTGCGCAGGAATTTCGTGGTAGCCGCTGGTACCTGCTGCAGGATGAGAATGCTGGCCGTTTTATAAGAGTCAATAATACTGCGTATGATCTCATCGGCCGATTTGATGGAGATTACTCGATACGTGAAATTCTTGAAATAATTGCTGATTCAAAATCGGGTGATCAGGCAATTAATGCTGAGCAAGTGTTAGGCGTTGTCTCGCAGCTACATGAATTTGAGGCGCTCAAGGGCGGTTTGTCAGTCAGTTCAAGGGACGCGCTGCGACGATTTAATCACTCACAGGAACAAAAACGCCTACAGCAATGGGGTAATCCTCTTTCACTGCGATTCTCTCTGCTAGACCCCGATCGACTGCTCAACGCACTAACTCCGTTGTTGCGCTGGGTTCTCTCTCCTGCGGGAATGGTGGCCTGGGTGCTGATCATGTTATCCGCGCTGATGTTGGTACTGTTAGATCACGCAAATTTTACGCATGATATTAGACACCAGTCTTTCGGTGTAAAAGATTTTGCGACCTTCTGGCTCTTATATTGTGCAGTGAAAGCGCTTCATGAGCTGGGGCATGGCCTAGCGATTAAACGTTGGGGTGGTGAAGTGCACGATGCTGGCATATTTTTTCTGGTATTTATGCCTGTTCCCTATGTTGATGGCTCTGCGTCCCTAGCATTTAGGGATAAACGAAAACGTGCGTTGGTCAGTGCAGCCGGTATTTTAGTCGAACTCTTTTTGGCCGCACTAGGCGTCCTTGTGTGGTCGGTAACCGAACCCGGCCTAGTTAATGATCTTGCGTTAAAGGTGACGCTCATCGGTGGCTTGTCAACCTTGTTGTATAACGGAAACCCATTGTTACGATTCGATGGATATTACGTACTTGAAGACCTGGTCGAGATTCCAAATCTCGCCTCACGCTCCTCCCGATATTACATTTATCTGATACAGCGGTACGCGCTGGGATTGAGTGAGAGTGTGTCTCCTGTGGCGTGCATTGGCGAACGCAAATGGTTTTTGGTGTATGGCCTCTTATCACCTATTTACAGGATGTTGGTGCTTCTGGGAATCGCATTGTTTTTGACTCAGAAATACTTGGTCGTCGGAGTGATTCTAGCGGCCTGGGCAATTTACAAACAAGTTGTTAAAACCATCATCGCATCGGCGAAGTATTTAATATCAAACTCACAGTTGCAATCGCGACGGTTGCGTAGTGTTGCTATTGCGGTGGTGCCTCTGATCACCATAGTGGCCATGCTGAACGTTCCAGTGCCGTTGGTAACCCGTTCTCAAGGAGTAGTGTGGGCCGGGGATGACTCAGAAGTCATTGTAAAAACGGGTGGTTTTGTTGCATCAGTGGATGTCACATCCGGTGATCAGGTTAAAGCAGGCGACATCATTCTTCAACTATCCAACCGCAAGCTTGAATCAGACCTTAAAATTCTCCAATCGAGGCAGTCCGAGTTGCGCACAGCTCAGGCAATAGCGCAGCAAAAAAGTCGTGTAGAAGGTGAAATAGCGTCTTCAGACTCTGTCACTTTGGCTAGCCAATTGGACGCATTGAAAGCAGATCAGTATGCGCTGACAATTCGCAGCCCAGCCGATGGTGTGATTGTCTTTAGTGATCCGCACGAATTGACAGGTAAATTTATGCGAGAAGGTGATCTGCTGGCATTCGTTGTTCAGCAGAACCATTCGACTATCCGGGCGGTGGTCAATCAGGGAAGTGTTGGAAGCCTGAGTGGTGGAATTAAATCGGCAGAGATCATGCTAGCAAGCCAGATGGGAACCGTTCACAAAGCCAATACTCTGCGGGAAACCCCTGCCGGAGGTTTTCGGCTTCCTAGTGCTGCATTGGGTAAAGCTGTAGGAGGGCCTGTTCGCACCGACCTATCCGACGACACAGGACTAACGGCGGAATCTGAATTCTTCCAGATTGATCTGGCGTTACCAGCGGACACCGTAACCGCCGGGATTGGGGGGCGTGTCTTTGTAAAGCTTTACCACGGGAATGAATCGTTGCTCCTGCAATGGTCACGAAAGCTTCGACAATTAGTACTGGCCCGGCTGGCCGTGTAACCACCTGGACAGAGCGGCCTTTACGTTGCGCACTGTGAAATAACCTACCGAATTTAGCGATATTGAGTAAGCCGTAGCTAACCTCGTTCCGGATGGAGTGAGAATTGCATTACTAGTGATTGGAAGAACTTTATATGTACTGGTAAAGACGTGACTCCGGCATTGGTGATAACTAGGTGTGCCGCGGGTTATATCCAGATAGGTTTCAGAGGGTTTACGGTGTCACGAGAATTTCAATATGAGGCAAGCTGGATAAAAATACTCCCGCTAGTGCTGTTAGGCGTGTTTTCCTCGCTTTCGAGTGCGCGCGCAGCCAATATTAATAGCCTAGAGAATGTTGATTGCGTGATATACCCCAGTCAGGAAGCCGACATTGGCAGCGACTCAATAGGTGTGCTGCAGTCACTTCTGGTTGACAGATCAGAGTTTGTCAGAGAAGGGAACCCCTTAGCACAACTTGAATCCAGCGCTGAGCAAGCCGCTGTTGCTCTGGCTACCGCCCGTGCGCATGCGGCTGCAGAAGTTAATTTTAGACAACTCAGTGCCGATCATTCAAACCGACAGTTTTCTCGCGTTGAAAAGCTGACCCAGCAAAGTGCCGTATCAGCGAAAGATCTCGATGATCGCAAAACAGAAGCACAGCTTGGCGAACAGCAGCTGCTTAAGGCCGTGGAAAACAAGAATATTTTAGCGCTTGAATTGGCTAGGGCAAAAGTGGTTTTAGAGAAACGTACTATCCGCAGCCCGTTCAGTGGTGTTGTCGTGGAGACGTTTAAATCAGCAGGAGAGTATGTTGATTCTGATCCGATACTACGCATTGTGCAACTTCATCCACTGCATATCGAAACCATCATTCCTGCTGAGCATGTTGGCGATATCGTGCCTGGCATGAGTGCAGAAATTGTCTCATCTGACAACCCGGACAAACGCTGGACCGCGCAGGTTGACCGTGTCGACAATGTTGTTGATGTTGCCAGTGGCACTTTTGGAGTTAGGTTGGAGTTGCCAAATCCAGACTTTACCATCACAGCTGGTTTGCGTTGTCAGCTCAATTTTATTAACGACAAAGTATCGGTAGCCAGCGCTGCGAACTCGCAATCGACCGTCAGCAATGACACAAAGCTAAAGCCTAATGTGCTCTCACGTGATAAAGCCACTGTGGATGTAAAGGTGACTTCGATGGTGCCGACTGTGGCAGCGCTGAAGGTGCCTATGGTCAGTGATCAAGGTGAAACAAAACAGAATGGAGAAGAGCGGATCGGCGCTCCGGTTATCGTTGATAGTGGCAATACCAATCCTCAAAATAAACTTTCCTGTATTAGCGAAGGTCCTTATATTGAAAAGGGTGTCGCACAAGAGCAAGCCAAGAAGTGGTCTCTACGTGGTGAAACTGTAGAGCTTGTGACAAAGTTGGTTATCGAGAAACAGGGTTACTTTGTTATGTCGCCAGAGTTTGACTCACGCGACGATGCGAGCACATACCTTTCGAGCTTGGAAACTGCTGGCATAACTGATTCATTTTTACCCAGCAAAATAACGCCGGTGCGAGTGTCCATCGGCGCTTTTCGCGAACATGACAAAGCCGCCTCTAGGGTGAAACAACTGTCCTCGAAAAACATCGAATCGGAAATTCGACCATGGGAGAAATCTCGTGAGGAATATTTCCTGGTTGGCCAGCGAGGACAAAGCTTCATAAGCGCGGATTGTGAATCTCCTTCGAGCGCTCAATGAATATGACGGTACAGCGTGAACTCATGCTGCACTTTTTGACTTGATGTTGCATCATGTTTCCGCGACGAAAATGCACAGCTTCGGTACATAAAAAAGACACCGAGCCGCGTACAAACCTTAGCAATGATCGCATGATAGTTGAGAGGCTGCCGGCGCGTATCTTGTTGTCGGCAGACCTCCCAGGCCTAGACCTACTAGCCCTTGATACTACAACACCTTCAGATTCTGAACTGCAGCAGCGCTTACGTGCCGCACTGTTGAATCATCAATCGACGGCTGATCTTGCGGATCCAGTTCTTGCCGATCCGTCTGGCTTGGACGATGATGTTGTCGCATCACGTGTCTTGATTGTGGTGGATCCTCAGGTCACCAATTACCAACAGTTGATTGCTGACGTAAGCAGCACGGCCCCACAAAATACTGAGTTAACAATACTGGTACTTGAGCCTGGACAGGATGGACTGAGCCAGATATCCAAGCAGCTTTCCACTCTGGATGACATCGATGCGGTACATCTGTTTTCGCACAGTAACAGCAGTGGCATAACCTTAGGCAATGACCAACTATCTCTTGCCAACCTAGCAGATAACACGGCTCAACTTGAACTGTGGAAAAGCAGCTTATCGGACGATGCAGATATTTTAATTTATGGTTGTGATCTAGCGGGATCAAGTGACGGTCAGGCGTTGATTGAACAGATTTCCCAATTGACTGGCGCAGATGTCGCTGCAAGTGATAACACAACAGGTACAGCCGCTGCGGGTGGCGACTGGGAGCTCGAGTATCGCACGGGCGAAATTAACAGCGATGTGCCGATCAGCCTAGCAATGCAAGATGACTATGCGTCTGTGTTAGGGACATTTACTGTGCTCAATACTAATGATTCCGGGGCGGGCTCCTTGCGAGAGGCAATTACTAATGCTAACGCTGCGGTTGGTGCTGATCAGATTAATTTTAATATTGCCGGAGGCGGGCCGCATGTTATTTCGTTGAGCTCCGCGTTGCCATCAATAACTGAAGAAGTTTTTATAGATGGAACCTCCGAGCCAGATTTCATTGGCAATGGTAGTAATCCAATTGTCGTTATCGATGGTAATGATGTCAATGCCGATGGTATCAATGTCACCGCTACCGGGGGCAATTCTGAAATCAGAGGATTGGTTATTCGTGATTTTGTTGATAATGCAATTTCAATCGACGCAGGTGCAGACAATGTTGTAGTCGCGGGCAATTTTCTGGGGAGTCTGGATACGACCGGATTAGAAGCCGCTGGAGAGTCTATAGGCGCTGCAATAGTTTATGTTGAAGGCGGCAACGCAGTAATAGGTGGTAACACAAATGCAGATCGAAACGTTATTGCTGGTGGCGCAAATGGCGTTGTCATCACTGGTTCGGTAGCGACCGGTGCTCAGGTCAGCGGTAACTTTATCGGAGTTGACGAGACGGGTAACAACGTCGTTGCGATTAGCTTCGATGGTGTGCGTGTGGAATTTAACGCTGCTAATGCCATTATTGGTGGAGCCACTGCCGAGCATGGCAATTTGATCGCTGGGGTGGGCGAAGACGGCATACATATCAGAGATGGTGGTTCCGACCTAGCAGCCGTTAGCAATAATGTCATTGGTGTATCGGAAAGTGGTGATATTAATCTTGGTATCGGCAGGGCTGGAATATTCCTCCAAAATAGCGTTGATTTCGTGACCATAAACGACAATCTGATAGCGGGTACTGCTGCATCGGGTATTGAAATCGACGGTACTAGTAATGACACCATTATCCAAGGCAATGTGATTGGAACAGACGCAACGCTAAGCAGTAATTGGGGCACTGGCGAGAATGGGATACTGCTCCAAAATGGTGCTATCGACACGGTCATTGGTGGTTATGCAGTCGGTCAAGGCAACGTTGTGGCCAACAGCGGTGCAGCCTCGGCAACAAATAACGCTGGAGTTGCAATCCAAGGC